>JAQVXL010000011.1 GCA_028709235.1 Desulfotomaculaceae bacterium
CAATGTCTAAAGTAATAGGAATAGATCTGGGTACAACCAACTCCTGTGTGGCAGTGATGGAAGGCGGCGAAGCGGTGGTGATCCCCAACGCTGAGGGAGCGAGGACTACCCCTTCGGTGGTAGGCTTCTCCAAGACCGGCGAAAGGCTGCTCGGGCAGGTGGCCAAAAGACAGTCGGTGAGCAATCCGGACCGCACGGTCAGTTCCATAAAACGCCATATGGGTACTGATTATAAAGTAACCATCGATGATAAAGATTACACTCCCCAGGAATTATCGGCAATGCTTCTGCAGAAGCTGAAGGCGGACGCCGAGGCCTATCTGGGTACTAAAGTGGACAAGGCGGTTATTACCGTGCCGGCCTATTTCAGTGATTCCCAACGCCAGGCCACCAAAGACGCCGGTAAAATTGCCGGTCTGGAAGTTCTGCGCATTATCAACGAGCCGACCGCGGCGGCGCTGGCCTACGGGCTGGATAAGGAAGATGAACAGACAATTTTAGTTTACGACCTGGGCGGCGGTACGTTTGATGTTTCCATCCTGGAACTGGGAGACGGTGTTTTTGAGGTCAAGGCCACCAGTGGTAACAACCGCCTGGGCGGTGATGACTTTGACCAGCGGGTTATTGATTACCTGGCCACAGAATTCAAAAAAGAATCAGGCATTGACCTGCGCAACGACAAAATGGCCATGCAGCGGCTCAAAGAAGCTGCTGAAAAAGCGAAGATCGAGCTTTCCGGTGTGGCTACGACAAATATAAACCTGCCGTTTATCTCCGCCGACGCGAGCGGGCCAAAACACCTGGATATCAACCTTTCCAGGGCCAAGTTTGAGGAAATGACGGCTGACCTGCTGGAAAAAACTATGGGCCCGGCCCGCCAGGCCCTTTCAGACTCCGGGCTGGAGCCAAAGGATATCAATAAAATTCTGCTTGTTGGCGGCGCAACCCGGATGCCGGCTGTACAAGAAGCTATCCGTAAGTTTTTGGGCAAGGATTCTCACAAGGGTATTAATCCCGACGAGTGTGTCGCAATCGGCGCTGCCATTCAGGCGGGGGTTCTGGCCGGTGAGGTCAAGGACGTTTTGTTGCTGGATGTGACCCCGTTGTCCCTGGGTATTGAAACTTTGGGCGGTGTGTTTACCAAACTAATCGAGCGCAATACTACCATCCCGACTTCCAAATCCCAAATTTTCTCCACAGCGGCGGACGGGCAGACTACTGTAGAAATACACGTTCTCCAGGGTGAGAGGTCTATGGCCGGGGACAACAAAACCCTGGGCCGGTTTTCCCTCACCGGGATCCCGCCGGCACCCAGAGGCGTGCCTCAGATTGAAGTGAAGTTTGATATCGATGTTAACGGCATCGTTAATGTATCGGCCAAGGATATGGGCACCGGCAAAGAGCAGAGCATGACCATCACTGCCACTACTAAAATTGAAGATAAAGATATAGACAGGATGGTTAAAGAAGCCGAACAGCACGCTGCCGAGGACAAGGAGCGTAAAGAAGGGGTAGAGATCAGAAACCAGGCCGACAGCATGGTCTACCAGGCGGAAAAGACAATCAAGGACTTCAAGGACAAGGCGGACGCCTCGGCTATAGAGAAACTCCAGACTGCCACGGATGAGCTGAAGGAAGCATTGAAAGGCGCAGACACAGGTTTGATTAAAACCAAGCTGGAGGCGCTGACCGGTCCCCTTTATGAGCTGACCGCCGCCATGTACCAGCAAACAGGACAGCAGCAGCCCGGGGCGGGCCAGACTGGAGAAGCCGAACCCGGCACAGCCGGGCAGGATCCCGAGGACAACGTTGTAGACGCTGACTATGAGGTCAAAGAAGACAAATAAATGGGTCAAAGAACCGTGTCAAGGAGAGGACTCTCTTGATACGGTTCTCCTGTCGCACTTTCGGGTAATCAATCTGCAACATGGAGGAACGTTCCAAAACTGTAAGATTAACTGTACCATATTTGCATGATCGTATATAATAATATGTTGTAGGGAGATGGTATAACCTTATTAGGGGAATGATGATTCCCCTTTGCTTTGTTATTTTGACGAGGTGGTGTATTGATGGCGAAGCAGGATTATTATGAACTTTTGGGTGTATCCCGTAACGCTTCTGCGGATGAGATAAAAAAGGCCTACCGCAAGCTGGCGCGCAAGTATCACCCTGACGCCAATCCAGATGACCCCAACGCGGAGACCAAGTTTAAAGAAGTCAGTGAGGCCTACGTAGTCTTAAGCGACCCGGAAAAAAGGGTAAATTACGATCGCTATGGACATGCTGGAGTTGATGGGCAGGGTTTTGGCGGGTTCAATGGTTTTGGTGATCTCGGCGGCTTTGGAGATATTTTTGATATGTTTTTTGGGGGCGCTGGACGCCGGCGCAGTGACGGGCCTGAAAAAGGCGCGGATATCAAGACTGAGCTGGAAATAACTTTACAAGAGGCTGCTTTTGGCCTGGAACGGGAGATCAAAGTGACCCGCACAGAAGGCTGTAGTACATGTGGGGGCAGCGGGGCCGCGGCGGGCAGCAAGCCGAGGACGTGCAACGCTTGCAAGGGTGTCGGCCAGGTTCAATTTGCCCAGAATACACCATTTGGCCGTATTGTCCAATCACGTCCTTGTGACCGCTGCCGCGGCAAGGGAACAATTATCGAGAAGCCCTGCCCTACCTGTCGCGGTACCGGACAGAACAGGCGGTTGCGCAGCATCAATGTTAAAGTTCCGCCGGGAGTGGACAACGGTTCCCGCCTCCGCGTAGCCGGAGAGGGCGAACCTGGATCAAAGGGAGGGCCTAGGGGAGATCTGTATGTCTATATTCATGTGAAACCGCACAAGGTATTCAGGCGGGATGGCGACGATTTAATCTGCGAGATGCCTATTTCGTTTGTCCAGGCGGCTCTAGGCGATGAACTGGAAGTACCGACCCTGGAAGGCACTGCAATATTAAAGTTGCCTGAAGGGACACAGACCGACACGATTTTCCGGATGAAGGGCAAAGGTGTGCCTAACGTAAGCGGGTATGGCCGCGGCGACCAGCATGTCCTGGTCAAGATAATCACCCCGACCAAACTGAGCGATAAGCAGAAGACCTTGCTGAAGGAATTTGCAAAACTGGGCGGGGAACACCAGAATATAAATCTGCAAGCTGACAAAAGCATTTTTGAGAAGGTTAAGGACGCCTTTATGGGCTGAAAGAAATAATTAGCAAGTGTGTCCGATGGAGCGTGTTACAAGAACCTCCTCTGGACACGATGGGGAGGATATGCTTGTGGAAGAATGGCTGGAGATTGTGGTCCGCACCTCTGCTGATGGGATAGAATTGGTTTCAGAAATTTTCATAGAAATGGGTACTGGCGGGGTTGTTATTGAAGATCCCGCCCTTATTCTTGCCTACGAACGTGAAATCCACCCTGACGAATGGGCAGTTCTCCCTCAGCCCGCGTCGGGCCCGCCCCTGGTCAAAGCCTACCTGCCCCTGCAGGACGATTGGCCCGGCCGGGTGGAGGAAATAAAAAACGTTATAAACCGGCTGGACCTGGCGCCCGGACCTGAAATAAGCACGCGTGTCGTAGCAGAGGAGGACTGGGCCGATGCCTGGAAAAAATATTATAAGACGGTGCGCGTGGGACGGCGGTTAGTGATCAAACCATCCTGGGAAAATTATCAGCCCCAGGCAGGTAATCTGATCATTGAAATGGATCCCGGCATGGCTTTTGGCAGCGGTACTCACGCTACAACAGCCCTCTGCCTGAGACTGCTGGAAAAATATGTGCGCTCGGGTATCAGCGTGTACGACATCGGGACAGGCTCAGGCATATTGGCCATAGCAGCGGCCAGGCTCGGGGCGGGAGAGGTGCAGGCGGTGGACATTGATCCGGTGGCCTGCAAGGCGGCTGTGGAGAATGTGGCAAGAAATAATGCCGGCACAGTGGTCAGGGTGCGACAGGGTAACCTGGCAGAGCTTTTGCAGTACGGCGCCGATTTGATTGTGGCCAATATCATAGCGGATGTTATAGCCGGCTTTGCGCCTCAGGCCGCGGCAGTTCTAAAACCCGGCGGAATATTTATTGCTTCCGGTATTATCCGGGAAAAGGCGGAGATGGTACGGACAGTCTTTGCCGCAGCCGGCCTGGCGATAGGCGAGGAGCAGGAGGACGGGCTGTGGGTAGCTATTGTTGCCAATAAAGAAGGCTAGTTTGGTAAAAATAAAAGGAAGGGTTGAGGATAAATGCCTTTTGTTAATATCAAAATAACAAATGAAGGGGCTACCGCGGAACAAAAAACCCAACTTATTCAGGGTGTTACCAAACTTTTGTCGGACACGCTGGGAAAAAACCCGCAAACCACAATTGTTGTTATTGAAGAAGTTGATCCGGACAACTGGGGTATCGGGGGAGAGACCGTGACCAACCGCCGGGCCCAGGGCAAATGAAAGAGACGAACGCTCCCCGTTTTTTCGTAGAACCTGCTCACATCGGTAACGACCTGGTCCGCATTACCGGGCCTGACGTGATCCATATAACCAGAGTGCTGCGCCTGAGAAGAGGCAGTATAGTTGTTCTCCTTGACGGCAAGGGCAAGTCTTACGAGGCTGAAATTCAAAGCCCTGGCAGGGATGAGGTCGTCTGCAGGATTAAAAAAGAACTTTTAACTGCCTCTGCCTGCCCCGTGCAGGTTACCCTGGTGCAGGGTATTCCCAAGGGCGACAAAATGGATATAATCATACAAAAGGGGACCGAGCTCGGTGTCAGCCGGGTAATACCCCTGATCAGCCGCCGCAGCGTGGTTAAACTCGATGCTGACCGGATGCGCAGGAAGGGCGAGCGCTGGCAGAGGATAGCTATGGAGGCGGCCAAACAGTGCCGCCGTCCGGATGTGCCGGAGGTGAGCGATGCGGCAGACCTGGGCCAGATACTGGCGAGTTTGCCCGGGAAATGCGTGGCGCTCATGCCCTGGGAGGAAGAGTGTCAAGTTTCGTTGAAAGATGTAATATATAAACACAACACGGGTGAGGAAATATATGTTTTTATCGGACCCGAGGGAGGCTTTACCCCCGGGGAAGTTGAACAGGCGCGGGCGTCCGGCGTCCGGTCGGTAACTCTGGGGCCGCGTATTCTGCGCACAGAGACTGCCGGCATGGCGGTTTTAGCAATGATCCTCTGCCGGTGGGGGGATCTCGGAGGGGAAACTAATGACAAAGAAGAGGGTAGCGGTATACACCTTGGGGTGTAAGGTTAACCAGTATGAGTCCTCCTCGCTGGCCTGGCTTTTTCAGGAGCGGGGTTACCAGGTTGTGGAATTTGCCGAAGAAGCCGATGTATACATAATAAATACTTGTACCGTTACCCATCTGGGGGATCGTAAGTCGCGGCAGCTGATCCGCCGTACCGCGAAGGCCAATCCCAATGCTTTTGTGGCGGTGACCGGCTGTTATGCCCAGGTTTCCCCGGATGAGGTCATGGAAATCCCTGGAGTGGATCTGGTGGTCGGCACCAGGGACCGGGTCGCCCTGGTGGACCTTGTGGAGCAGGCAGTTAAAGAACGTACCCCAGTGAACGCTGTCAGCGTATACGCGGACGGGGACCAATTTGAGGAGATGTCTGTACAGTCTATCCAGGACCGGGTCCGGGCATTTTTAAAAATACAGGACGGCTGCAGTAATTTTTGCACTTACTGCATCGTGCCTTATGCCAGGGGCCCGCTGCGCAGCAGGCAGCCGGACAGGGTAATTGCTGCTGCCCGGCATCTGGTGGCCGCCGGCTATAAAGAAATTGTTTTAACCGGCATCCGTACCGGCGCATACGGCAACGGACTGGAGCAAGAGATCACCTTGGCCAGCCTTATGCAAAGTTTGCTTGAGATACCAGGGCTTCAGAGACTGCGTCTGAGTTCTATCGAGCCCCATGATATAACCCTGGAGCTGGTGGAGGTCATGTCAAATTCAGGAATTATATGCCGGCACCTGCATGTGCCGCTGCAAAGCGGCAGTGATGATATCCTCCTGAGAATGGGCAGAAGGTATACGGCCTGGGAATATCTCCGGCTGGTGGATGTTTTAAGAGAGAATATGCCTGGGCTAGGTTTGACCACGGACGTGATGGTGGGATTCCCGGGCGAAAGTGAAAAATGTTTTCAGGGTACTTTTGATTTTGTTAATAAAATCGGCTTTAGCGGGATGCACGTTTTCAAATTTTCACCCCGCCGGGGGACTCCTGCCGCCGGCTATGACCAGCAGGTTGGACCAGCTTTGAAAGATGAGCGCAGCCGCAAACTAATCCAGCTGGGCAGGAAATTAGCGGCCGGGTTCGCCTCGTCTCATCTCGGCCGAAGTTTAAGCGTCCTGGTGGAACAGCCTGTGCCGGGCGCCGGTGGTTTTTTTGAGGGGCACACGGATAACTATGTCAAGGTTGTATTTCCAGGGCACGCCGGCCTGGTGGGACAGATTGTCCCGGTGCAGGCGGAAAAGTTGCAGGGCACAATTATAGAAGGCAGAATTATTGCACAGGCTGAAGGATTTAGTAGTGGATATGTTGAATAATATTGTAGTACATATTATCTAAAGAGGAGGTGGAAATATGTCAGGTTGCATCTTTTGTAAAATAGCCAACAAAGTAATACCCACTGATATTGTATATGAAGACCAGCATTTAGTGGTTTTTAAAGATCTTAAACCGGCTGCTCCCATCCACCTTCTGCTGATTCCGAAAAAACATTATTCTTCATTGCTGGATCTGGGTGAGGAAGACTTTGAATTAGCAGGCCGGCTCAATGTGGCCGCCCTGCGTGTGGCCCGTAATCTGGGGTTTGCTGAAAATGGCTTTCGCCTGGTATGCAACTGTGGCTGGGACGGAGGGCAGGTGGTGAACCACCTCCATTACCACCTGCTAGCCGGCAGAGAGCTCCAGTGGCCGCCTGGTTAGTGCGGACAACATGTCACGGAGGCAGAGAGCTGGCTGTCTTTCGGTAAAGAGAATTGAGTCTCTGGTTGACTCTATGCTTTGAGCTGTTGTATAATGTTTAGTGTTTGCTTATGGAACTTATTTTTAGACAAAGATTTGTGTTATGGTTTTAGCGGAGGGAGGGATTATTGTGGCGGAAGTTAAAGTTGGTAAAAATGAAACATTGGACAGCGCCCTCCGGCGGTTCAAGCGTACCTGTCAAAAAGCTGGCGTTCTGGCTGAAGCGAGAAAGCATGAGCATTATGAGAAACCCAGCGTGCGGAGGAAGAAAAAATCTGAGGCGGCTAGAAAGCGCAGATACCACTGATTAATAATAAAAAATAATGCTTGGCTTAGGCCAAGCATTTTTTATGAGCATTTTTTGCGTTACCCGGTACGATACAGCAATTTTGAGAGGCGCTTGGTTTCCTGGCAGACTGCCCAGAAAAGGCAGTTTTCCTCGGAAGCTGTAAAATGATTGCCGGTTTGCTCAAAGTTTACCGCATAGCAGCCCCCGCTGCATTTCCTGGAGCACTGCCGGCAGAAGCGGGGTTGCTGGCAGTGCGGCTCCCGGAATGGCTGCAGCAGTTTATAATTAATACCTTTGTTCACATTGCCAATTATATATTTGCCTTTTTCATCTGTAAGGCCGAGCATCTTGGAACAGGGGCTGACATCGCCGTTGGGCGCCACGGCCAGCGAGGTGCTGCCTGCCCGGCAGCCCCAGCTCCGGTACTCATTTTCGTCCTTTTCAAATTCCTCTATAAAAATCTGGTAGCCCCTGCGTTTCAGCTCCTGGTAATCCAGCAATATCTTTACCAGGTTCAGGCCGTACTGCTCGATTTGTTCTTTACTCCAGCACACCGCGCCCTGGGCCGGGGCGATAATGAACTGGTTGATTCCCAGCGTGGCAATGTGATTAAAATCCTCCCTCATATCATCGATCGCTTCCGTGCTGACGGTCATTCTGACACCAAGCCAGGGCTGATATATTTTGATCAGCGGAATCAAATTCACTATTTGGTTCCAGGTGCCTTCGCCGCTTTTCGTCCTCCGGTAACGGTCATGGTTTTTCTGCCCCCCGTCAAGGCTCAAAAGCAGATTGATTTTATTGTGCGCAAAAAATTTTAATATCTCTTCGTTAATCAATGTCCCATTGGTGGTTATCGCCCAAGTGACCGTTATATTCTTCTTTGCGGCCGCTTCCAACGCGTAAGGGGTTATTTGTTTGATTAAATCAAACTCTAGTAAAGGTTCACCGCCGATGAAGGTAATATTCACAATGGGATATGAGGCCCGTTCCAATAATAAATCGACCGCGTTTTTGGCCGTGGCAAAGGACATCCGCTCGTGTGCGCCTTTATCGTGGATAAAGCAGTAGGCGCAGGCCAGGTTGCAGTTGAAAGTCAAGTTCAGTTCAACCGCGGCCAGACCGGTCTGGCCGGCGGACGATTTATTATCTGCCAGGGCTGCCAGTTTTGCCGCGTCTGTTTTGTTGATAAAAAACTTCTTTTCCAAAAGGAAAGCAAGATCCCGGGGGGAGTACCCGGGATTTTTCCCGGTATACTCCCCGATGAATTTTACCATTTCATTTTGCCAGGTTTGATTAGTAATTCCCTTCATTAATTTATTCCTTTGTTTCTTTTTTCTCTTCGCTCTGGCTGTTTCCCAGCATTGATAATTCCATTGGTGAAAGGGGCGGTTTGGGTGGCCCGGCAGGTGTTCCTGGCGTTGATCCGGCCGGCGCTATGCCGATAAACTCTTGGCCGCCACAGGCGAAGCCTCCCGGGATGCCACACTGCGATCCGCCAAATATAAAAGGCGAGCACGGCTGGCTGAACTGAAATGGACCGCAGGGCTGCGCGAATTGGAATGTGCCGCACTGGAACAAGAAAGCGCAGGGCTGGCCAAACTGGAATGGTCCGCAACCCCCAAAAGTGAAAGGCCCACAGGGTTGGTTAAACTGGAAGGGGCCGCAGGCGAAAAACGGGCAGGCGCCACCGCCGGAAGGAAAACTGGGCGCGTAACTGCCCGGGCAGGCGAAAGAAAATGTGCAGGTGTCAGGTGGCCGGCAGATATAACTGCGGGCACAGGTGAAGCCGGGGAAGGAGGTGCAGGCTATATTTGCTTGCGGGTCCTCACCGGCCATCCCGACTGACGGTTGCTGCATTTGACCGGGTCCTACAAAGCCATAAAACTGTGCGCCCTGGCAGGCAAATCCACCAAATATGTCGCACTGGGAGCCGCCGCCCCCGGGTACATAGCTGCCGGGGCAGGAAAAGTTGAAGGTACAGGTGTCAGGAGGCCGGCAGATATAGCTCTGGGCGCAGTTGAAGCCGGGGAAGGAATTGCACGCTATTTCTGCTTTTACACTGTCTCTTAACTTCTCCGCGATCTGGTCCATATTCTCGTTGGTCAGAGTCCGGGACGGCGCCTCCCAAACAATATAAACAGCCTCGACAGGTATAACGCCAATACCCTCATCTGACTGCAGGCGTACATACCGTTGCTCAGCCGACATCACTGTGCCGGATATCTTTCTGCCGTTGACCAGCTCAATAACCACTGTTTTGCCTATGTTAACTTTTAATTGCTCTATCATCTCAAAAACTCCTTTCAAGGGTATATTATCCTATTATGTAAATTATGTTTAATGGCGTTGTTTTGTTAAAATTTTCGCTTTAAATTGCTAACCGGCGGCGGATATATATATGCCGGGTGTTAATTATTCCAAATAAATCAGCCTGCAGTACATGGCTGACCTGGCAAATAATAGTAATTTATGCCTCTCCGCAAGCATAAAATTTTGGCAGGAGGGGATTTTTTATGGTTTTACGTGATTTCAGGAAAAAAGCAAAAAAACAGTTTTCCGATTTTCTCGAACTGCCGGGCGATGTAATGCTGGACCTGCCCAAAATAACCATGTTCGGTGATATTAAGCTGTACATAGAAAACCACCGCGGCATTATCGAGTATAGCACATCAGGAGTAAGGATCAGCGTGCGGGAAGGAGAAGTGGTTGTCGAGGGGGAAGGTTTGCTGCTTCGCAATGTGCTTCCCGGTGAAATCTGCGTGGAAGGGAAAATCAAAACTCTCAGTTTTTCTTATTTATAAAATGAGGTGTTTAATATGCTTTTATTCAGAATAATGTCCTGCCTCCAGGGTTACCTGGTTATTCACGTGACGGGAGATGCCCCTGAAAGGTTCGTAAATATGGCCACCAGCAGGGGTATCTATCTCTGGGATGTGGAACAGTTAAGAAACGGGACAGTCATTATCAAGGTCTACCTGAAAGATGTTAAAGCATTACGCCATATCGCCAGGCGCACACGCTGCAGATTCCGTATCCGGCAGCGTTTCGGCCTGCCTTTTTATGTGGCCATGCTGCGCAGAAGAAGGGCCCTGGCGCTGGGAGCCTTTTTGTTTCTTATAATCCTTTGTTCCTCGACCTCATTTATATGGTTTATAGAAGTTAAGGGAAACGAAAAACTGGATTCATCTTATGTTTTACAGGTGGCAGAGCAGGCGGGACTGCGCAGGGGTACGCTTAAATGGAATATTAATCCCGGCGCAGTAGAGCACAAAATTGTTGCACAGCTTCCCCAGCTATCATGGTCAGGTGTCTATATCAAGGGCACAAAAGTTACCATCGAGGTGGCTGAACGGATAGTGCCGGAAGAGGAGGACCGTCAGCCCGCTCATATAGTCGCCAAAAAAACGGGGGTAATCAAAGAGGTACTGGTCTTAAACGGCCGCCAGGCAGTCAAGGAAGGAGACACCGTTTCACCGGGACAGGTGCTCATATCCGGGGAGATACTGCCTGTCGAAGAGCCGTCACAGGGCGAAGCGGAGAATAAACCGACCGAGGAGGCAAAACCCGTGCGCTATGTACATGCCATGGGCATCACCCGGGCCAGGGTCTGGTACGAGGGTTACAGCGAGGTTAGCCTGGTGGAAACCGGAAAGCGGCCGACCGGCAGGCAAAAAAACCGTGTCAGTATTAAATTCAAAAGTAAGGAAATAATTCTATCTGGGAACCAAAATGAACCATTTGAGACATATGAGACCAGGACTTTTGTCAACAAAGCACCGGAATGGAGGAATATTGCCCTGCCCGTCGAACTAATAACTGTTAAATATTTTGAATTGGCTGATTACAAGGAAGAACGCAGCCGATCGGCAGCCCGCAGGACTGCCGAAGAACAGGCCTATGCTATGGCTGCGGAAAGTATGCCGGATGACGCTGGAATACAGGAGCGCTGGGTGGAGGAAGTCGAGACAGGCGACTCGGACAAGTTGGTAAGGATCAAGGTGATAATTGAAACCGTTGAGGATATTGGTGAGGAAGCGCTCTTTAATGGCGTACCTGGTACCTAAGTTATTATGTTATAGTATTGCTTTAACACTAAGGAGGTACAGGCTGATATTGGTGGAAAGTCATGAGGCGAGGGTTGAACTGGATGATATAGGCGCCGCGGCCGCAATATTCGGCAGGAATGACGAGCACCTGGCCCATATCGAAAAATCCCTTGGAGTCAGGTTTGTGGCCAGAGGCCAGGAACTGATCATCACCGGTGAACAGGGGAAGGTGGAGCAGACGGTAGAAGTACTGAGCCAGCTGCAAAAGTATTACCGGGCGGGTAACCCTTTGACAGCGCACGAGGTTAGTTACGCGCTCAGGGCTGTGCAGAGCGGGGTAAAAGACTCGCTGGAGAGTCTGGCGGCAGAGATCGTTATGATTACCCCCCGCGGTAAACAAATAAAATTAAAAACCAAAGGACAGCAAAAATATATTAACGCGATCAAAAGAAATGATGTGGTTTTTGCCATCGGGCCGGCCGGTACGGGAAAAACATACCTGGCCGTAGCTATGGCGATAAAGGCCATGCGCAACAAGGATGTCAGCCGCTTGGTACTGACCCGCCCGGCAGTGGAAGCCGGTGAGAAACTGGGCTTTCTGCCCGGTGATTTACAGGAAAAGATAGACCCTTATTTGCGGCCGCTATATGATAGTCTTTATGATATTCTCGGCCTGGAGCACACGCAAAAATATCTGGAAAAAAACATAATTGAGATTGCCCCCCTGGCTTATATGCGGGGCCGGACACTGGAAGACTCTTTTATTATCCTGGACGAGGCGCAGAATACTACTCCGGAACAAATGAAGATGTTTCTGACCAGGCTGGGATTCGGCTCGAAGGCCATTATCACGGGTGATATTACCCAGATTGACCTGCCCAGGGGTCAGGTGTCGGGACTTGTTAACGCGCTTTCGGTTTTAAAAGATGTGGCGGGACTGGGCATCCATACCATGACTGGGGAGGATATTGTCAGGCACCCGCTGGTGGAAGAGATTATAAAAGCCTACGAGAAAATGAAATAATATTTATTGTGAAGGCGACTTAGGGGTGTGGGACTATGCTTGTTTATAGCAGGCTAAAGAATAAATTAACAGCCGTCCTGTCCTTTTTGATCAAGCAGCGCAAAGTGCGGCGGGGCAGTGCGGCAGTTTTGTTTTTGTTTCTATTCACTCTGATTATGGCTTTTGATTTTGTGCCCGAAAGAATCGACCTGGTGGTTGGCCAGGTTTCACCGAAAACATACAAGGCCCAGAAAGACCTTGTTTTTGAATATGAGGACAAGACCGCGGAAATGCGACGTATAGCCGCGGAAAAAGCTGAAAAGATATATGCCAAGGACCCGCAGGTGAGCGTTGCGGTACAAAAAGATATTTCAGATCTTTTCACCAGGGTAAGTGAGATCCAGGAGGACACCGGTTTGGACACTGCGGCTAAAGTCTCCAGGCTTAAATCAGTGTTGCCTTTTGTAATACCGGAAGAAGATATTACCGGACTCGCCAGTTACCAGATACAAGATACACATGCGGTGGAGAACTCCCTGAATAACCTGGTGGGGGGGATCATGCAAGCTGGAGACGGAATCATACAGGATAGTCTTGAAGAGGCCAAGGACACTTTGTATAACCAGGTCAGCGCTCTTAACCTGGCGAAGCCTTATGATAGTTTTTCCAAAGGGGCAGTAGGGCGCTTTTTACGTCCCAATACTTTCATTAACTATGAAATGACAAAGCAGAAACAAGACGAAGCGATGGCTGCCGTACCTCCCGCTATGATATCTGTTATGGAAGGCGAGAAACTGATTGGGGAAGGTGAGATAATTACCGAAGAGCATATGGTCAAGCTGCAGGCTCTTGGTTTGGTCAGGGAAAAGCCTCAATTTACATCTATACTGGGTGTGTTTCTGCTTGTGGCCATGCTGATGACGACTACCCTGGTCTATCTTTATCAGCAGAACCGAGAGATTTATAAACAGGCCGGCCTCCTCTACCTGCTGGGTATGATTGTACTGGTTGTGATGGGGGTGGGAAAAGCAATTATCGCTATTAATGTTACCCAATGGCCTGAGTTCAGCGCCCAGTTCGGCTATATGGTGCCGATCGCCGCGGCCGGGATGCTGATCGCCTTACTGCTTGATTCCAGGTTGGCTGTGCTCGTGGTGGCGGTACTAAGCCTTTTGCTGGGGGTAATGACCGGCAACCAGTTCCGTTTCGCTGTGGTTGGGTTTGTCGGTGGTATCACCGGTGTCTACAGCGTTTCAAAACTCAGCCAGCGGAGCGACCTGGTGCGGGCCGGGATCTACACCAGTGGGGCTAATGTGGTGGCTATATTTATCGTGGGGCTCGTGAACGGAAGTCCTCTGGCGCTGCTGATCTCGTCCAGCCTGGCCCTGGGCGTGATCAACGGTATTTTATCATCGATCCTGACCAACGGCTTTCTGCCGTTTCTGGAAAACACATTTCGAATTACGTCGTCGGTACGGCTGCTGGAGATATCAAACCCGAACAATGTCCTGTTAAAAAGGCTTCTCACCGAAGCCCCGGGGACTTATCACCACAGTATCATTGTAGGGAACCTGGCTGAATCGGCCGCAGACGCGCTGGGGGGGGATTCCCTTTTGGTCCGGGTAGGCGCATATTATCATGATATCGGCAAGTGCAAGAGACCATATTTCTTCATTGAGAACCAGATGACTGTTGACAATCCGCATGATAAAATAACTCCTTCACTCAGTACACTGATCCTGACATCCCATGTGAAGGACGGGGTGGAAATGGCTAAAGAACACAAACTGCCCCAGGGTATAATAGATATAATTGAGCAGCATCATGGTACCAGCCTGGTATCATATTTCTACTACAAGGCTCTGGAAAACGACCGGACTGAGACTATTACTGAGGAGGAATTCAGATACGAAGGGCCCAAGCCAAGGACCAGGGCAGCCGCGATAGTGATGCTGGCGGATGCGGTGGAGGCGGCGGTACGCTCGCTGCAAAGCCCAACCCAGGGACGGGTTGAGGGGTTGGTCAGAAAAATAATCAAAGACAAGCTTAACGACGGCCAATTGGAGGAGTGCGACCTTACCTTTAAGGACCTCGGTGTTATAGCCAGTTCTTTTGTCAGGGTCCTGTCGGGGGTCTTCCACAGCCGGATCGAATATCCGGATATGCCTAAAGAAATAGAGGGGAGAAAGACAAATGGCGGTTCTCGTAAGCAACTTGCAGGAAAAAACGGCTGTTGATGCTCATACAGCCGGTTTTTTAGCTGAAGCTGCCCGCAATGTGTTAAAATCTGCGGGATATGGTGATGATGCTGAAGTGAGCCTGGTTTTTGTGGATGACGAATATATCCAAGAATTGAATCACCTGTACCGGGGTTTGGACTGCCCCACCGATGTTCTTTCTTTTGCCATGATGGAAGGAGAGCCTGTGGCGTGCGGGAAGGATGTAATATTGCTGGGTGACGTGGTGATCTCTTTGCAGACCGTGGAACGGCAGGCTAAAGAATATGGCCACAGCTTTCTGCGCGAGGCGGCCTACCTAACTGTACACGGTGTTTTGCACCTGCTCGGGTACGACCATCAGGAAGAAAATAAACGGGAAATAATGCGCCGGCAAGAAGACGAGATAATGAACAGCCTGAGTTTTCCCGAGAACAAGTAGAGCACAGCCGAATTAAGCATTATAAGTTGATTGAGAGAGGTTTATGGTACATTATGAGCCTGCGCAAGGTACTGGACAGTTTTAACTATGCTGTGGCCGGAGTAATCTATGCGATTAAATCACAGCGCAATATGAAAATCCATATGGTCGCAGCCCTTCTGGTTTTGGGCCTGTCAATTTACCTCAGGCTCAGTTCCCGAGAATTCCTTATAATATTTTTTGCCATTACACTGGTAATCATGGCTGAATTACTTAATACAGCTGTTGAGGCTGTAGTTGATCTTTACATACAGGAATTTCATCCCCTGGCACGGACGGCAAAAAATGTGGCAGCCGGGGCAGTCCTGCTGGCTGCTGTGAATTCAATTGTAGTCGCCTATGTAATAATTTTCCCGCGGCTTGAGGGCTATTCTCTTTGCCTTGCCCCCAGAATAAAAGAAACGCCACTTAATGTGACGTTGACTGCCCTAATCATTGTCGTACTGGCTGTGGGGGTAGGGAAGGCTTTTACCAGCAAAAGTACCTATGTTAAAGGCGGCCTGCCCAGCGGCCATACGGCAGTAGCTTTTGCCGGGGCTACCGCTTTAGCTCTGCTCACAGGCAATACCCTAGTGGCCACCGTAGCTCTCGTAATGGCCCTGCTGGTGGCCCATAGCCGGCTTGACGCGGAGGTGCACACTCTATTTGAGGTTGTTGCCGGCGCGCTCCTGGGCATACTGATCACTATGGTGGTTTTTCGTCTGGCAGGCTGGTAAAAAACGTGTCAGGGGGACGGGATGTTGAAACACTTTTATCGTTAAGTGTGACAAGACAGAGGAATGGGGACACACCTCCCCTCATAGGTATTCCTCTGCGGTTGAAGGTATGTCCCCGATCGGTATGCTTGTACAGCTTGAAGAATAGGTAGTGAGATACATGAATTTTCCTGTTGAGAAATTGATCAACGCTGCTGCTGCAGCCAGGGAAAGGGCTTACGCGCCCTATTCGAATTTTAAGGTCGGCGCCGCTATCCTGACCAAAGAAGCCCGTTATTACACAGGTTGCAATATTGAAAACGCGTCATACGGTCTGACCTGCTGCGCCGAGCGAGTCGCTCTTTTCAAGGCCGTTTCCAATAACGAACGCTCCTTTGAGGCTATCGCCTTAACGGCCGGCACGAGTGAGTTCTGTTCCCCCTGCGGCGCCTGCCGCCAGGTGCTGGCAGAGTTTGGGCCAAATATTAAGGTTTATATGGCCAATGAAAATGGAGCATATGTCATGAAGACTGTGGCTGAGCTGCTGCCGGATTCATTTAAATTAAAAGATCCAGGTCCGGCAGGTGATAATCCGGAGAGGCAAAAAACAGTGACGAAACTGATTGAGCCGGTCAATCGTTAATCAAACTATATGAAAAGGTGGTCTGGTTTGTCTAAAAAAGATAATTTTAAGTCTGGTTTCGTAACCTTGTTTGGCAGGACCAACGTAGGTAAATCCAGCCTATTAAACAAAATTGCCGGCAGGAAAGTGGCGATCATGTCAGATAAGCCGCAGACTACCAGGAATAAGATACTATTCGTTTTTAACCGGGAGGGTTCCCAGGTTATTTTTATGGATACTCCCGGCATCCATAAACCCAAGCACAGGCTTGGCGAGCAGTTGGTGCAGGTGGCGCTGCAAACCCTGCATGAAGTAGACGCGATTCTATTCCTGGTCGAGGCCGGACAGCCGCCCGGGCCTGGTGACAACTTTATCATGAGAAAATTTCAGGGCTTAAAAACACCGGTCCTGCTGGTAATAAACAAGATCGACCTGGTCAAACGGGAGGAACTGCTCCCCCTTATTGAACAGTACAGCAAGCTTTACGGTTTTTCAGAGATCATACCAGTGTCGGCGCTGACCGGGGAGAACCTGTCAAGTTTGCTTGAAACACTTGAAAATTACCTGCCGCCCGGACCTAAATATTACCCGGATGATATGGTTACCGATCGCCCGGAGACTTTCATCATGGCCGAGCTGGTCAGGGAGAAGGTCCTGCAGCTTACCAGTCAGGAAATCCCCCACTCGGTGGCGGTGGTGATTGAAGAGCTGGAAAAGCGGCCTAATGATGTGATAGCTGTCCGCGCCGTGATCTACACGGAAAGAGAGTCACAGAAAGGCATCCTGATTGGCAAGGGCGGCCATGTGCTGAAAAAAGTAGGCCAGATGGCGCGGGAGGAACTAGAGGGCCTGCTGGGCTCCAAAATATTTCTTACGCTCTGGGTTAAGGTCAAGCCGGGCTGGCGAAATAAAGAAGACCAGCTCTGGAATTTTGGTTACAGGGGCGAGGAGTGACAACACGATCATAAAATGAAACTGTATAAAGTTGACGCCATTGTATTGAGGTCTATAGAGTGCGGTGGCGGTGACAAACTACTGGTCCTTTTCTCACGGGAGTTTGGCAAGATGAGGGTCATGGCCCACGGAGTCACCAAACCGTTCAGCAGAAAAAGAGGCTCTGTGCAGCCCTTTACCTATACCAAATTTTTAGTCCGCCGGGGCAGGGAACTTGATTCTGTCAGCCAGTGTGAAGGTATTGAGATGTTTCCCTTTCTCAGGCATGATCTGGAAACAATAGGCTATGCCAGCTATCTGACTGAACTGGTCCTATCCCTTACGCCGGAAGGAGAACAGAACGAACCGCTTTTCCGTCTGATTCTGGAGACACTGCAGCTGATGGAAGAAGGTCAGGCTGAAATATTAACACGTTCTTTTGAGATCAAGGCTGCCGCTCTCATGGGCTACCGTCCCATACTGGACGTCTGCGCCCACTGCGGGGAGCCCCTGACCGGCCGGCTGTTTTTCAGTGTTGAGACCGGCGGGGCGCTATGCGAGGTATGCGGTAAGGGGGACCCGCAGGCTGTTCACGTCAGCAGAGGTGTGGTGGAGAATTTAAAGGCGCTTTTAAGCTGGCCCCAGGACAGGCTGCGCCAGCTTAGAATTAGTTCCGCCGACAGGAAGCAGATTAAGACGTTGTTATATGAATACCTCAAGTATTACCTGGAGCGGGACTTGAAGTCCGTCTCTTTTTTAAACCGTTTTACAGTGGATCCTTAAGGTGCAAATGTATAATAATTAACCCGCCGGGAGTAAATAATACTAAGGAAGGGGGATTTTTATGACCAGTGAGCTGGAGAAAATAGACATTTTGAGGAGCCGGCTGGACATCAGCTATAAAGAAGCGAAAGAAGCCCTCGACGCGGCGGGCGGGGATGTCGTTCAGGCGCTGATTAACCTGGAAGGTAAAGAGAGTAATTTTGGCGAGTATTTTCAAAACAAAGGCCAGGATATGATGGGGCAGGTAAAAGGATTTCTGCACAAAGGGCAGGAATACCGAATTAAAGTTAAGCAGGGCGGCAAAACAGTTATTACAGTGCCCGCTGCCCTGGGAGCGCTGGGGCTTTTCGGGGTGCTTGCCAGCCCTGGAATTGCGCTAATCGGCGCGCTGGGCACAGCAACAGCCATGACCCAAAATTACACACTGGAATTCGAGCGCAAACCCGGGGCGGCAGACGCGGAAAACAGTTCCGGCAGTGCTGATACAGATATTTAACAGCAAAGGGCATTGACTTTAAACCTCTAATTTGGTAAATTGGTAAAAAATAAATAGCGATGAGGAAAAGTTAGCCGGAGAGTTGTTTTTAAGAGAGCCCGCCAAGGTGAAAGAGGGTAAACAAAGCCGGTGAAAGGCGTTTCTGAGCTGCAAGAGGAAAACCAAATTTTAGTCGTGAGCCGTGAGTCGGAGACGTGGGAAGAAAAATCACGTAAAAGCATAAGCAGTAAGATCACGATTGTTTGGCCAGTAAAGCTTGCACCTAAAAAAGTGGGCTTTTTACCTGTGTCCGGTATCTGAGACAGTGGGGCTTAAGCCAAGCAGGGTGGAACCGCGGGAAAAACTCCCGTCCCTGGTAGCAATACCAGGGCAGGGGAGTTTTTTAGTTATTGTGTTTGATAGTATTTTGCACAAGGAGGCAGGATATGAATTTTCAGGAACTGATCCTAACGCTGAACAGTTTTTGGTCTAAACAAAACTGTATCATCCAGCAGCCTTACGATGTGGAAAAAGGCGCCGGCACCATGAATCCGGCGACTTTTTTGCGGGCTCTGGGCCCGGAGCCGTGGCGGGTAGGTTATGTCGAGCCGTCACGCCGGCCGACCGACGGGCGCTACGGGGAAAATCCCAACAGGCTGCAGCATTACTACCAGTATCAGGTTATCTTAAAGCCTTCGCCGGACGATGTGCAGGAGGTCTACCTGGACAGCCTCAGGGCAATCGGCATTGACCCGGACGAGCACGACATCCGCTTTGTCGAGGACAACTGGGAATCACCCACTCTGGGCGCCTGGGGGCTGGGCTGGGAAGTCTGGCTGGACGGCATGGAAATAACCCAGTTTACCTACTTCCAGCAGTGCGGCGGTATTGACTGCCGCCCGGTATGCGCAGAGATAACCTACGGCCTGGAGCGGCTGTCCATGTACATACAGGGTGTGGACAACGTTTATGATATCACCTGGGTGGCAGGTATTACCTACGGCGATGTCCACCACCGGGGTGAGGTGGAACATTCCCACTACAACTTTGAACTAGCGGATACCGGTATGCTGTTTAAACTTTTTGATCTATACGAGCAAGAAGCGCAGACCATCATCGGCAAGGGCTTTGTCCTGCCGGCTTACGATTATGTGCTGAAATGCTCCCATGTTTTTAACCTGCTGGATGCGCGCGGCGCTATAAGCGTTACGGAACGCACAGGTTTCATCGCCAGGGTGCGGAACATGGCCAGGTTGTGCGCCCAAGCCTATGTGGGACAGCGCGAAGCCATGGGCTACCCGCTGTTGAAAAAGAAGGAGGCGTAGTGACATGGTTGACGTCAGCAGGGATTTTTTACTGGAAATCGGTGTGGAAGAAATGCCGGCCAGGTTTCTCGATCCGGCCCTGGCTGAGCTTAAAGAATTGGCCGCGGCGGCTCTGCAGGAGCACCGCCTGTCCTATAAAAGCCTGACTGCCTGCGGCAGCCCGCGCCGCATCGCGTTGCTGGTGGAGGGAATGGCTATCAGCCAGGCGCCCCTGGAAATGGAAGTCAAGGGCCCGGCCGTTAAGGTCGCCTACAAGGACGGAGTCCCGACCAGGGCAGCGGAAGGTTTTGCCGCAGGCCAGGGAGTAAAGGTTTCCGACCTGGTGCAAAAACCGGTGGGTCATGTGGATTATGTTTTTGCCGTGAGAAGGGAAGTCGGCCGACCGGCCATGGAGGTCTTGCCAGCTATAGTACCAGGTTTGATCACCGGGCTGCATTTTCCGAAACCAATGCGCTGGGGTGACCTCGAGTTCCGTTTTGCCAGGCCCATTCGCTGGATTGTGTCTCTTTTCGGCACGGATATAGTAGAGTTTGCATTTACCGGGCTGAAAGCCGGCCGGACAACATACGGCCATCGTTTCTTAAGCAAGAAACCAATTGATTTGGCTGAGCCTGCAGAGTATATCGAGACAATGAGGAAGAACTATGTCCTGGTCGGCGTCCTGGAGCGCAAAAACGAGATTTGGCGGCAGGTGTGCGAACTGGCACGTTCCGTTAATGGTTTTGTGGAAGAGGACGAGGGCCTGCTGAATGAAGTAAATAACCTGGTTGAATACCCCACAGCGCTGATGGGTGAATTTAGCCTTGATTATTTAAAGCTGCCCAAAGAGGTGCTGGTTACTCCTATGAGGGAGCACCAGCGTTATTTTCCTGTGGTGGACGGTGCAGGCAGGCTTATGGCAAAATTCATTGCTGTGAAAAACGGCGCCGCGGATCACCTGGATATCATCAGGGAGGGAAACGAGAAAGTTCTGAGAGCCCGACTGGCTGACGCCAACTTCTTTTACCAGGAAGATTTAAAGACGCTTTTAGCTGAAAAAGTGCCCGAGTTAAAGAAAATTGTTTTCCAGGAAAAACTTGGCGCCGTTTACGACAAAACAGTCCGCGTAGGTGAAATAGCTGCTTACCTGGCCGGGGAGTTGGGCGCCGGCCAGGAGGCCAAAGAGGTTGCGTTGCGCGCGTCCTCCCTAGCCAAAGCAGACCTGGTCACAAACATGGTCTATGAATTTCCGGAACTGCAGGGTTACATAGGCCGGGAATACGCGTTACGCTCGGGCGAAAAGCAGACAGTGGCAGAGGCAATTTTTGAGCACTACCTGCCGCGTTTTGCTGGCGACCGGTTGCCGGAAACCATGCCTGGGAAAATACTTAGCATATCAGATAAGATCGACACTATTGTGGGGTGTTTTGCGATCGGCATCCAGCCGACCGGTTCCCAGGATCCGTACGCCCTCAGACGGCAGGCCCTGGGTATAAGCAATATCATTCTTGAAACCAAAGCGTCACTTTCCCTGGAAAAGCTGATTGAGACTTCCTACTGTTGCTACCAGGGGAAAGTCCAGCTGGAACTTCCCGTGGATAAGGTAAAAGAAGAAATTGCTGAATTTTTTAAACAAAGAATGAAAGGTATCCTGGACGAGCGGGGCTTTTCCTATGACACCGTGGACGCGGTGCTCTGCACTGGTTACGATGATTTATATGATGTCCTTTTACGTGCCAAAGCTCTGGCTGAATTTCGCCGGGAACCGGATTTTGCCGGCCTGCTCACAGTTTTCATCCGGGCCAACAACCTTTCCAAAAACGCTGATACGCTGCAGATTAACCCGGCTTTGCTGGAGGATTCCTCAGAAAAGGCGTTATATACGCTTTTATCGGATGTGGAGCAAAAAGCCAAATCATACCTGGAGCAGCAGGACTACCGCAGTCTGCTCGGAGCTATCGCCACCCTCCAGGCGCCGCTGGATAAATTCTTCACTTCTGTTATGATCATGGTAGATGATGTGTCTGTGCGTAATAACCGTCTGGCGCTGCTGGCCAAGCTGGCCGCCCTTGTGAAACAAGTGGCCGACCTGAGCAAAGTGGTAGTAAACGCGTAACACTATTTACAGGTCCGTGGGGAACAGTGTAATTATGCCATAGCATCAGGCTGTGGCATAATTTTATAGGAGACTTGACAAATAAAGTTATTTATTTGCTTAAAAAAGGCATGGAAATTACCCGGAAATTAATATATATTATATTTGTATAAAAACAAATTAGTATGTCATATATGCTCTACAAGGAGCGATCGATTTGAAGCTTTCCAAACGGCAGGAGAGTATTCTCGAGATCGTTACCAACTACGGTCCGATTACCGGTGAACGCATCGCCGAGATGCTCTCCCTGACCAGGGCCACACTCAGACCCGACCTGGCCATATTAACAATGTCCGGCTTGCTGGAGGCCCGCCCAAGGGTGGGTTACTTCCACAGCGGCAAGTCCCGTTACAGGGTTGTTGCAGAAAAACTGAATAGTGTTTTAGTCGACAGTGTCAAGTCAGTCCCGATAGTAGTGAATGAAAAAAGCTTCGTTTATGATGCGGTAGTAACAATGTTTATCGAGGATGTGGGCACTCTTTTTGTAGTTAAAGAAGGAGGTTTGTTGGAAGGGGTAGTATCCCGCAAGGATCTTCTGAAAATAACCCTGGGCGGCCACGATCTTCAAAAACTGCCTGTCAATGTGGTTATGACCAGGATGCCCAATCTGGTTCTCACGACGCCGGAAGAAACGGTATGGTTGGCCGCGAAAAAAATTATATCTCACGAAGTTGACGCCCTGCCCGTGGTGCGCAAACTTACCCTCCCTGATGAGCAGGAAGGTTATGAGGTAGTAGGGCGTTTGAGTAAAACCAATATTACCAGGCTGTTTGTTGAGCTGGGAGAAGGGTATTAAGGGGGTGTCCAACATTTCTGATAAAACTATAATTTATATTGTCTCCGATTCCGTGGGTGAAACCGCGGAACTGGTAGTCCTGGCCGCGGCGAGCCAATTTAATCAAGGCATTTTAGATATACGCCGGGTGCCTTATGTCAATGATCCCAATGAGATACCCGAGATTGTGGAAGAAGCCAGCAGCTTCAACAGCATTATCGCTTACACTCTGGTTATTCCGGAGTTAAGGGATGCGCTGATCCGCGAGGCGGAAAAACACAATATTCCGACAGTGGACATTATGACGCCGATGCTGGATGCGCTGTCAGCGGTGATCCACCGCCAGCCGAGGCTGGAGCCCGGGTTGGTCAGGCGGATGGACGACGAGTATTTTCGCAAGGTGGAGGCGATCGAGTTTGCTGTCAAGTACGATGACGGGAAAAACCCGAGGGGCATTGTCCGCGCCGACCTGGTGGTTATCGGTGTGTCCCGCACGTCCAAAACACCGCTCTGCATGTATTTGGCCCACAAACGCTTAAAGGTGGCTAACGTGCCGCTGGTGCCGGAAGTAGCGCCGCCTAAAGAAATATTTCAACTGCGGCCATATAAATTAATCGGGCTGACGATCAAACCCAAGCATCTGAATGAGATCCGCAGGGAAAGGCTCAATACCCTTGGTTTAACCTCAAACGCCGACTATGCCAGCATGGAGCGGATACTGAAAGAGCTTGAATACGCCGAAGGCATTATGAAGAAAGCCGGCTGCCAGATAATTGATGTGACTAACAAGGCCATAGAAGAAACCGCTACCAGGGTTATGGAGATTTATTACAGGGGGGAAAGACATGGCAAATAAATATGTCTACCTTTTTGAAGAAGGTGGAGCAGGTATGAAAAACCTGCTGGGGGGTAAAGGCGCTAACCTGGCCGAAATGACCAACATAGGCCTTCCCGTTCCCCCCGGCATTATTATTACAACCGAGGCTTGCAAAGAATTTTCAGCAATGGGGCAAAAGTTTCCCGCCGGACTGGAAGAGCAGGTCAGAGAAAAGATAATGACCATGGAAAGCAAGCTAGGTAAAAAATTTGGCGGCAGGGCTAACTCCCTGCTTGTTTCTGTGCGTTCCGGCGCCCCTGTTTCTATGCCCGGGATGATGGATACCGTGCTGAACTTGGGTTTGAATGATATTACAGTGGAGGCTCTGAGTGAAAGCACCGGCAACGAACGCTTCGCCCTGGACTGCTACCGCCGCTTTATAAATATGTTTGGCGACGTGGTTATGGGCATTGAACATAGTAAGTTTGAACGAATTCTGGACCGGCAAAAAATCAAGTCCCAGGTTAACAATGATAGCCAGCTCTCGGGTCGGGAATGGCAAGAAGTCATCGCAGATTATAAAAAGCTGATTAAAAGGGAAACTGGACAGGACTTCCCACAGGATCCTATAGAGCAGCTTTTTATGACAATATACGCTGTCTTTAATTCCTGGAATAACGATCGTGCCGTAGTTTACCGGAGGATTAATAAAATCCCGGACGATCTGGGGACCGCCGTGAATATCCAGGTTATGGTATTCGGCAATATGGGCAATGACAGTGGCACCGGCGTGGCTTTTACCCGCAACCCTTCCACCGGTGAGAAAAAATTATATGGTGAATATCTGATTAACGCGCAGGGCGAGGACGTGGTGGCCGGTATCCGGACACCGCAGCCCATAGCTGCCCTGGAAAAGGATATGCCTGTTACATTCAGACAGTTTGAAGAGATATGCAAGCTTCTGGACACACACTACCGCGATATGCAGGATATAGAGTTTACTGTTGAAAACGGCAAGTTGTGGATACTGCAGACAAGAAATGGGAAACGCACGGCCCAGGCGGCGATAAAAATTGCCGTGGATATGGTAGACGAGGGCCTCATCACCAGGGAAGAAGCAGTATTGAGGATCGAACCGGGCCAGCTTGACCATCTCCTGCACCGCCGCATTGACCCCGCAGCAAAGCTCGACATCGTCGCCAGTGGATTACCCGCTTCTCCGGGCGCTGCTTCCGGCATGGTGGTGTTTGACGCGGACCTGGCAGAAAAGCTCGGCCAGGAAGGTAAAAAGCTGGTGCTTGTACGCACAGAGACCACCCCCGACGATATTCACGGGATTCTGCATGCTCAGGGCATACTGACCTCAAGAGGCGGTATGACCAGTCACGCCGCAGTGGTGGCGAGGGGCATGGGCAAGCCGTGTGTATGCGGATGTGAAGCTCTTCAGATTGATTACGACAAAAATGAGTTTAAAGTCGGCGGACTGACCTTAAAGCAGGGCGATATTGTTTCTATCGACGGCTCAACAGGAAATGTTATCATCGGCGCCGTGCCGATGATTGACCCCGGACTATCTGCGGAATTTCAGCAACTCCTGGCATGGGCGGATCAAATCCGTTCCCTTGGGGTGAGGGCAAACGCGGATAAGCCGGAGGACGCCGCCAAAGCCAGGGAATTTGGCGCTGAAGGCATTGGCTTGACCAGGACAGAGCATATGTTTATGGTCCAGGAGAGGCTGCCGCTTGTACAGGAGATGATCCTGGCGGGCAGCCTGGAGGAAAGGGAAAATGCAGTTAATAAACTTCTGCCCCTGCAGCGGGAAGACTTTTATGGAATTTTAAAAGCAATGGACGGCTATCCGGTTACCATTAGGCTGCTGGACCCGCCTCTGCACGAGTTCCTGCCGGAAGCAGAGGATTTGATGGTAGAGATTACACGGCTGAAGCTGACCGGCGGCGATAAAACGGAAATCAAAGAAAAGGAAGAACTTCTGCGCAAGGTCAGGTCTCTTTCTGAGCACAACCCCATGCTTGGCCACCGGGGCTGCCGCCTGGGGCTCTCCTATCCGGAAATTTACGCGATGCAGGCCAGGGCTATTTTCCAGGGTGCAGCGAAACTGGTTGAAGAAGGTTTCAATCCAATCCCCGAAGTAGAGATACCGCTGGTCATTGAAGTGAAAGAGCTGGCACAATTGCGTGAACTGGTTGACAAAGTAGCCAGTGAAGTTGAAGAAGACACCGGAGTAGACTTCCAATATACTGTGGGGACTATGATCGAAATCCCCAGGGCAGCTCTGCTGGCTGATGAAGTGGCGGCGGCGGCAGATTTCTTCTCTTTCGGCACCAACGACCTGACACAGACGACTTTTGGTTTTTCCAGGGACGATGCGGAAGGAAAGTTTATGCGTACCTATCTTGACCTTAAAATACTGGCCGATAATCCCTTTATGGTGCTCGACCGCAAGGGTGTCGGTAAACTGATGCAGATGGCGGTGGAGCTGGGCCGCCGGACCAAGCCTGACCTGCTGATCGGGATCTGTGGAGAGCACGGCGGGGAGCCTGGTTCGATCGAGTTCTGCCATAATATTGGCCTGGATTATGTCAGTTGTTCACCGTTTCGGGTGCCCATAGCGAGGCTGGCGGCCGCCCAGGCCAAGGTCAGAGCCGGCCGTACCGGCGAGCGGGACTACGGCACGCTTTAGCAGTAAATAATAAGGGAGTGCGACAGGGGACGGTTCCCGGTTGTCGCATTCTTATAACTGTGATAGTTGAGAACCGTCCTGGCGCACTTGTCTCACTTTGAATGGAGCTGACTGTTTTGCGGCAGATGAGATTGTTTGTGGCAGTGAATTTTCCATTTGAAATTAAAAAAGGTATCGGCTCATTCATCCAGGATTTAAGAAAGATCAAGTCCGACTTGAAATGGGTGGAGCCTGAAAATCTCCACCTCACGGTCCAATTCCTCGGCAATGTCAGTGAAGATCAGGTTCCGGCTGTGACGGAGGCGCTTAACAGGGCTGCAGCGGGAATTGCTTCTTTTACCCTGAAGTTGAGCGGTGTCGGCGTATTTCCTTCCCGGGAAAGGCCCCGTGTCTTTTGGGCCGGCGTCGCCGGCGATACTGTGGCCCTGTTGCAATTAAACAGCCAGATGCAGGGCGAGCTGAAGGAACTGGGTTTTGCTCCCGGAAAAAACAAATTTTCGCCCCACCTGACTTTAGCCAGGCTGCGTACGCCGGCTGGTTTTTCAGATGTTATGGGCAGAGCGGAAAAAACAGCGGAAAATAAGGTGTTTGGGTCCGCCAGAATATCGACGGTAGACCTCATGCTCAGCAAGTTGGGTTCTTGTGGGCCGCAATACTATACACTGGCCCGGGCGCCGCTGATAGGTATCCAGTGAGGCATATTAGGTAAATACCTGGCATAAAGTTTATTTAAATATGCATGAAAGTGAGTTTCGAAAATGTTTATTCTAGCGTTAAATGGAAGCCCCCATAGAGAGGGAAATACTGCTTTTTTACTGAATAACGCTCTTGCGGAAATAAAGTCTGCCAGAGTTGAAACCGGCTTGCTTCAGGTTGCAGAAGGAATATATGATGCTAAAAACCCCTTTTGCCTGTACTGCAGCACGCCATGTGACGGGAGGTGCTATAAAAACACCAAGCTGGCCGAAATGTTAGATTTGATGTGCAAAGCTGACGGCATACTCCTTGGCAGCCCGGTGTACTTTGGCACGGTTTCCGCCCAGGTCAAGTCGTTTTGGGATAAGACCAGGCTTTTAAGACGCGAAAAATATCTTATCAATGTCGTGGGCGGCGCCCTGGCCGTCGGCGGTTCCCGTTTCGGGGGTCAGGAAACGACCTTGCGCGCCCTCCAGGACATGATGTTGTGTCAGGGGATGATTGTGGTGGGTGACGCCCACCATGAGGATGATGCGGGACATCTGGGCGCATGCGCCCAACAGCCTGCGACGGCGGATGTATCAGGGTTAGCCCGGGCCAGGATTTTGGCGAAGCATGTACTGGAGGTGGCGGAGGCCACAGCGGGCTTGAGACAGAGAAGAGTTGTCGAATAATATACCCCGGCGGCTTATGGTGCGCCGGGGTTTTTCTTTTGTAAATAGAATATTTGCGGCAGGATTACAGACCTTGTGAGTAGAATGTTTTTTAACCATTTTAAATCCGGATAGGACGGTGGTTTTAAATGGACATCCGCTCTCGTGCCGAGGAATTGGAACGCCGGATTTTATCTTCCCGCGCCTGTTTGAGCAGCGCCAGCCGCGGCCGGCTGCTGAAGGAAGAGGAATGCAGCGTGCGCACCGCTTTCCAGCGCGACCGGGACAGGATCATACATTCAAAAAGCTACAGGCGTCTTAAACATAAGACGCAGGTCTTTATCATTCCGGAGGGCGACCATTACCGCACCAGGCTTACACATACTATGGAAGTGGCTCAAATTGCCCGGACAGTGGCCAGGGCGCTGCAGCTTA
Source organism: Desulfotomaculaceae bacterium (assembly GCA_028709235.1). Classification (GTDB taxonomy): domain Bacteria; phylum Bacillota; class Desulfotomaculia; order Desulfotomaculales; family Pelotomaculaceae; genus Syntrophopropionicum. The sequence goes on from JAQVXL010000011.1 coordinate 28,050, forward strand.
ACGAGGACCTGGTCGAAGCGGTGGCTCTGGGCCATGACCTCGGCCACACACCCTTTGGGCACGCCGGTGAAAAAGCACTGGACAATGTATTTAAGCCTGGTTTCAAACACAATGTACAGAGCCTCAGGGTGGTAGACTTTCTGGAAGGCGGGAGGGGTCTTAACCTGACCTGGGAAGTAAGAGATGGTATTTTAAACCACACCGGCCCGGAAATCCCGTCTACCCTGGAAGGACAGATCGTCAGATTTGCCGACCGGGTTGCTTATATTAACCATGATATTGACGATGCGATCCGGGGAGGGATAATCACGGTGGAGCAGATCCCGGCTGAATGTCTGGCGGTCCTGGGCCAAGAACACAGGGATAGGATCAATACAATGGTGCTGGATCTGATCCATACAAACCTGGATGGAACTGTTAAAATTAGAATGAGTCCTTCTATCCAGGCTGCTACCGAAAAGCTGAGAAATTTTATGTTCGATGCTGTTTATATCGGCTCGGAGGCAAAGCGGGATGAGAGTAAAGCTTGTCATGTGGTGCAAAACTTGTATAGACACTTCACGGAACATGCCGAACTCCTCCCGTCTGAATACCGGCAGCGCGCCGGTGGGGAAAATATCGACAGGGCGGTTTGCGATTATATAGCCGGGATGACGGACAACTTCGCCATACGGATATATCAGCGTTACTTCTTGCCGCTGCCGTGGATGTTTTAGGTCAAAGACGTCATTTGTTATTCATGCAAATATTGTCGAAAAAAAGGATAATTAATAGAAACGGCGAATTCGTCTGTTAATAAATGCATTTTATGTTGGGATAACTAATAACAATTTGCGGAAGGACAAAAAAAATATTTGTTGAACTGCTTTACTATTACAGGACTTATTGAAGAAGAAGGGTGATCTAAGGTGGGCTTTATTCCCGATGAGGTTATTGAAACAGTCCGCCAACGTTCAGATATTTTGTATGTAATATCCCGTTATGTTCAACTTAAGAAAAAAGGGAAAAGCTATACGGGGTTATGTCCCTTTCATGATGATCGTACGCCTTCATTCACTGTTACACCCGGAAAGCAAATTTTCCACTGTTTCGGGTGTAATGTCGGCGGCGATGTTTTTAAATTTTTGATGTTAAAAGAAAACCTGACCTTCTCTGAAGCTGTTAAAACACTGGCTGAACAGGCAGGGATAGTCCTTCCCGCAGATGATAATCCGGCTGCTCGTAAAAGAGACGCCAAACGGGAGAGATTAAAAAAGGCCAATAATCTGGCCAAAGATTTCTTTATTAACAACTTGCAGCACCAAGAAGCAGCCGCAGCCAAGCACTATTTGCAGGGGCGGGGGCTTTCACCGGAGGTACTGGAAGGTTTTCAAATAGGATTTGCCCTGCCCGGATGGCAGTCATTATTGGATTACCTGGGCAAAAAAGGTTGCCGGCAGCAGGATCTAGTGGAGGCCGGCCTGGCAGTTAGCGGAGAAACCGGCAGGTGCTATGACCGCTTTCGCAACCGGATTATGTTTCCCATCTGGGATGCCGCCGGCCGGATAGTCGGCTTTGGGGGCAGAGTTCTTGATGATACTCTTCCCAAGTACCTGAACAGCCCTGAAACACCTTTTTTTAGCAAAGGCCGGACGCTATATGGACTGTATCAAGCCCGGCAGTCTATCAGAGAAAAAAACTGCGTTATTGTTGTTGAAGGCTATATGGATGTGATCACCGCCCACCAGTACGGGATTACAAATACGGTAGCCTCCCTCGGCACCGCTCTTACTGTGGAACACGGGCGGCTGTTGCTGAACCACAGCCGGAATGTGATATTTGCTTATGACGCTGACGCGGCCGGTGTAGCGGCTACCATCCGGGGGTTGGATATTTTGCAGGAACTGGGCTGCGAGGTGAGCGTGGTAAGCATCCCCGACGGAAAAGACCCCGATGATTTCTTGAGGCGGTACGGCGTCGAACCCTGGGAGGAATTAATCAGACGCGCGGCTTCCTTAATTGAGTACAAACTGCAGTATGCCGCCGGGAAAAGGACTATCAAGACAGTAACAGAAAAATTAGAGGTTATGCGCCAGGTTTTTCCCGACCTGGCGGCAAAGGGTGGGGTTGAAAAGGAAGAGGGTTTGAAAAAGATTGCCCGCACGCTGAATCTAAGTTGGGATACAGTAGCGGGAGAATTAAAGAGATTTGAGGAAAATTTAAGTAAGAAATGGATATATCCGGATAAAATTGCTAAAAACATACATACTATTATAAGAAAAGAGAAAAAAATGGATGCTAGGGAGAAGTCTGAATCAATTCTCTTGCGGCTGGTTTTGGATGATCCTTCTTTAGGGGAAACAATTCTGGCCGAAATAGGCGAAATTCCATTTAAAAACGATAATTATCAAAGGATATTTATGAATTGTCTTGAATTATATAAAAGTCCAGGTTATCGCCCTGAGGGATTGTTCAACATACTGGATAATGATGATCAAAACTTGTTAAGTAAATTGTTAACACTGGATATTCCAGGAGAAAATCCTGTTAATATAATGAAATGCTATATTGCCTCTATTAAGCGGTGTATCCGCCAGGAGCGGAGGGAAGGGATCCTGGAGGAAATTAAGGAATTAGAAAAGTCCGGCAACAACATGCTATATAATGATCTACTGCGTGAACTTGTTTATCTGAAGGGCATAGATGAAGCTGAGAAGGCAGGCAATTCAGAACGTACTGTCGAATTAATGGTTGATTGCAAGAAGTTTTTTAATATTAATAACGGGGATCACCGCGGAGAGGGGAGGGGTAATATTTGAGTGAAGTGATTGTTTCTGAAGGAGTAAGGGAATTAATTGAGAAAGGGAAAAAACGCGGTATCCTGACGTACAATGAAATTATGGATAGTCTGCAGGGGTTCGACCTTACGCCTGAACAGATAGACGAAATTTATGAGAAACTGGCAACCTTGGGCATCGAAGTCGTTCAGGAGGCCACCGACCTTGAACCACTGAAAAGCGCCACACTGGAATCATCAAATGAAGAAACGGAATCAGAATCCGAAGTTGATCTGGCGGTGCCTGAAGGTGTTGGCATCGATGATCCCGTGCGCATGTATTTGAAAGAGATAGGCCGCGTACCTCTTCTTACACCGGAAGAGGAAGTGGATCTGGCCATGCGCATGGAGGCAGGGGAGGAGGAAGCAAAAAGAAAGCTGGCTGAGGCTAACTTGAGGCTGGTTGTCAGTATCGCCAAGCGTTATGTAGGCCGCGGAATGTTGTTCCTGGACCTGATCCAGGAAGGAAACCTTGGCCTGATCAAGGCTGTTGAAAAATTTGATTACCGCAAGGGATATAAATTTAGCACTTATGCCACGTGGTGGATCCGCCAGGCGATTACCAGGGCTATAGCAGACCAGGCCAGGACCATCAGGATTCCGGTGCATATGGTTGAAACTATAAACAAGCTGATCAGGGTACAAAGGCAGTTGCTGCAGGAATTGGGACGCGAGCCGGGTCCCGAGGAAATTGCCAAGGAGATGAATATTTCCGAGGAGAAAGTCAGAGAAATACAGAAGATAGCCCAGGAGCCGGTATCATTGGAAACACCGATTGGTGAAGAAGAAGACTCTCACCTGGGTGATTTTATTGAGGACCACGATGCCAGAGCGCCTGCAGAAGAAGCTTCTTTTACATTACTGCGCGAGCAACTGGATGAAGTGCTAAAAACTCTGACAGACCGAGAGCAAAGAGTGTTGCGTCTGCGCTTTGGCCTGGACGACGGCCGCGCCCGCACCCTGGAAGAAGTGGGGCAGAAGTTCGGCGTTACTCGGGAGCGGATCAGGCAGATTGAAGCCAAAACTCTCCGCAAGCTGAGGCATCCCAGTCGCAGCAAAAAATTAAAAGACTATCTGGATTAAATTATTAGTAATGAATCATTGACGTCGGGCACAAAGTATCGTATAATAACTTTTGTGCCGATGTTCCTCGATAGCTCAACGGTAGAGCAACCGGCTGTTAACCGGTAGGTTGTAGGTTCGAATCCTACTCGGGGAGCCAAATTTTGGGCCCATAGCTCAATGGTAGAGCATCCGGCTCATAACCGGCTGGTTCCAGGTTCGAATCCTGGTGGGCCCACCAGTTGAGAGGCGAGAAGTCAGAAGTTCGAATAGAAGGAATTGCCCTAGGGCCAATTCCAACAATCATCGAACATCGAATATGGCCCCTTGGTCAAGCGGTTTAAGACACCGCCCTTTCACGGCGGTAACACGGGTTCGAATCCCGTAGGGGTCACCATATATGGGCGATTAGCTCAGCTGGGAGAGCGCCTGCCTTACAAGCAGGATGTCGGCGGTTCAAGCCCGTCATCGCCCACCACTAAAGCTTTAGCAGCGAAAGAGTTTCGGTGCTAAAGCTTTTTTTGTTTCCCAAAAAGAAATCTGTTTCTATTCCTGTTTTGTATACCAATCCTTCAGTGCCGTGCATTTAACTGGTACAATGTGGTGTCTATAAGAAATTTGGCGCAAGCAGTAAAAGACCGGTAACTGGAATTATGCTTTGCTTGCTGCTATCTCTGCGCCAACAAATCAGCCTGAATGGAGTTCCATTACTGATTACCATGTGACATATCTTAAACTCTATGATATATTTTAATTATTTTTGCATTTCATTTAAAGGATATTGCCGACCGACGACCTGGAAATTTTTTAAGGATCCTGCTCCAAACAATGAACATCGAAGATCCTCTAATACCATCCTTCGGTTGAATAATTTTAATTTTTACTATATACTCCAATTAGGTCCTAAGAAGGAAGTGATAATGCCTAACTGATAAGTTATAAAAAAAGAGGTAATAAAGTAAAAGGAGAATTAAGAATATATGAACAAGGAATTAGAAGTGCAAGTAAGATCGGGAAGAAACAAGAGCCAAAATAAGGAATTGCTGAAAAGGGGTTTTATCCCGGCGGTGGTCTACGGGAAAAAGATGGACAGCATTGCCATTTCGGTTAAAACCAACGAACTGAAAAAGATTCTGGAGGAAGCCGGCCCAAATGCACTGATTGATTTAAAAATAAGACAAAACGAGAAAACCATCAACCACCAGGTGCTGGTCAAATCGGTACAGTACCATCCGGTGAACCGGACCTTAATTCATGCTGACTTTCACCAGGTTTCATTAAAAGACAAGGTGACCGCCACTGTTAGCATCCACCTTACCGGCACTGCCTCCGGTGTTGCCAAAGGTGGAGTACTGGCTCAGTTATTATGGGGATGCGAGGTAGAATGTCTTGCCTCAAGTATTCCCGACACGTTTATGGTGGACATTTCCAGTCTGGAAATCGGAGAAGGAATTACTCTGGCTGACCTTGAACTGCCGCCAGATGTTAAGATTATTGGTGACGAGCACGCTCTCATAGTTTCCATCACAGCAGCACGAGCAGTTGAAGAAGAATTACCAGAAGTAGAGGAGGAAGAAGAAGTAATAGCATAAGGCAGCAGCGAGCAATATATATAGTATATATTACCATTATATCCCACAAAAGATAAAGTAATAGAAGCAAGTGTAAGTTTTCAAAACACTTGCTTCTATTACTTTTAGCTCTATAAAACACAATGCAGGTTTTATTTATTTTAATCCATTATTAAATATTTTCGGCACCTGGGGAGCGCGCACCCAGGAAGGCTGGGGCAACCCTGAGCCTAACAGCGGCCTGACGTAAAACTTAAAGGTGTCCGTGACGTTATTTCCGGCCTGGTTGATAAAATCATCCGGCATAACTCTAGTCTGAGCGGCAATGTCTTCAAAACGGTCCAGATGATAATCAACGGAATAGTTACCGGTCCGCCTGATGGTGACTGAGCCGTCCACATCATTCCACATGGCCATTTGGACAGCCCGTTCTCCGACTTCCCGGGCTTCATGCTGGTCAATATCGGAGACGCAGCCGAAGAATGAACGCTGCAAGTAGCCAAAGGTGTCGCTGCGTACCCGGGGAATGTTCAGCTTTTCTTTGATCTGATCCGCTAACAGATCTCCCAGGGAGCGGGTGCCGGAAAGCAGTACATTGCCGTGGGCATCTTCCTCGTTGGACTTGTTTAGCATTGTCACAATGGGTACCCCGGTTGCATCCTTGATCCCCTCAGAAACGGCAATGATACAGATCCCAAAGCGGTCATAAACCTCTTTGACGTCCAGGAGAAACTGCTTCATGCTGAAGACCTTTTCCGGCAGATAGATAAGATGAGGCCCATCGGCTTCATGTTTTCTGGCAATGGCCGAAGACGCGGTTAAAAAGCCGGCGTGCCGTCCCATTACTACGCCAATATAGACCCCGTTTAATGCCCTGACATCAAGGTTGATACCCATGAAAGCCTGGGTGACAAACCTGGCTGCCGAACCAAAGCCGGGCGTATGGTCATTCAGCATTAAGTCATTGTCAATAGTTTTAGGCACATGGATGACCCGCAGGTCATAATTAGCCAGCAAAGCTTCTTCGTTAACTATATGGGCTGTATCCGCGGAATCATTGCCGCCTATATAAAAGAAATAGCGGATATCATGAGCTTCTAATACTCTAAATATATCATGACAATATTTGCTGTCCGGCTTAATCCTGGTTGACAATAAAGCCGAGGACGGGGTTAAGGCAACCTGTTCCAGATTATGTGAGGTTTCCTGGGTCAAGTCGAGAAAATCTTCATTGACTATTCCCTCAACTCCTCTTAAAGCGCCATATACTCTGGTTACCTGGGTATATTTTTTGGCTTCCAAAACTATCCCGGCCAGGGTCTGATTTATTACTGCAGTCGGCCCCCCGCTCTGGGCAATTAAAACTTTACCACTAATTCCCATAACCATCCTCCATAAAATGATTTTGTTATTTGTATTCTTATGCTTAAAGAAATAGAAATCAGCAATTAATAAATTTCAATAGACCTAGTCAAAAGCCTGTCTTTTTTGCAGCCTTACTTGAAAAGACAGGCTTACTCCATATATTTCTTACCCATATTACTTTCCACAATAATTCCTGCGTTTCCTTCCATTATAGCAGGAATAATCCAAGAAAACGGCAAAGCCGAGTGAATTATTATTCATTAAGTAAAGTGCCGGATAGGCAGGATTGACGGATTTAATTGTAGTATCTTGAAAAGGGATTTAACGGAGGACAATGTTGATGGAAAATATGGGAAAGTACCAGGTTCCAATAGAAAAATTGAGAAAAGTGTGCTGCGGAGAAGAGCTTAACTTTTGCAAAACCACCCAGGATATGCTGCCGCCTGAAGGCTTTATTGGCCAGGAGCAGGCAGTCCGGGCGATGCAGTTCGGCCTGTCCATAAAAGCGCCCGGTTACAACATTTTCGTGGCCGCTCTCCAGGTACCGGCAAAAGCACCTATGTCCAGGCTGTTGTATCTCAAGCGGCGGGTCGGCGGCTCAGTACCTGCTGACTGGTGTTATATATACAATTTTACCGACAAGGACCATCTCCTGCGGTGTCTCTGCCCCCGGGTGAGGGGCGCGGTTTTAAAAAAGCAGCGGAGTGGTTTCCTCTCCAGTCTTGCTGATCTGTCTGTAAACCAAAGTCTGGCGGTTACCGGTTCAGTTAACCAGTTCGGTGAAATCCAGCCGATAGGGGGGCGACTGAAAAGATAGGTGCTGGAAGCAGTCGAAAAAGACCTGTTTCATATTTACGCGGTTAAAAGCATAGAGGAAGGGATCGAACTGCTCAGCGGGATACCGGTGGGAATAATGAATGAGGACGGCAGTTACCCCTAGGAGAGTGTTTTTGGGAGGGTTGGCAGGAAATTGCTGGAATTTACAGGGGGATCAACAGGGCCGACAGCGGCAATGAAGAGAAGAAGGAATCACCCTGTTGTAATTAAACCCGCGCCGGGGGATGTAAACTGTAACCGGGTTGTTACTTGTTAAGTTTGTTGAGTAGGGCGAGGGCTGCGGCATCTTCCGGGATGCTGCCGCAGGTTTCAATTTCATCGTCCTGATAGAACCACTGGTCAGAATCTTTTTCGTAATAAAGAGTGAACCCCTTCGTAGCTCTTATTTTAAGCTCGTAAAGAAGCATAGATAGCCTTGGAAGCCAGACCAGGTCGCCTACTTCGCGCAGAGAGAGCAGAATTTTTTTCTCCTTTACATGCCTGAGTATAATGGGTTCGATGATTTTCTCTCCCAACTCACCGTAAACAATAGTAAGGTCGCCAACCTTTGGCTCCCATGGTAGATATTTCGCCAGCTCTTTTGCCAGGTCAACGCGGATCACAGGCGCACCCTCCTTTAGCTGCCAGTCAACTTAATTATATCTTTTTTTGCCGAAAAAGATATAAACAGCACTATAGAAAAAGGGCTGGCAGTAATTATATTAAATAGTATTAACTTGTGCTTTTAAAGGTTACCTGCTATGCTTATTCAAAATTATTAAGATGAAGGTATACTGCATAAATTAATAAGCAGGAAAAGAAAGGGGCAATATGATATGTTTGTTAATATCAAGCGAGTTTCCTTGTTGGTGGTTTTATTGGTTGTTATGGCCGGGCTGGCGTTAACCGGGGGTTGTTCATCTGATAATAATCCTAATGCCAATCAGAATAACGGCGTTGCCCAGACAGATCTTCTGCCCGGAGTGGGTCCTGATACCGTAGCTGATGTTGTGTCTCTGGCCAGCCCTGCCGTAGTGAAAATATCTACCAGTATCACAACCAGTTCAGGCGATCCTCTCTTCAACGACCCGTTTTTCCGCCAGTTTTTTGGTATTCCTTTAGCCCCGAGACAGGATGAAGGGTTGGGTTCCGGCTTTATTATTTCCAAGGACGGATATATTTTAACAAATGAGCACGTTATTGCCGGGGCTGATAAAATAGCTGTTACTATAACCGGTATTGACAAAGATTTGGAAGCAAAAGTCGTGGGTGCTGACAGTGATCTGGACCTGGCCTTGTTAAAAATAGATTCCGGCGCTGACCTGCCTTTCCTCGCTATGGGCAATTCTGATCAGATCAGAGTAGGCAACTGGGTCATTGCCATAGGTAATCCCTACGGGCTTGATCATACGGTAACTACCGGGGTGATCAGCGCCAAAGGGCGTCCCATCAGTGTTGAAGACAGACAATACGAAAATCTTATCCAGACCGACGCTTCGATTAACCCCGGCAATAGCGGGGGTCCGCTTCTGAATCTCAAAGGTGAGGTGGTGGGAATAAATACGGCAATCAGTGCGGAAGCCCAGGGAATTGGTTTTGCCATACCCACCAGTACTGTTCAGCTGGTGCTGGAGGATTTAAAGAACAATGTTACGAAACCCCGGCCCTGGGTGGGTGTGCATGTTCGCACTCTGGACAGCGAATTAGCAAGTTATCTCGGCCTGGATAAAGCAGAGGGAGCGGTGGTGTCTGGTGTGGTGGCGGGCAGCCCCGCTGAGCACGCAGGCCTTAGAGAATGGGATGTAATCGTGGAGTTCAACGGGGAAAAAGTGAGCAAAGCCGATGAATTGGTAGCTGCCATTAAAGCCGCGCAGATCGGACAGGAAGCAAATGTTATAGTGGTGCGTCAGCGCCAGCAGCAGGCAATAACGGTCACAGTGGCGGAGAAACCTGGTAATGTCGGATAGATCTGCAACAGTAACGATATGAGCGGGAGATGATCAAAGCTGGTTGACTGGGAGCGCGCCTACAAATTGCTGAACGAAGTAACTCCCCTGGCCGTGGACTGCGGCCGTCTGTGTGGCGGCATCTGTTGCACGGAATGGGAAAAAGGAGTGGGTATGTACTTGCTGCCGGGTGAAGAGGTAATGTTCGACAGGACCGAGGACTGGTTGACCTGGCAGGAACATACATCTGAGGATTATGATTTTTGCCCGGACTGGCGCGATCCTGTTTTTTTTGTGCTTTGCCGCGGCGTCTGCCCGAGGGAGCGGCGGCCGTTTGCCTGCAGGACATTTCCCGTTACGCCCTACCTCTCGCAGGGGGGAGAGTTTGAACTGCGCCTGGATGACGCCGCCGTGCCGGTTTGCCCTCTGGTGCGGGGGGGAGATATTAATCTTTTGGACCGGCGTTTTTTAGCCAGGGCCAGGCTGGCCTGGGAAGAACTGATCAAGGACCCGCGTATCCGGGCCCATGTGGAATGGGAGTCCCGCAACCTGGACAGGTCGGCCGGCGAGCCGTGGAGAAAGCTGCTCCAGGGCGGCTAAGGAGCAAGCTCCAGGCTTTGCGCCAGTATTTCCACCGGGTGTGCGACAGAAGCAGCAAGATCATTTTTCAGCAGGCCGTGCCTGATCTGCATGATACAGGAGGGGCAGCAGGTTGTCACAATCTCTGCTCCTGTTTCTTTTATAGCAGATATTTTCTTATCCAGTATGCCCATGCTGGTGTTGTAATTGTAAAATGCAAAGGCGGCGCCGCCGCAGCAGCTGTCCGCGCCGGGCATCTCCCTGAAGTCGGAGCAGGTCCGGTAGAGCAGTTTGCGGGGCGCGGCTGTAATTCCCTGTCCTTTAGCCAGGTGGCAGGGGTCGTGATAGGTAATGGACCGGTCAATTTTTTTTAAATTGTGTCCGGCGAGAAGTTCATGGAGCAGGCTGGATAAATCCATAACCGCCATGCCTTTAAAAGCGCTGCTATCCTGCAGGGCGGCAAAGCACGAGGCGCAGTCGGTGACGATCACATCAACGTCCTGGTGCTGAAATGCGTTAAAATTAAAATTCTCAAGGGCTGCAGCGATATCGGGCACCCCGTTTTCTGCCTGGGGAGGCCGCAGCATTTCAGATGCTGCGGGGTAACCACCTCGCACCCCAGTCGGGACAACACCGCAACCGTGCTTTTAGCCACGTGCGGGAAGATAAGGTTGGTAGTACATCCCAGGAAATACCCCACCTTTATCTTGGGAGCGCCCTCAGGCCTGGTAATCTCCTTGATAAAGGATCGCGCCGGTCGGCGGGGCAGTTTGCCCGCCAGGTCCAGGGCGGGCGGTAGCAGTCCCAGAGACCTGCCCAGTCCGGTCAGGCCCAGATTCTGACAGCCTCTGAACAGCCCTGCTGAAATATTCAGCAGGGAGGGTCGGGTCCAGATCTCTTTGAAAACAATTTTCTGCAGTGTGTTTGGCACTTCCCGGGCCAGCAGACCACGAGCGGCTGTGATAATTTTATGTACCGGCACGGCGGAGGGGCACTCCCTGGTACACGCCTGGCAGAGCAGGCAGAGTGAAAGATTGTGAGCAATCTCCACATCAGCTTTCAGTTCACCGCTGGCCAGCAAATGCGCCAGGAATACTTTTCCCCGCGGGGTGGCTGTCTCGTTGCCGATTTCTGCAAAAACCGGGCAGACCGAACGGCACTGCCCGCAGCGCACACAGCGCAGGTAATGTTCCTTTAAGCTGTTTAGTTCCATAGCTTCCCTAGCCATGCGCTATTCCCCCCCCCGGGGGGCAGGAGTTTGCCTGGATTCATGATATTGCCAGGATCCAGGGCTTCCTTAAGACGCTTCATTACGTGCGCCGCCTCACCGTGCTCGGCCAGGGCATACTGGTTTCTTACGGCGCCAACTCCGTGTTCGCCGGTTGTTGAACCATTCAGCTCTATAGCCAGGCGGTGTATAGCGTCTACCAGGCCGTTTGCCCGTGCCACCTCATCACTGTTTTCAAGGTTAATCACCGGCGCAGTGTGCACATTGCCGTCGCCGATATGGCCATAGTTAACTACCGTGATGCCAAATTCTCTGCCTAGTTCTTTGATCCGGCGCAGCGCTTCTGTTACCCTGCTCAGAGGGACGCTGATATCTTCCCCGGCGAAAATCCTGCTGCCGTCCGGCCGCAGCCTGGCCGCGGCTATGGCTACTACGCCGCGCCCTCTCCACAAATCAGCCATCCGCTGCTGATCGGTAGCCCATTCCACTGACAGAGCTCTTTTACCGGCGATCTCAACGATTTTTTGCCCTTCCCACTCAACTCCGGCCGGGTTGCCGTCCACCTCAAAGATCAGGATCGCCTCCGCGGCGGGCAGGTTTATTTCCGGCTGATACATGTTTACCGCCTGAATGGCCGATGAGTCCAGGATCTCTATCCCTGAAGGAAGAATGCCTGCTTGGTATACGTCCAGCACGGCCGCCGGTGCCTCGTCCAGGCTGCTGAAAACAGCCATAACAATACCCCGGGCCCGCGGGCGCGGCCAGACCCTCAGCCTGATCCTGGTGATCACTCCCAGGGTGCCCTCTGAACCCACAAATAGTTTAGTCAGATTTAAACCGGATACATTTTTTAGTGCCCGGCAGTTTGTGCCGCCGGTGGTGATAACTCTGCCGTCCGGTAGCACTACCTCGAGGCCGAGGACGTACTGTTCCGTGGTTCCGTATTTTACCGCCCGCAGGCCGCTGGAGTTATTTGCCACCATCCCCCCGATAGTGCACATGCGCGTGCTGCCCGGATCAGGCGGAAAGAAAAGGCCGAAACCCGCCAGGTGTTCATTAAGTTGGTAATGGACAACGCCAGGCCGGATAAATACCTGCATGTTGGCTACGTCTACTTCCTCGATGGTGTCCCAGCCCGACAGGTCCAGCACGATACCGCCGCGTACGGCCAGGCAGCCGCAGGTTTCCCCGCTGCCGGCGCCCCTGGGTACGACCGGTATATTGTTGTTGGAAGCAAACCGCATTATTTCCGCAACTTCCCCAGTGGAACGGGGCAGCGCGACCGCGTCCGGCACAAAGCTGTGGAAGCGGGCGTGAAAAGAGCTGTCGTAGCTGTACATTTTTCGCTCCAGGCCGGTCGTGAGCACCCGCCCGGCGGGAATTATTTTTTTTAGTTCATCTCCCAGATGACGGTTGTCCATATTGTCACCTCGTCAGTTAATAATAAACATATTGACAGAATTTACAGGAAAAATATATTATTCTAATTAAATCTTGTTATGTTTGTCATTTGTTTTATTTTTTTGCGTTAGTTCCTGGCGGGTCATAATCACATACTTGGGCGTCAGTTTTTCGCGGTATGTCTTTAGTTTTTTAAAGCCGCCCGGATGGAAGACACCAAGCAGCCACCGCTCGTACCATCCAGTGAATGCTTTAAACAGGCCCGGTTTCATATCTGCCACTGTGAAGCCTATTCTTCCCAGGCCACGGTGCAGGAGGGTGATTCCCATGACAATGTCTACATTTTCAAGCTTTTTTTCGCTATTCAGGTATTCTACCAGAGGCGGCAGTCCGTTCAAGACTTCCCGCATAGCGATGATAGAAGCCCGTTCAACAGAAGTGTTTTCGTCTATCAGCTCCATAAGCCGGTCGTTGTTCACATGAAGCTCAAGATAAAGCTCGCCGGGCTTGAGCACGCTGCTGTCGTGCATGGCCCATTCCCTGCCGCGGTGGCGGCGCAGGGCGATGCGCCAGATTTTGCTGTCCGGCAGGTCAGTTATGCCGGACAACCGGCGCGCCAGCTTATCAACCGGAAGCCAGAGCTGCTGGAACAACTTTCTCAAGAAAGGCTTTTTTTTAGAAATTATAATATCCTCCAGAGAAGATACCCGCAGGCCTTTTTCCTCAATTCCATCCAGGATACGCGGCAGCGCTGCAACAACCTGAGCAGGGCTACCCTTGGCGGCGCCCAGTGCTGAATCGCTGTCGTGAAGAATGATGATGGCGCCGTCTTTCAGCCTGCCCAACACCTTGCGGCAGATACTCTCCGGCGTGGCTTTTTTGGTCCAGTCCCAGCTCATATAAGTCCAGAGAATGACCTTCTGCCCTTTTAGCCGGCAGTACCAGACCAAAAATGCGTTGAACAGGCCCCAGGCCGGACGGAAAAATACTGTTTTCTGGCCGGTAATCTCCTCTATGGCCATGTTGGTTTCGTTAATTTCCCCCCTGGTAGCGCCAGGGCTGAGCAGCCAGACAGCTTTATGCCGGAAACCGTGGTTGCCGATGGTGTGCCCCGCCTGCAGGATTTGCCTGGTCAAATCCGGGTATAGCCGGACTTTCGAGCCGACGACAAAGAAACAAGCTTTGACCTGGTATTGTTTAAGTATATCAAGTATCTGGGGCGTATAATTTGGATCCGGCCCGTCGTCAAAGGTAAGGGCGACCCTGCCGTAACCCCTTGCCGCCCGCGCCACGGCGCCCACCCGGCCCAGCCGGATTAAAAGCGTGGGCGCCAGGGAATAAATAAATACGCACAAAAATACAATTTTCAAGAACAAGGCAGTATCCATAGAGAAACCTCTGTTTGATTTTTTTCTGCAGCAATTTATCTGGCATCGATAAGAACTTTTTCTACAGGGTAGAGAAAATAGAAGCTTGACATTATCGCCAGCAGTAAAGCGCTCAATATCAGAGCCGATGAAATCCCGTAGCTGTTGGCCAGTAATCCGCCGAGAGTCGGCCCGGCGGCAATTCCCAGCCCCTCAATAGTTGAAAAGACACCCCAGCCTGTCGCCTGTCGGTCAGGTGGGATCACCTTTGCCAGGAGATTGTTCCATGCCGGCAGGATAGCTGCATATGAGAATCCTACCAGCGCGGCTAATAAGTAGGCGCTGACCGGATCACGGGCAGAAGAGAAAAGAACCAGGGAGATCGCGCACATGGCAAAGCCGCAGCCCAGCAGGATTTTAAGCCTTATAATGTCGGCCAGTCGGCCCATCGGCAGAAAAGAAGCAGCTGCAGCACTACCTCCGGCGAGAAGAAGTAAGGCATACTGGTGCGGATTGAGCCCGAGCATGTTCGTAGCATACAGGGGAAGCAGCGGGAGTAAGATGCTGGCAGTCATGGTTTGAAGAAACATGCCGGGTAGAAGTATTTTTTTAAAGGCCTGGTTCTGCAGCATCAGGGAAACTTCTTTCCAAAATGAAAAGCCTGAACTCGCAACAGTTTTACGCTCTGTAACCGGGAGCATTAATATGGTTATAGCCAGAGCGCACCCCCACAGCGCAATCAGCAGCCAGAAAGCCAGGTTGTAATCATGGGCAATAAAAAAATTTATTACCACCGGGCCACCGCCGGCGCCCAGCAACCACACGGCAAAAATCAGTCCCATGCGTGTGGCCCGCTCTCTCAGCTGCACCGGAGCAACACCACTGATAACAGCCAGCCAGACTGGCGAAACAGCCAGGCCAAAGGAGGCTGAGCCAAGTATTAATACAGCGGCGGAGTCAGAGTGCTTCATTATTAACAGTGCAACCAGGCCAATCAATAATCCCAGGAGTAAAACCGGATAGCCCTTGCGGTCCAACTGCCAGCCGGCTGTTCCTTTGCACAGAGTTTCTCCCAGGTAGTGGGCTGATACCGCGAGCCCGGCCGCCGCAACTGATATGCCTAAATAATTAACGGCGTAAAGGGGCAGGAAGGTCAGAAAAAAAGCTCCCCTTGTGAACTCTATTAAGAAAAGCACCAGTATCAGGCCAAGTTCTTTTTTTGAAGTGAGGATTATCTTCAACTCATGCAATAATTCTGAGCAACTCCTCAGTTTAAGTTTATATGGATTGGCAAATATCATACACTCAACTTTCGCACATTGAAATTTTTAGGCGCTTCTTAAATATTGAGGATAGTGAAGCACAAAAATGGTTCAAGAACGCATTGACCTTCTGTTCCGACAAAAACAAGAAATCAATTAAAGACTTTT
>JAQVXL010000125.1 GCA_028709235.1 Desulfotomaculaceae bacterium
AAAAGTCTTTAATTGATTTCTTGTTTTTGTCGGAACAGAAGGTCAATGCGTTCTTGAACCATTTTTGTGCTTCACTATCCTCAATATTTAAGAAGCGCCTAAAAATTTCAATGTGCGAAAGTTGAGTAATAATTTTATTGAAGAGCCTCAGCAAAAGGTCTTTACAGTCTGCTAGAAGCTCCACCGTAACGGCAGTGACAATAATAAACCGGGTTGATAAAAGCAGGTGCCCGATAACAGGACGCAGGGTGTCCTGGCCATAGTCCGGCGCCCTGCCTGCCCCGCCGGGTCCAGCCTCAGCTTCTCCCCGGGCTCTGGGGCAGTAGCTTTCTCCGAGTATTGCCGCTGCAGCCTCCTGGAAAGCGCCGGCAGCGTCATTGGTTTCTCCGATCAGCCTGAACTGGGGAGAATTCTTGATAAAACCAAGCAATTGCTCCCAGTTGACGATGGAGAGAATAGCTATTCTCTCCAACATGTTTTCCGGCATATCAATGCCGGATACCGGATTTGATATGCCCAGGTCCATAACCCAGCCATTAATCACATGGGACCTTTCTTTGAGGTAGTCGCCCCATCCCTGCACCTCGTTTTTCCGCCCTCTGTATAATCTCAGCCGGTCCCTCTGCAGCTTCCGCCACAGCGGATATCTTAACCTGCCTGGCAGTGCCAGGCCACTGGTTGAGAATTCATATTCCTCACCCACTTGCAGGACTCTCATCAACAAAATACTGCCCTGTTTCTATACTCAGGGAAGCGTTTACATCGCTAACCTTGATTTCCACAGGGTTGAAAATATCCTTGATGATCAGATCCTCTTCCGGTAAAACCTCGGTTACTTCGTAAAGGGAGTAGCATGAATCCGCCCAATTTTGGAGCAGGGCGGCCTCTTGCCCACTTAACGATTGGTGGTATTCATCGCAGTATGTTTCAATAATGGTCCGGCCGCTGTTAAGCCTGTAATCAAAGATAAACCATTCGAAACATCGTTCCATGATAAAGTAGTCTTCTCTGTCTAGCAGCCTTTGGTCTATACACCCCAGATAGATGTCCTGGGCACGGGCGGCTTCCCAGGAAAAATGCGACCGGTCGGCAAACCGGCCCAGGCTGCGCCGCAGTTCTAGTCCAGCTCGCCGCCACCTGGCCTGTTCCTGGGAATAAAGAATCCTTTTATTTCCGGACATTTTCCTCCTCCGTGTGCAATGCTTATCTGCACCGTATGCAGCCGGCAACGTTTCGAATACCTGCCGCCCACGACTGCCTTTTTTGCCACCGCGGGCAAGTTTGAAAAGTATTGGCCTTTCCACAAGTTTACTGTTTTATGCTTTTAGTTGGCTTGCTGACTAATAATAGAGTTTAACCGGCCGCCATCGTACCAGGTCCACAAAAACAAGGCTTTACCTCCCTGAAGAAAGAGAAAAAGCCCTAAGATGCTTAACTGATGATGTCGCGTCTCTACTTTCCGCAATAGGAGGCGCAGTTGTTTCCCTTCCGCACCCTGTCGCTCCTGCTGCCGTGGCTTTACCGGCGACAGGCAGCAGGACTCGGAGAGATTTAAGCATTAATAACATAACCAGCCATAACTCTATTAAAAATGTAACAGTTTTAACTTATGATACAATATAACAATACATAACCTTATCTAACATGACTATAATGTAAAATTTTAGTTTTGTCAAGTAAAATTTTAGTAAAAAAGGGAGTCAGGCTTGAAATATTTACTTATTAGCCTGATAATAATGTTTTTATCGGTAAGGACCCGGTTGACGATTTCAATTTTCTTTATTTTCTGAGATTAGATTTTGAAAATAGGTTAAACCCAGCGTGAAGGCAAACATACCAGTGGGGTAAAGAATGAACCTGAGTTTTATATTGAGGCAGGGGTGTTTCTTGAAATCCTTTAAAAATTGTCTAACCCATGTTGAATACCTATCATTATAACAGTTGTTAGACAACTTTAATCTCGGTAACTTTAAAACTTTCATATTTTTTAGAAATATTTCATTATGAATATCATTACAACCATCATTACTATGAAGAATATTATATAAGATTTAACTTTTTGTTTCTGAGTAGGTTCTGGAATGCCTTTTTCTTTTCTTATTTTTTCATTTCTTTTTTTAAGCCAACTATCATAAGAAAAGAGTGCCATTCCGAATAGACCACCAAGTATCGCTCCGAGAATTAAGTAGGTGCTATCAGACGTATCTAAGTAAAGTCCGTATAAAAGACCGACGCCAATAAGTGCACCAAAAGCCGCATATAAATACTTAAAATCCACGATTTTGCCTCCCCATCATACTTGTTTATGCTATTCTCATAATTATACAAAAAAGAATAATATCCTTCTTTTTTGTATTACATTTTTGCTGCATCTAAACAACTCAAAGCCTCTTTAATGTGCCAAAACCCCATATTTAAATCCTCTCTGTGGTTGTACATAATCTACCCCCCGGTTTTTTAAAATAGATTAACGGTATGAGCACTAAATAAGAAGGCAAAGCTTTGTCGCTACGAATATAAGTTTTACCCAAGCTCCGGATCATCAAGGCGGCTCGAAAAGATAATAAAAATACGTTCTATTGCAAAACCGCCTACGGGATAAACCCCGGAGGCGGCACTGTTCCCCTTTTGAGCTGCGCCGGGGCCTGCCCCCGTAACATCCTTTCACCTCATAGTTCTAATATGTAATCGGTCCCGTTCCAAACAAACCCGTTCGCTTCT
>JAQVXL010000126.1 GCA_028709235.1 Desulfotomaculaceae bacterium
ACTCCGCTTACCGTTCCTTTCTTTATAGAAGAATACTCCTATATTATTCTATATTTTAATTGGTTTTTAAATTGCTCCCAATGGTTAATGCTATATCTCCCAGCGCTTCTTTTTGCGAGGAGATCAGGCTGCTGATACCCTGGGCCGCCATGTCAATCATGGAGTTCATTTCCTGCCAGGTAAAAGACCCTTCCTCTCCTGTCCCCTGCACTTCCACAAAGCGGCCGGCGCCTGTCATCACTATGTTCATATCTACTTCCGCGGCCGAATCTTCCTGGTAACAGAGGTCTAGCATTATTTCTCCCGCCACACGGCCCACACTGGTGGCTGCGATAAAATCTGTAATGGGGATGCGGCTGATTGCTTTTTTCTCTACTAATTTATGCAGGGCGTCAGCCAGGGCGATGAAAGCGCCTGTGATCGAAGCGGTACGGGTCCCGCCATCGGCCTGGATCACATCACAGTCGATCCAGATCGTACGCTCACCTAGGGCGGTCAGGTCAACCACCGCCCGCAGCGAACGGCCGATCAGTCGTTGAATCTCCTGGGTACGGCCGCCAATCTTGCCCCTGGTGGCTTCTCTTTGGGTCCGCACGCCGGTAGCGCGGGGTAGCATGCCATATTCGGCGGTGATCCAGCCCCGGCCCGTTCCTTTTAAAAACTGGGGCAGCCTTTCTTCCACCGAGGCGGTACAGATAACTTTCGTATCCCCTACTTCTATTAAAACGGAACCTTCAGCGTGCCTGGTATAGTTCCTGGTAATGCGGATTGGCCGTAGATCGTTCGGCTGTCTCCCGTCCACTCTTTCCATTTGCTGTCTCCTCTCTGCTCTACCCTGTATCACCGGCTTATAGCTGGATATCTGCTATGATTTAAACCAGATATGTTTCTCCTTCTTTGGCCAGTTCAACATTGTTTTTGAATGTCATTGTCGCCTGTTGGCCCAGTACAGCGGGATCATATTCCGGCCAGAAGTGGGTCAGTAAAAGCCTCCCTGCCCCGGCGTCCCTGGCCAACTCGCCGGCTTGTCCGGCAGTCAGGTGGGCATCCTGCATCGCCCCAGCGTCACTGTCCATCCCACTTGCCTCACAGAGGAAAAGACCCGCGTTTCGGGCTAAATATTCGATGGCTTTAGTGCGGGCCGTATCGCCGGAAAATACCAGTCCGCCCGGTGCGCCGGCGGCGACGGAATATCCCGGCGCCGGGTGTTTGGTGGGCGCGAAGCGAAATTTCAGCCCCCCAATGGAAGAGCTGTAGACCGCAAAATCCTGCCCCGGGGATTCCTGCGGCAGGCTTTCAATCGGCGTTGTGATGAAAGCCTTGCTATAGCAGGCCAGCAGACCGTACGCGCCCGCCGGCGCGCCGGAGACAAACAGCGGCAAAGGCCCATCCCTGCTGCCGTCGCGCCTGGCGCCCTCAATCGCATAGCGCAGCACAAAAAGATCTGAGTAATGGTCGTGGTGCAGGTGGGTGACGATCACAGCGTCAAGGCGGCGGAAGTCAATAATGTTCACCAGCCTGCTCAGGCTCCCGCTGCCGGCCTCCAAAAGAATATTCAAGCCGGCCTCTTGGAGCAGGTAGCCCGAACAGGCCCCGCCAGCTCTGGGATAAGGCGCCCAGCAGCCCAGTACCGTTAGTTTCACGGATCAATCCCCCCATTTCCTTCCTCTATCACCAGGCATTTAGCCTTGATGGCTTGGTTTTCCTTAAAATTTCACAGGCCGTTGGGTATCAGCAGGAACATTTCAATGTAATCGTTCGTCCGTAGATTTTTTACCTTGTTTGATCAGGGCGTCCCGGTCCGGGGCTAAGGGGGGTTGTTCCATCCAACCATTATTAATCATGAGTTTTGCCCCGTCATTAGCTATAGAGCCCGTCTCCACGATCATTTTAGCGAACATAGCAGTCAAATCATGCCTTTGGATCATGGACAAAGCCAGGCCATAACGCTGCAAACCAACGGAATTCATATAGACAGTGTAAAATAATATCATTCTATCTGAAAAAGGGGATTCGGTGCTGTCAGTAACCTCCCCATCATAGCTTGGTGGAACTGTTATATCCTGATTTAGTAAGATTTTATTAAGATCAGTGAAATATTTATTGGAAAAGTTTTTCCCTTTTATTATGAATTCCTTGATTTCTGTCGACCTGGCCACTTGACTGAATCCTAATAATAAGGCTTTTCCTAAGGCATTTGCCTGGGCATTAAAAAAGATGTTGTTTATTTCTAAAGCTGTTAACGGCCTTTTGTTTTTAAAAAATCCGGTCATGAAATTTTGTTTTTTTATAAAATCCACTTGATCAGGCACTGGTATATACGGTGGTGGAACGGGAGTTCCTTTAGCCTCCATTAATTCTGCCGCCTGTTGATTATGCATTAACAACCGGTCCACGGCATCTCTGAAAAATTTTCTGAGATCATGTCGTGAACTATCTGCATAAGCCCGGGCATAAAACTGCAGCCCGGTTTTTACCATGAGCTTCAACAACGGTACAAACAGGTTATCGGAAAACAAACGAGGAGCGTTTGAATTGATATCCTCAGAAGTAATGCCCCTGGGCACGGGGATTTCTTCATTTATATGGTTCCTCGCTAGATCGTGTGGGTAAACAAATGTTCCCAAAATAATAAGCAAAAAAGTCAAGTGGTAAAAATGGTATAAGGTGGTTGCAAATATCGCTGAACAATCAGATTTGAAGGAAGAGCC
>JAQVXL010000061.1 GCA_028709235.1 Desulfotomaculaceae bacterium
CAGGATAAACCCGAACCTGCCGGGCGATGCCCTTGATGATGCCTTCAGGCAGATCATTATTCCGCAAAGCCCAAGTCTTTTAATGAACAACAAGGCTTTTCAAAAGATGATTACCGACGGCATCGATGTACAGGTGAAGCAGGCGGATGCCAGTTATCGAACCGAAAAGGCTTATGTATTTGACTATGAAAAGCCGCTGAATAACGAATTTATGGTCGCTAATCAATTCACTATCGTTGAGCACGGGGTAGAAAAACGGCCGGATGTCGTGGCTTTTATAAATGGCATTCCGCTGGTAGTCATTGAACTGAAAAGCGCCAGCGATGAAAATGTTGATATCACTGATGCTTATAACCAGCTGCAAACCTATAAAATGTCTATACCTTCCCTGTTCACCTATAACTCCTTTATGGTCACCAGTGACGGTGTCAACGCGAGAGCGGGTACGCTCACTTCTGATGAAGACAGATTTATGGCCTGGCGCACCATCGATGGCGAGACGACCGCGCCGCTCTCAATACCCCAGCTGGAAGTGCTGATTAAGGGCATGTTTGAGCGTGACCGTTTCCTGGATATTATCAAACATTTTGTGTTGTTTCAAAGTGATGGGAAGGATACGATAAAAATCCTTGCAGGTTATCATCAATACCATGCGGTAAATAAAGCGGTGGAAAGCACCGAAAGAGCCACACTGGAAACCGGCGATAGACGAATCGGGGTTGTCTGGCATACCCAGGGCAGCGGGAAAAGCTTGTCCATGGTTTTCTATGCCGGGAAACTGGTAATCAATGAAGAACTCGAGAATCCAACCATCGTTATTATAACAGACAGAAACGACCTGGATGACCAGCTATATGGCACCTTCCTTAAAAGCAAGGATATACTCAGAAGCACTCCGGTACAAGCTATAGACAGAGCCCATCTGAGAGAACTGCTGAACAACCGTACCAGCGGCGGGATTATTTTTACGACCATTCATAAGTTTGCGCCATTTGCCAATGAAATAAAAGAAGGTGCGGATACATACGCATCCCTGGATAAGGTTGCTGAAAAACCTGCTGTCTATGGTGAGAATATGGTCCTCACAGATCGCAAGAATGTCATTGTTATAGCGGATGAAGCGCACCGCAGCCAATATGGATTTGGCGCTGACATTGTCAAGGGCGCTGCTGAAGCAAATGTAAAATACGGTTATGCCAGGTATATGCGCGACAGTTTGCCAAAGGCTTCGTATATAGGGTTTACCGGAACGCCGGTTGAATTAACAGATAAAAATACTCGTGCCGTGTTTGGTGATTACATTGATGTTTATGATATGACCAGAGCTGTTGATGATGGAACAACGGTTAAGATTTTCTATGAAAGCAGAATTGCCAGGCTGGAGCTTCCGGAGGAACTAAAACCGAAAATTGACAGCGAATATGATGAAATAACAGAATATCAAGAGTACAGCCAAAAAGAAAAGCTCAAGAGCAAATGGGCCAGACTTGAGGCGATTGTCGGCGCCAAGGAACGGGTTGAGCAGATCGCCAGGGATATAGTTGATCACTTCGAAAAACGCGAGCAGGCCCAAGAAAATGAAGGCGGCAAAGCCATGATCGTTGCCATGAGCAGAAGGATCGCTATCGACCTTTACAAAGAGATTGTGGCGCTTCGTCCTGACTGGCACAGCGACGATTTGATGGCTGGAAAAATCAAGGTAGTTATGACGGGCAGCTCCTCTGACCCGGCAGATTGGCAGGCCTTCATCGGTACTAAAGCCAATAGAGAAACTTTGGCAAAGCGTATGAAAGACAAAAACGATGAGCTGAAGCTTGTCATTGTGCGTGATATGTGGCTGACCGGCTTTGATGTGCCAAGCATGCATACCATGTATATTGATAAGCCAATGAGCGGCCATAACCTGATGCAGGCTATTGCAAGGGTGAATAGAGTATTCAAGGAAAAACAAGGCGGGCTTGTGGTTGACTACATTGGCATTGCTGAAAACTTGAAAGATGCGCTTTCTAAGTATACTGACAGTGATAAAAAGACCACTGGTGTTGATACAGAAGTGGCGGCGCAGGTTCTCCTGGAAAAGCATGACCTGATCAAAGAGCTGCTGCATGGCCATGACTACAGTAAGTTCTTCACCGGCAAGCCAGGCGAGAAAATGCAGGCGATCGTTGAAACGATGGATTATATCATTGGGCTGCGTGAGGAGAGAAAGAATGATTATATCAGGCTGGTAACCGAAATGGCGCGCGCTTATTCCCTGTGCGCCACAACAGATATAGCTGAGCGACTAAATGTGGAGATCGGATTTCATAAAGCCGTCAAAGCCTGTCTTGTCAAAATGATTAGTGACGACAGCAAAAAGAAAACAACTTCTCAGCTCGACAGTGAGTTAAATCAACTGATCTCTAAATCCATATCTTCAAATGAAGTGATTGATATATTGGCCTCAGTAGGACTGGCCAAGCCCAATATTGCCATACTTTCTGATGAGTTCCTCGAAGAAGTTAAAGGTATGAAGCAGAAAAATCTGGCAGTCGAGCTGTTGAACAGATTGCTTAAGGGCGGTATTAAAACATTCTCAAGGCGCAACCTGGTGCAGTCAAAAAAATTCTCGGAGCTGTTGGAGGCTGCGCTTAGAAAATATCAAAACCGGGCTATTGAAACGACACAAGTCATCATGGAGCTGATTGAACTGGCCAGGCAAATCAGCGAGGCAGAAAAGCGTGGTGAAAGTACAGGGCTAACCCCGGATGAATTAGCATTCTATGATGCCCTGGCGGATAATGAATCTGCCAGAGAAATTATGGGTGAAGATATTCTAAAGCAAATAGCAAGGGATCTAACCATATCTATTAAAAAGAATATCAGCGTAGACTGGGCTATTCGTGATAGTGTGCAGGCCAAAATGAAGATGACCATCAAGCGCCTGCTTAAGAAATACGGATACCCGCCTGATAAGACTGCTAAAGCGGTGGATATTGTCATGGAACAAACCAAGCTGATGTGCCAGAATGAAAGTATGTAAAGGAGAAAATATGTCATTTGATAAATTAAATCTCATTGCGCCTATTCTAAAGGCGTTAAAGACCGAGGGATACACGGTGCCCACGCTCATACAGGAACAGGCTATTCCGCCCCTGCTTGCAGGAAAAGACCTGATCGGGTGTGCCCAGACGGGGACCGGGAAGACAGCCGCGTTTGCTGTTCCCATACTGCAGATTCTTTCTCAAGAACAAAGGAATTTGAAGGCGCCGAGAACGATTAAGGCTTTAATCATAACGCCAACGCGGGAACTGGCTGTTCAGATCGGAGAAAGTTTTACGGCTTACGGGCAATATTTGGGTCTTAAGAATACGGTTATTTTTGGGGGCGTGTCACAAAAACCTCAGACGGATGCATTAACAGCCGGGGTAGACATCCTGATTGCCACACCGGGCAGGCTGCTTGACCTGATCAACCAGAAATATATAACCCTGCGGCAGGTCAAGTTCTTTGTGCTTGATGAGGCAGACCGGATGCTGGACATGGGGTTTATCAACGACGTAAAAAAAATCATCTCACATTTGCCTAGAATAAGGCAAACGATGTTGTTTTCCGCAACCATGCCGCCGGAGATTGCCAAACTGGTAAGTTCAATTACCACAAACCCTGTAAGAGTGGCAGTCACTCCCATTTCATCTACCGTTGATATCATTGAGCAGGCAGTATATTTTGTCGGGAAAAAAGACAAGAAATTGCTGCTCATTCACTTGTTGAAAGACAAAGCCATTGCTTCCGCGCTGGTGTTTTCAAGAACAAAGCATGGCGCTAATAAAATCATCAAAGACCTGGCCAAAGCAGAGGTACAGGCGGAAGCCATTCATGGGAATAAATCACAAATGGCACGACAGCGGGCACTGAATAATTTCAAGGCTAAAAAGACCAGGGTCCTGGTGGCGACAGACATAGCTGCAAGAGGCATTGATGTGGAAGAATTGTCGCATGTCATTAATTATGACCTGCCGAATATACCGGAAACATACGTCCACCGGATTGGACGTACCGGAAGAGCCGGCTTGGGGGGAGTCGCACTTTCGTTTTGTGATGCGGATGAAAAGCCGTATCTGAAAGATATTCAAAAACTCATAGCCAAGTCTATACCTGTAATCGAAGATCATCCCTATCCCTTAACTACGATAGAACCGGCAGAAAATAAGGATACAACAAAGAAAGCACCTGTCGGAAAACCCGGTGCAATTGGTTATTTCAGGAGAAGCATAAAACGTTAACAAAGGGTGTCAGGGGGACGGGGTTATTAGACACCCCCCTGACACCTGAAGGACCTCAGACAGGCTGCTTGGCCTGTTTAACCAGTGGTTGACTCCGGGGGAGGTATTTCATTTCAAAGTAAAAAAGAGTAGCCGTCAGCAGCACTGACAGGCCGTCAGCCAAAGGCGCTGTGCTCCATACTCCGTTGATTCCCCAAAAATGCGGCAGGATTAGCAGCAGAGGGATGAACAGCAATACCTGCCTGGACAGGCTGAGGATAGTGGACTGTACCGGTTTGCCCACTGCTTGAAAGTAGTTTGAACATACTATTTGAAAGCCTACAACCGGAAATAGCGCCAAAAACACCTTCATGGCATGGGAAGTCATATCTGTCAGAGCGGTATCACCTTTGCTGAATAGCCCTACTATCTGGACCGGCCAGAAGTGAATTGCCAGGTAGCCGGTTAAAGCGATGCCGGTACCGGCGATCACCGCTATTTTCATCGTTTCTTTAACCCGGTCATATTGCCGGGCGCCATAATTAAAACCTATGAGTGGCTGTGCCCCCTGGCTGAGACCCACTATAGGCATGAACATTAACGTAAGTATACTCATCATGATCCCCACGGCCGAAAGAGCCAAATCACCGCCATAGACCAGCAGGGTCTTATTCAGTATCGACTGCTGGATACTGGAGGCGATTTGCATGGCAAAAGGGGCAAAACCAATAGATACTATGCTGACCAGTACGGGTTTTTGCAGCATTAGGTTTTTTAACCTGATTTTTACCAGGCTCCGGCCGGACAAGAAATAACTCAAAACCCAGATCGCTGAGAATAACTGGCCGGATACTGTAGCTAAAGCCGAGCCTTTTATGCCCAGTCCTAATTTGAAAATAAAAATATAGTTTAAAACGCCGTTGATCAAGGCGCCAATGATTTGTGTAAACATGGACAGCCTGGGGTTGCCTTCCGCCCTGATAAAGTTGTTCATACCCATGCTGATGGAACCAAAAGCTGCTCCCATCATTATTATATGGACAAAATCCCGGGCGTAAGGCAAAACCTCTTTACTTGCTCCAAAGAACATTAAGATCGGCTCTGGAAAGAGCAGGTAGATAACCGCAATAATCAAAGGCAGGATAATCAACATCACTGTGGCGTTGCCGGCTACTATTTCCGCTTCCTCTTTTTTCTTTTGGCCCAGACGTATTGAAATTAATGCCGTGGCGCCAATGCCGATCAACATAGAAACAGCAATTAAAATAAGCATAATGGGAAAAGCCACAGTTGTTGCCGCAATGGCTATTGAACCAACTCCACGCCCCACAAATATCCTGTCGACGATATTGTAAAGTGCGTTAACGAGCATCCCCACTATAGCCGGCAAGGAAAATTTCCACAGCAGGCTGCCGATGCTTTGATCGCGCATGGCTACGCTATTATCCATCTTTAATCACCTTTTATATACTTTCATTATTTCATAGCTTTCATTTCCCCGGTCCTACATCATAAAAGTGCTCAAATTCCGAGTTGAATATGAGCACTTTTTGACGTTCGCAAAATAAAACTGGCTACCCGATGCTAATGGTTGGCGGGGTTATGGCTCCATTTAACAAAAATCCTCTTGATTCTCTCAAAGCTTTTTGTAAAGCGTGTTTTTAATCTTTTCCCCAGATCGTCAAAAGATGCATACACCACAGGTACCAGAACCAGGGTGATGAGAGTGGAGAAAGATAAGCCAAAGGCGATGACAATGGCCATCGGTTTCATCATTTCGTTGCCGGAACCGCTGCCAAGAGCCATGGGCATTAAGGCCAACACTGTACACAAAGTAGTCATCAGGATCGGCCGCAAGCGGATCGGTCCTGCCTGCTTGATCGCTTCGTCGCGCTCGATTCCCCGCTTGCGCAGGGTATTGATATAGTCAACTAACACGATGGCATTGTTGAGAACGATCCCCACCAGCATAATCGCCCCGATCAGGCTCATAACGCTCAAACGGGTCCCGGTTAGCCCCAGCCCGATTACTGCGCCAATAAAGGTGGGAGGCAGGGAAAACATGATAATAAAGGGTTGGAACAAAGATTCAAACTGTGCCGCCATCACCATGAAGACCAGGACAATCGCCAGTAGGAGCGCTGTACCCAGGGAGCTGAAAGATTCGTTCATATTCTGTGACTCTCCGCTATAGTCTATGGTATAGCCCTGGGGCAGCGACATCTTTGCCAGCGCTCCCTGGACCTCCTCATTAACACTGCCGGAAGCTATGCCGGAAACATCAGCGGTGATTTCTACCTCCCGGTTTTGGTTGGAGCGGCTGATCTCTTTGGGGGAACTTTTTATGGCAATGCTGGCCACATCACCCACTGGTACCTTCGTTCCGGAAGAGGAAACCAGAAGCAGGCTCGTAAGACTGCTCTCCGTTTGGGTGAATTCATTGGAGTATTTTAAAGTGATGTCTACCGTGTTATCCCCGGTATGCAGGCTGCCTACCGTCGAACCTCCGAAGGCGGTTTTTATTACCGAAAGAACCTGGCTTACGGATAGGCCATAGTTTGCCGCCTTCTCACGGTCAACCACCACCTGCATCTGGGTATTGCTGGACAACGAGCTTGCCACGTTCCTGGTCCCTGAAATCCCTTTGGTGATATCCACCGCTTCATTCCCCAGTTCAGTAAGAATATCCAGATCATTACCACGGATAATTACATCGACCGCACTGCTGGACATCCCCATGGCGCCGCTTTCAACAGCTACCGTGATCGTAGCCCCGGCAACATCACTTACTGCCTGACGCACTTTTTCCGCCGCTTCATCTGCCGTCAGCGTATATTCTTTAGTGGATTTGAGCTTATACTCAATATTGGCCGTGTTGCTGTCGGAAGTACCCAAAAAGGACCTGCCTCCGCCGCCGGCCGTAATATAATCTTTTTTAATACCATCTTCTAATGCCCTTTGTGCCAGCGCATCAACTTCCACAGCCTTTTCATAGGTTGTCTCCAGCTTTGTCCCCGTGGGCATTTCGATGGTGATATTTACCCCTCTTTCATCCATTGAAGACATAAACTCCATCCCAATCAGCGGGATACACCCCAGGCTTGCGCAGAATAACAGCACGGCGCCGACCACTACTTTTTTACGGTGACCTAGAGCCCAGATAAGAATGTTCTTATAAGCGGCAGTAATCTTTTGCAGCCCGTAACCGAAAATATTTACCGGGTTTTTAGTGCCTTTTTTATACTCAAACTCTTCCGGCGCCGGAACAGTTTTTAACATTCTGGAGGCCATCATGGGTACCAGCGTTAAAGCGGCAAAAAGAGCACAGGCATGAGAAAAAGCGACTGTAAGCGCCAGCGGTTTGAAGATCATGCTGGCGATACCGCTGACAAAGACAACCGGCAGAAAGACCACGATCTGGGAAGCTGCCGAGGCCATTACAGCAGTTCCCACCTCAGAGGTCCCTACCTTGGCCGCGCTGATAATGTCAAAGCCCTCCTGCCTCTTTCTATAGATGCTTTCCAGCACAACGATGGCAAAGTCGACCAGCGAACCGAGACCCAGCATCAAGCCGCCCAGGGACAGCATGTTAATGGTTATATCAGAAAAATACATGGCGGAAAAGGTGCCGATCAAGGCGACCGGCAGAGTGATGGCCACGACCGCGGTGCTGCGGGCACTGCGCAGGAACAAAAATAGAATGATTACCGCCAGGAGTCCGCCCAGGGCGCCGTGTTCCTCAACGCTTTTAATGGTGTCATTGATGGTGGTGGAGGTGTCGCTGACCGTATTCATCTGCACACCGGCAGGAAGAGACTTGCTTAAACTGGCGACTGCTTCACGAACATCCTCAGCCACCTGCACTGTGTTGCCGTCCGATGTTTTCATCACGCTGAGACTGAGCGATTCCTCCCCGTCCACATAGGTTAGAGTGCTGTTTTCTTTGAAGGAATCCTTCACATCTGCAATTTCAGACAGCGGGATATATTTACCCGATGAGCCGGGGACGCTGATCCGCACGTTTTTGATGACATTCAGGCTGTCGAATTCATTCATGACCCTGATACTGATTTCATAGGAGCCTTTTACCAGCGAGCCCGCCGTGCCGGTGATATCGTCGCTGGAGATGGCGTTAGACACCTGCTGCACGGTAAGGCCGTAAGCGTCCATTTTAGTCTGATCCAGCCGGATCTGGATCTCCCGCTCCTTGCCGCCGCTGATAGAAACTGAACTGACTCCTTCTATTCGTTCCAAAGCAGGCTGGATAGTATTCTCCGCAACTTCCTTCATCTTGGTCAGGCTTGCTCCGGCAAGAGAGTAGGTCATAATAGCCTGTGAGTTCGGGTCAAGTTTCATGATCGTGGGGCTGCCGGCTTCATCCGGCAGGGAATTTCGCACCGAATCTATTTTGTCACGTAGATCATTTACCTTATCATCGACCTTGACCCCGTAATTAAACTGCACCATCACCATGGAGTTGCCGCTGGTAGAGGTGGAGCTGATTTCTTTGACGCCGCTGATCGAACTCACGGCGGATTCAATGGGCTTCGTAAGCACTTTCTCTACTTCAGCCGGGGCTGCTCCCTGATAACTGGTGCTGATGATGGCCATCGGCATGCTCATAGTGGGCATCAGTGCGACTCCCAGGTTGGGCAGGGAATAGAGGCCTACAAAAACTATCATAAGGATTAACATCGAGATGGCGACCGGTCGTTCTACAGAAAAATCAGCTAGTTTCACTTGGAATCACCTTCTTGTTTGGTGACCATCTTCACCTGTTGTTCATCGGAGAGCCGACGGTTGCCCTGGACTACGAGGCTTTGCCCCTCTTCCAAACCTTTAGTGATTTCGATCTGGGAGTTATTAGACACTCCTGTCTCAACATAAACCTCCCTGGCTTTGCTGTCTTCCACAATATAGACGATGTGCTGTCCATCCTGTTCAATAACCGCGTCCACCGGAACAGCAATAATTTTTTGCAAAGCCCCTGTAAGAAGGTCTATTTTAACTGTCATCCCCGGCTTGATTTCCCCGTCCGGATTGGCTATGGTAACTTCCACCGGATAACCCATGGTGGTTGAGTCCGCTTTTGGCGCTACCGCGGTCACCGTCCCTTCCACGGATTTATTCAGGGAAGTGATGGTTATAGATACATTAGTGCCGGGTTTGATGGCGTTCACTACACTTTCCGGTACCGAAGCCTCTACTTTGACGGTATCGATATTGACGATGATGGCGGCATCTGTCTGACTACTCACCATGCCGCCGTTCTCTACATTAACCGCGCCTATCAGGCCGGCAATCGGAGCGGTAACCGAATAGTCATAATAATTGTCCTGCGCGGTGTCCAAGGTGGCCTGATCCTTATTAATTTGCTGCCGGCACTGTTCCAGGCTGAGCTGGGCATTGACCAGCTTGGTTGTAGCCTGTTCCAAATCGTTCTTTGACACAACCCCGCTTTCAAAAAGGGCATTGTAGCGGTCATAATTGGCTTGGGCATCCTTTAGAGCCTGGACTGCCGAGTCATAGCTCACCTGAGACATGCCCAGGGTTGCTCTCGACTGAGTCAGTTGGTTATAGGCATCCTTGGCTTCGATCTGAAAAAGAACCTGCCCCTTTTCCACCCGGTCACCCAATTTGACGTTGACTTCAGCAACCCGGCCTGTAACTTTAGGGGCAATAGTTGCTTTAGCCGATGCCTCAATCTTCCCGGAAGTATTATAAAACTTGTTCATGTCTGTCATGGTTACAGTTACAACCTCAACAGCAATGGCAGAGTTTTCACTGCTGGATGGTTCTTTACTTCCACATCCGCTGAAAAGAGAGGCCAATAAAAAAAACAACAGCAAAATTGTTAAACGTTTCAAGTTCCTGTCTCCCTTCATTCTTCTAACATAATCATTATAAATAATGAAAATAAACTGCCGCTAAATCAAATAGAAAAATTTTCTTAACAAATTTGAAAATCTAAATTAATTTTGCAGGTTTAATGTTATAAAAATTTAAGAAACCGTTTTAAAGTTATTTATAATTAGGATTTATAATGAGTAAAGAAACAAATTTTTCCGAAGCAAGTCCGGAGGAGGTAAAATATGCCCTTAAAATCAAAAATATGGGCTTCCTACATAATCATGATTATTGTTCCGCTGCTGCTGGCGGTTTTGTCGGCCAGGCTGATTCTGATCAATTATGAAAAGGACCACCAGTTGCAGATAATTGAAACTGCCCAGGAGGAAAAGATTAAGGAAAATATGGATTTTATGGCTGAGTTAGAGCATGCCATGGTTAATTACCCGGATTATTTCAAAGATTCATCTTACCTGACACAGTTAAATGAAAAGATTTCTTCTTTTGATATGGGAGTGCTGATCCAATATAATGGCGAGTTTATGTATAATTCCGTTCCGGTCAGTGCTGAAAAACTTAAACCTTATTTATCAAATTTTCTTCAACAAGATGTTGCCGGGAGATGGGCGTCAGCAATCACAAAAGATTATATTGTAAAATGCCGGGCCTTCACCTTCAGTGACGGGACAGCATGTTACATCTACCTTTTCATGAACAGAACAGCCCCCTGGGATACGCCACCAGCCGCACATATCGGCTATGTGAAGTGGGTCTTTTTAATTTTCATCATTTGTATTTTTTTGACCAACAGTTTTTTGACCTATCGCTTGTCCAAAAGCTTGATTGAGCCTTTAGATTCCGTTAAAAAAGCTGCTAAGGAAATTCAAGGTGGCAATTTGGATTACCCCATCAGCTATCCGGTAAAAAACGAAATAGGGGAATTATATCAAGCCTTTGAAGA
>JAQVXL010000127.1 GCA_028709235.1 Desulfotomaculaceae bacterium
CACAAACAAACTTACCAGGCTTGACGACATAGCCGATAAACGGGTGGGTGTTTTTACTGGAACGGTCCACGACGCCTTTGTCGCAGGGAAATATCCGCAAGCAAAGATTATGAGGTACGACAGTAGCGCCGATATGATAATGTCTATTAAAAGCGGCAAGATCGATGTTGCTATGCTTGATGTGTTAACCGCCAGGGTAGCGATGAAGAATATAAGCAACAATGAAATAGGTATATTGACTGATGAGGCGCTTTCGTTGCCGCTTGGCTTTGGTTTTAATAAAAACAATCCTGCCTTGCGTGATAAGTTTAATAGTTTTTTAAAAGAGGCCAGAGCAGACGGCACTTATGACCAAATGTATGAGCGCTGGATTGTGAATGATCCGGAAAAAGCGGTAATGCCGGATATGGAAAACTCCGGCACAGGTGAAAAAATAGTTCTGGGTGTCTCAGTGGCGGATCTGCCTTATGTTGCGGTCATGAATGGCCAATATGTGGGCTTTGATATAGAAATGCTCAAAAGATTCGCGGCACATGAAGGGTTGCAGGTTGAGATAGTCACAATGGAGTTTACCTCGCTTATTCCCGCGCTTGCTTCCGGCAAGGTGGACATTATTGCTGATGGAATTGGAATTACAGAGGAGAGAAGTAAGCAAATAAATTTTTCCGATAGTTACGTGGATTTCAGGACAGCAGTCATTGGCCTTAAAAAGAATATCGCAAGTTATAGTGAACAGTCAGGCTCGCCTGTTGCAATACCATTTCTAAAAAATCTGTCCGATAGTTTTTATAACAATATTATCCTCGAAGACCGCTATTTGCTTATAGTCGACGGTTTAAAAATAACTGCCGGCATATCCTTGTTTGCCGCACTTTTGGGCACACTGCTGGGTGCCTTGATCTGTTTTATGCGCATGAGCAAAAACAAGCTTTTAAACAATATTGCCAAGTTCTACATCTCCATCATGCGGGGAACCCCTGTGCTTGTGCTGCTGATGATTGTATTTTATGTGGTGTTCGCGTCGGTCAACATTAGCCCTGTTATAGTAGCTATTTTAGCATTTGGCGCGAACTTTGGGGCTTATGTATCCGAAATGTTTAGAACATCGATAGAAAGTATAGATAGAGGTCAGGAAGAAGCGGGGATTGCAGGCGGCTTTACCAGGATCCAAACATTTCTTTATATTATCATGCCGCAGGCGCTGCGACAGGTGCTTCCCGTCTATAAGGGAGAGTTTATCTCCCTGGTAAAGATGACTTCAATAGTCGGTTACATCGCTGTGCAGGACTTGACCAAGGCCAGCGATATTATCAGGAGCCGTACTTTTGACGCGTTCTTCCCTCTAATTATGGTGGCTGTGCTTTACTTCATTGTTTCGTGGTCACTGGCTCTTGCTCTGGACTATATTGGAGTAAAGATTGACCCGAAAAGAAATCGTAAAACGAGGAGACAGCAAATATGATCAGGACGGAACATCTTAGTAAAAGCTTTGGCGAGCTTGTGGTGCTAAGGGACGTAAGCACAGACATTCAAAAAGGCGAGGTTGTTTCTATAATAGGACCCTCCGGAACTGGTAAAAGTACATTGCTGCGCTGCCTTAATCTACTGGAAATGCCCAGTGGCGGCAGTATTTATGTTAATAATATTGATCTGCTCGCGAAAACCACAAACATTCCCAAAACACGCCAAAAAATGGGTATGGTGTTTCAATCTTTTAATTTGTATGCGCATCTTTCAGTGCTGGAAAACCTCACCCTTGGGCCTGTAAAACTTCTGGGTAAAAGTAAAGCCGATGCGGAAGACAAAGCCTTAGAGCTGCTGAAGCTGGTAGGTCTGCTAGAAAAAGCTGACAGCTTCCCGGATGAGCTTTCCGGCGGGCAAAAACAAAGAGTGGCCATAGCCCGCTGCCTGGCCATGGAGCCGGAGGTCATGCTCTTTGATGAGCCGACATCAGCCCTGGACCCGACCATGACGAGTGAGGTTTTGGCAGTGATCCGGCGTCTGGCCAAAGAGGGTATGACTATGGTGATTGTCACTCATGAAATGGAGATTGCCCGCAACATATCAAATCGTGTGTTTTATATGGACGAAGGGATAATCTATGAGGAAGGTACGCCGGAACAGATATTTGAAAATCCACAAAAGGAGAAAACAAAAGCGTTTATAAACAGGGTGCGCAGATTTAACTACCATATTACCAGCAAAGACTACGATCTATATGCCATGAACGCGGAAATCGAGACCTTTTGTGAAAAACACCTGTTGCCCCAAAAAGTTTGTGATAATGTGCTGCTTTTAGTTGAGGAAATTTTAGGTTTGCAAGTGGAATTTTCCGATATTACCTTTAGCCTTGCTTATTCAGAAAAAGACGGCCGTTTAGGATTTGATTTTGAAAGCGCCGGAGAGCCTGCCAACCCGCTTGAGGAAGGTGTGCGGGAAGATGATATTGGCATCATGCTGATCAAGAGCAGGTGTGAAAGCTATCAATATAAATATGAAAATGGGAAAAACATATTATCGATTAAGGTTAAGTGACAAAGGGAACGTCACAAGATAACGAAAGGGTGATGTTTATGAAGTGGGGAGAATTATTCCACAGCGATAAAATGCCGTCTTTTGAGGATATCGAGCGGTATATTGGTAAGGGGGCGCCGCTGTGG
>JAQVXL010000062.1 GCA_028709235.1 Desulfotomaculaceae bacterium
CAGGGTCAGAGTGATCGCTGCCGTCAGCGTCGTCTTGCCGTGGTCTACGTGACCGATGGTCCCAACGTTAACGTGTGGTTTGGTCCGCTCAAATCTCTTTTTTGCCATTTGATTCTTCCTCCTTAAATTCTGGATTAATGAGTGATTAGTTTTTAATACTCTTTAAGTTCTCACGTTCCATATTTTACCCGTGTCTTCTGGCTATAATTCCTTCCGCTATATTATCCGGTATCTGGGTGTATTGGCCAAATTGCATTGTGTACGTACCCCGCCCTTGTGTGCGGGAACGCAGATCGGTGGCATAACCAAACATCTCCGAAAGGGGAACACAGGCGTTGATCACCTGAACCCCGTAGCGCGGACCCATTTCTTCTATCCTGCCGCGCTTGGCATTCAAGTCCCCGATCACATCACCCATGTATTCATCATTTACATTCACTTCCACTTTCATGATCGGCTCAAGCAACACCGGTCTCGCCTTTAAGGCAGCATTCTTGAAACCCATCGAACCGGCTATTTTAAAAGCCATTTCGGAAGAGTCCACCTCGTGGTAAGACCCGTCTAACAGGGTTACGGCTATATCAATAACGGGAAAACCTGCTACAACACCGTTATCCATGGCCTCCCTTACCCCTGCCTCAATAGCGGAAATATATTCTTTGGGAATTGCGCCGCCGATAATTTTATTGGTAAACAACAGGCCGCTGCCGGGCTGTCCGGGTTCGATCTCCAGCACCACATGACCATATTGACCCCGCCCGCCTGATTGGCGTATAAACTTGCCTTCAGCCTTGGCCTTTTGCCGGATGGTTTCCTTATATGCCACCTGGGGCCGGCCTACATTTGCTTCGACCTTGAACTCCCGCAGCATTCTGTCAACAATAATTTCCAGGTGCAGTTCACCCATACCCGAGATCAGGGTCTGGCCGGTTTCAGGATCCGTGTTGATCCTGAAGGTAGGGTCCTCCTCAGCTAGTTTCTGCAGGGCAACCCCCATTTTTTCCTGGTCAACCTTGGTTTTGGGCTCGATAGCCACCTGAATGACCGGTTCCGGAAACACCATCGACTCCAATACGATCGGTATTTTCTCGTCGCAAAGTGTATCACCGGTACCAGTCATTTTCAAACCAACCGCGGCCACTATATCCCCTGTGCTCACTTCCTGAATATCTTCCCGGTGATTGGCATGCATCCGCAGTATCCGCCCGATCCTTTCCTTGCGCCTTTTGGTGGGGTTGAATACATAAGAACCGGATTTTAACTTCCCTGAGTAGACCCTGAAGAATGTCAGCTTGCCGACATAAGGATCTGCCATAATTTTGAAAGCCAGGGCTGAAAACGGTTCCTTATCCATGGGCAGACGGATTTCCTCTTCACCGGTATCGGGATTTATCCCCTGTACCCCGGGCAGGTCTGTAGGAGCAGGCAGGTAATCCACAATGGCGTCAAGCAGCTGCTGTACACCCTTGTTTTTGAAAGATGACCCGCACAGCACCGGCACAATTTTCACTGCCAGGGTAGCTCTGCGCAACCCTGCTTTGATATCATCTTCGGACAGATCCTCGTTTTCCAGATACTTCAACATCAGGTCTTCGTCAGTCTCGGCAACCGCTTCAATTAAAGTGTTCAGCATTTTTTTGGCCTCTTCTGCCAATTCAGGTGGGATATCTGTTTCCTCGATGTTTTGGCCCATGTCGTCATGATATATGATTGCTTTTTGCCTAATAAGGTCAACAATGCCGGTAAAACTGTCCTCCATACCTATCGGCATTTGTATAGCCACAGGGTTGGCCCCGAGGCGATCCCTGATCATTATAATATCTTCATAAAAATCAGCGCCGACACGGTCCATTTTATTGATATAGGCTATACGCGGCACACCATACTTATCTGCCTGCCGCCAGACAGTTTCCGACTGAGGTTCGACACCTCCAACTGAACAAAACACTGCGACCGCCCCATCCAGCACGCGCAGTGAGCGCTCTACTTCAACTGTGAAGTCCACGTGGCCTGGCGTGTCGATAATATTAATCATATAGTCGCGCCACAGGCAACTGGTAGCAGCGGATGTTATTGTTATACCGCGCTCCTGCTCCTGGGCCATCCAGTCCATTGTAGCCGTCCCGTCGTGAACTTCCCCGATTTTATAGACCTTGCCTGTATAGTACAAGATCCTTTCGGTGGTAGTTGTCTTGCCAGCGTCAATGTGAGCCATTATTCCGATATTTCTATTTTTATCCAGAGGTAGCTGACGCATTCAAGATCACTCCTTTACCACCTGTAGTGCGCAAACGCCTTATTGGCTTCAGCCATCTTATGGGTATCTTCTCTTTTCTTTGCGGAAGCGCCGGTACCGGCGGCAGCGTCCATAATTTCACTGGCCAACTTCTCTTCCATAGTCCGCCCGGCGCGCTCCCTGGAATATTTGGCCAACCAGCGGATGGCCAGGGTCTGCCTGCGGTCGTGCCGCACTTCAATAGGCACCTGGTAGTTGGCGCCACCAACCCTGCGAGCCTTGACTTCGAGAACGGGCATGATGTTTTTCATCGCCGCCTCAAATACCTCCAGGGGATTTTTGCCTGACTTTTCTTTCACAATATCCATAGCTCCATATACAACAGTTTCAGCCAGGCTCTTTTTGCCGTCCAGCATGACCTGGTTGATCAACTTTGTTAAAACCTTGCTCCGGTAAACGGGATCCGGCAAGACTTCACGTTTAGGAACAGATCCTCTTCTTGGCATGCTTTTCCCCCCTTTGCTGTAGAAACAAAGATCCTAAAACATTATCACAGGTTTAAAATCTTGCAACCCTTGTAAAACTGTTTATTTCTTCGGCCGCTTGGTGCCGTATTTTGAACGCCCTCTGTTCCTATTTTGCACACCGGCAGAATCAAGGGCTCCACGCACAATATGATACCTGACACCCGGGATATCTTTCACCCTCCCGCCACGGACCAGGACAACCGAGTGTTCCTGCAGGTTATGTCCGATACCCGGTATATAGGAGGTTACCTCGATGCCGTTAATAAGCCTTACCCTTGCTATTTTGCGCAAAGCTGAGTTTGGCTTCTTGGGAGTAGTGGTATATACCCTTGTGCACACACCGCGCTTTTGCGGACACTCTTTCAGAGCCGGGGCATTTGTTTTCCTGGTTATCTCTTCTCTGCCCTTGCGAATAAGCTGGTTGATAGTTGGCATGTCTTAAAATACACCTCCTTCCGGCAAATAAAAGTTCAAAATAACATCTACTCAAGAATGGCAGCAACAGCACAGCCTACTTCAATACGGCAGGCTCTGCCGAGAGACTGCATGGTATCAACCTGAATTATGGGTATTCCTTTTTGCGAACTCAACTGAAGGATAGGGTCAACTACAAAACGGTCGGCATCTTTTGCCACAAATACGGCTTTAGCCTGACCACGCTCTAAAGCTTTTAAAGTTTGTTTTGCGCCTACGGTTTTTCTTCGAGAAGACAGCAGACGCTCATCAGCCATAGTGGCAATACCCCCCCCCTAAATTCAGACACTTTGATATCGTATCACTACTAAAGTACGTTGTCAATTACCTGACTTACCATTTCTTCTTCTTCTATTATATTTTCTTCTTTCAGGTCATCTTCCACAGCATTTATTTCAATGTTCCGGTAGCGGGACATGCCGGTGCCGGCCGGAACCAACTTGCCGATGATCACGTTTTCTTTCAAACCCAGCAGCGGGTCAAGCTTGCCTTTGATCGCCGCGTCTGTAAGCACCCTGGTGGTCTCCTGAAAGGAGGCGGCCGAGAGGAAAGAATCGGTTGCCAGAGAAGCCTTGGTAATGCCCATCAAAAGCGTTTTAGCGGTGGCAGGCTCGCCGCCGTTCATTGTTACCCGGCTGTTTTCGCCCTCAAACTCAAACATATCGATCAGGCCGCCGGGCAGGAGGTCTGTGTCGCCAGATTCCTCTATCTTAACCCTGCGCAGCATCTGGCGGATCATCACTTCTATATGCTTGTCGTTAATATCCACACCCTGCAGGCGGTAAACCCGCTGGACCTCTTGTAAAAGATAGACCTGCACCCCCTGAATACCTTTGATCTTCAGCAGGTCATGGGGGTTCACCGAGCCTTCGGTCAGCTCGTCGCCGGCGTAGATCCGGTCGCCATCATTGATTTTCAAACGGGCTCCATAAGGGACCTGGTAGGTTTCCTTCTCACCATCTTCGGTGGTCACTTCAATTTCCCGGCGCCCCTTTACCTCCCGCACCTCAGCAGTACCGTCAGCCTCGGCCACGATGGCCTGGCCTTTGGGCTTTCTGGCCTCGAAAAGCTCTTCAACGCGGGGCAGGCCCTGGGTGATGTCATCACCCGCGACGCCGCCGGTGTGGAAAGTACGCATGGTCAACTGGGTGCCGGGCTCACCAATACTCTGGGCGGCAATTATGCCTACCGCCTCACCGATATCAACCTTGCGGCCGGTGGCCAAATTGCGGCCGTAGCACTTAACACAAACTCCGTGGCGGGTGCGGCAGGTTAATACCGAACGGATTTTCACTTTTGTAATGCCGGCTGCTATAATAGCCTCGGCTTCCTCCTCGGTAATTTCTTCGTCAGCTCTGACCATCACCTCACCTGTTGCCGGGTGTATTACGTCTGCAAGGGCGACCCGTCCGCTGATACGGTCTTCTATTTTCTCAATAACCTCAGTACCGTCTTTTATTTCCATAACTTCTATGCCCTGTATTGTACCACAATCCACTTCCCGGACGATCACGTCCTGGGCAACATCAACCAGCCGGCGGGTAAGGTAGCCTGAATCAGCCGTCCTCAGCGCGGTGTCGGCCAAGCCTTTCCTGGCGCCGTGGGTTGAAATAAAATATTCAAGAACGGTAAGACCTTCCCGGAAATTGGCTTTAATGGGCAGGTCGATAATCTGTCCGGATGGGTCGGCCATCAGGCCGCGCATGCCGGCAAGCTGGCGAATTTGTTGAATATTACCCCGGGCGCCGGAGTTGGCCATCATATAGACCGGGTTAAACCGGTCAAGGGATTCAATTAACGCGTCCGTCACCTTTCTGGTAGCTTCGTTCCAAATCCCTATTACTGTTTGATAGCGCTCTTCTTCAGTAATAAGGCCCCGTCGGAACTGCGTTTCGACCTTTTCTACCTGCATCTCAGCCTCTTTCAGGATGTCTGCTTTTTCTTCCGGAATTGTGATGTCATTGATCCCGATCGTAACACCCGCCTTGCTGGCGTAAGTAAAACCGAGCTTCTTGACCCCGTCCAGCAACTTTGTCGTAGCGGAATAACCTAGTTTACGGTAACATTTTTCTACAATAATGCTCAGGGCTTTCTTGTCCGCAACATTATTATAAAACCCATTCCATTCCATATATTTCAATTCTTCAGGCAGTTCTTCATTAA
Source organism: Desulfotomaculaceae bacterium (assembly GCA_028709235.1). Lineage (GTDB taxonomy): Bacteria > Bacillota > Desulfotomaculia > Desulfotomaculales > Pelotomaculaceae > Syntrophopropionicum. The sequence continues at coordinate 5,401 of JAQVXL010000062.1, forward strand.
ATATAACCCTGCCCACAGTAGTTTCCACCAGACCCTGTCCGGAAATGCGGACCTTAATATTGGCGTGCAGGCTGATGGCGTCGTTGTCATATGCCATAATCGCTTCTTCTGGATCTTTGAAGTATTTGCCTTGACCCGGCGCATCATCCTTTTCCGTGGTCAGGTAGTAACAGCCCAGCACCATGTCCTGGGTGGGAATGGCCACCGGCCGCCCGTCCTTGGGATTCAATATGTTGTTGGACGACAACATTAAAAGCCTGGCCTCTGCCTGCGCCTCGGCGGAAAGAGGCACATGCACGGCCATTTGGTCTCCGTCAAAGTCAGCGTTATAGGCGGTGCAAACCATCGGGTGAATCTGGATAGCTTTACCGCTTACCAGTACCGGCTCAAAAGCCTGGATGCCCAAACGGTGCAGGGTAGGGGCGCGGTTTAACAGAACTGGGTGTTCACTGATTACCTCTTCTAGGACGTCCCAAACTTCCGGCCGCACCCTCTCGACCATCCTTTTTGCACTCTTGATGTTATGAGCGTGCCCGTCGTTAACCAGGCGTTTCATCACGAATGGCTTAAATAATTCCAGTGCCATTTCCTTGGGCAGGCCGCACTGGTGCATATGCAGGTCCGGACCTACAACAATTACCGAGCGGCCTGAGTAGTCAACCCTCTTACCGAGAAGGTTCTGGCGGAAGCGGCCCTGTTTCCCTTTCAACATGTCTGAGAGAGACTTGAGCGGGCGGTTGCCGGGTCCTGTAACCGGACGCCCGCGGCGGCCGTTATCTATTAAGGCATCCACGGCTTCCTGGAGCATTCTTTTTTCGTTCCGGACAATAATATCCGGAGCGCCAAGGTCCAAAAGCCTCTTCAAGCGATTATTGCGGTTTATCACCCGGCGGTAAAGGTCATTCAAATCTGATGTGGCGAAACGGCCGCCGTCAAGCTGCACCATTGGCCGCAGTTCGGGGGGTATTACCGGAACAACTTCCAATATCATGCACTCAGGCATGTTGCCGGACTTGCGGAAGGATTCCGCCACTTCCAGGCGGCGAATAGCTCTGATCTTGCGCTGGCCGGAAACTTCCTTCAGTTCCTGGCGCAGCTCCCTAGTAAGCTCCTCCAGATCGATCTCTTCGAGCAACTTATTGATCGCCTCCGCGCCCATACCAGCCTTGAAGGACCATTCGTATTTTTCCCGGTTCTCGCGATATTCGGCCTCACTAAGGAGCTGTTTTTTAATCAAGCCGGTATCACCGGGATCAGTTACTATATAGGAAACGAAGTACAACACTTTTTCCAGCGCCCGCGGAGACATGTCCAGCAGGAGTCCCATACGGCTGGGAATACCTTTGAAATACCATATATGAGAAACCGGAGCGGCCAGCTCAATATGCCCCATTCTTTCCCGGCGCACCTTGGAACGGGTTACTTCAACGCCGCACCTGTCACAAATGACTCCCTTATAACGGACACGCTTATATTTACCGCAGTGACACTCCCAGTCACGGGTCGGACCAAAAATGCGTTCACAAAAAAGCCCGTCCCTTTCGGGTTTTAAGGTGCGGTAATTGATAGTTTCAGGTTTTTTGACCTCACCGCTTGACCAGGCGCGAATCTGATCTGACGATGCCAAACCGATCCTGATGCGGTCAAAATTGTTTAAATCCAGCAAAAGAACGCCCCCTTTTCAGTCGTCATTAATCAGACGTCAGTTACAGGTATTCCTTTAGTGTCTATTTCCAATTATTTATGATCTTACTCGTCGTCCACTATAAATTTATCCTCCAGCAAGTCCTCGGCAAAAGCATCTTCTTCCACGGCTTCGCCATCGCCTTCGCTGTCCTCTACCTCTTCAGGCACAGGCGCTTCCTCTTCCAGGATATCAATGCCGAGTTCTTTGGCTGTCTCGGTGATATCCTCCTCAGCTTCTTTAATTTCTACTTCTTGGTCGTCCTCAGACAAGGCCTTTACATCCAAACCGAGGCTTTGCAATTCCTTAATCAAGACCTTAAACGACTCGGGGACACCCGGCTCGGGCACGTTCTCTCCTTTAACGATAGCCTCATATGTTTTAACCCGGCCGACTACGTCATCTGATTTGACTGTCAGTATTTCCTGCAAAGTATACGCGGCGCCGTAGGCCTCCAGTGCCCAGACCTCCATTTCCCCGAAGCGCTGACCGCCAAACTGGGCCTTGCCACCAAGGGGCTGCTGGGTCACCAGCGAGTATGGCCCGGTGGAACGGGCGTGGATCTTGTCATCTACCAGGTGGGCCAGCTTGAGCATGTATACGTACCCTACTGTAATCGGGTTGTCGAACGGTTGACCGGTACGCCCATCATACAAGATCATCTTGCCGCCGTCGGGGATTCCCGCTTCCTTTAGTTTATCCAGGATATCACTTTCCACTGCACCGTTAAAAACAGGAGTGGCAACACAGTACCCCAGAGCCTTGGCCGCCCACCCCAGGTGAGCTTCCAGGACCTGTCCTAAATTCATCCGGGAAGGGACACCAAGGGGATTCAGCACAATTTCTATAGGCGTTCCGTCAGGCAAAAAAGGCATATCTTCCTCGGGCAGAATGCGGGCAATAACACCCTTGTTGCCGTGGCGACCGGCCATTTTATCGCCTTCAGATATTTTCCGCTTCTGGGCAATATATACCCGCACCAACTGGTTTACGCCTGGCGGCAGTTCATCGCCGGCCTCCCTGGAAAACACCTTGACATCCACAATTTTACCTGATTCACCGTGGGGCACCCGCAGAGAAGTATCTCTGACCTCCCTGGCCTTTTCGCCGAAAATAGCCCTAAGCAGGCGCTCCTCTGCAGTTAACTCGGTTTCCCCCTTGGGAGTTACTTTGCCCACAAGGATGTCTCCGGGCCTGACCTCTGCCCCCGTCCGGATAATGCCTCTGTCGTCAAGGTCCTTTAAGATTTCCTCGCCTACATTGGGGATATCCCTGGTGATTTCCTCCGGGCCAAGCTTGGTATCCCTGGCGTCGCACTCATATTCCTCTATATGAATAGAAGTGAAATATTCATCTTTTACGGCTTTTTCACTGACCAGGATAGCATCTTCGTAGTTATAACCTTCCCATGGCATAAAAGCGACAAGAATGTTGCGGCCCAGGGCCAGTTCTCCCATGTTGGTCGAGGGACCATCTGCTATAACCTGATCTTTTTCAACCTGTTGGCCCTTATTAACCACAGGCTTCTGATTGATACAGGTGCCCTGGTTTGAGCGGGTAAACTTTAAGAGTTTATACCTGTCAAGATTGCCTTCGTCGTTTCTTATGTCAATTTCGTTTGCTGTTACCTTCTCTACCATACCCGGTTTTTGGGCCAGCACAACCACTCCGGAATCACGCGCTGCCTTATACTCCACACCGGTTCCCACCAGTGGCGCCTGCGTTTTTAAGAGGGGTACAGCCTGCCGCTGCATGTTTGCTCCCATCAAGGCCCGGTTGGCGTCATTATGTTCCAGGAAAGGGATTAAAGCTGTGGCTATACTAAACACCTGTTTTGGAGACACATCCATGTAGTCAACCTTATCCGCTGGGACCACAACAATATCCGGAGAACGCGCGTTGATCCTGTTTTCTGTGAACCGTCCCTCTTCATCCAGAGGGGCGTTGGCCTGGGCAATAACAAAATTTTCTTCTTCATCAGCGGTAAGGTAAACAATTTCTTCCGTTACCCGCTTGTTTTCCTTATCAACTTTGCGGTAAGGGGTTTCTATAAAGCCAAATTCGTTGATCCGGGCATATGTGCTCAACGACCCGATCAATCCGATATTTGGACCTTCAGGCGTTTCGATGGGACACATCCTGCCGTAGTGGGAATGGTGCACATCACGGACCTCAAAACCGGCTCTTTCCCTGGAAAGGCCTCCCGGGCCAAGGGCCGAAAGCCGTCTTTTATGGGTTAGTTCAGCCAGGGGGTTGGTCTGGTCCATAAATTGCGAAAGCTGGCTTGAACCAAAGAATTCCTTGATGGACGCCACTACCGGACGGATATTGATTAATACCTGGGGCGTAATTACATCAACATCTTGAATAGTCATTCTTTCCCGGACTACTCTCTCCATCCTCGAAAGGCCGATCCGGAATTGGTTTTGCAAGAGTTCGCCCACAGAGCGCAACCTGCGGTTGCCCAGGTGGTCGATATCATCTACCTGTCCCTCACCGTTCATCAGCCCAAGAAGATAACGGAGGGTTTCAAATATATCTTCTCTGGTCAACTCCCTGACAAACCGGTGTGGCAAACCTTCCTTATGACTAGAACCGGCTTCGACCTCACCATCGGCACTCTGGACAGGCCGATAGAGAACACCGTGTTTAAGCTTTTTTTGGATTTTATAACGTCCCACATTGGCCAGGTCATAGCGCTTTGGTTCAAAGAACAACGCTTCCAAGAGGGAGCGGGCGCTGTCGACAGTAGGCGGTTCCCCTGGCCGCAGGCGCTTATAAATTTCAACAAGCGCTTCCTCTTCGCTGTCCGTACTGTCACGGCTCAGGGTCTCCTGAATGTTTTTATCTTCGTTAAAAAGCTCAACAATCTTTGCGTTCGACCCATAGCCCAAAGCCCGCACCAGTACAGTTGCGGGTATCTTCCTGGTACGGTCAATCCGGACAAAAATATGGTCGTTCACATCTGTCTCAAACTCCAACCAGGCGCCCCGGTTGGGAATGATTGTGGCGGTAAAAAGGTTTTTCCCGGTGGGGTCGATAGTTTTCGCAAAATAAACACCGGGTGAACGGACAAGCTGGCTGACAATAACCCGTTCGGCGCCGTTAATAATAAAAGTACCTTTTTCGGTCATCAAGGGAAAATCACCCATGAAGACTTCCTGTTCTTTGACCTCTCCGGTTTCTTTATTAATCAACCTTACCTTAAGCCGTAGAGGCGCCGCATAAGTAAAATCCCTCTCCTTGCACTCTTCCACCGAATACTTGGTTTCTCCCAGGGCATAATCCAGGAACTCTAATACAAGGTTGCCGGTAAAATCCTGGATAGGGGAAATGTCACGAAATACTTCCTTCAAACCTGTTTTTAAAAACCATTCGTACGAATTACGCTGAATCTCGATCAGATTGGGCAGTTCCAGCACTTCTTTTAATTTGCTAAAATCATAACGGTACCTGGTTCCTGTCCCTACCCTTTCAGGATAAGCCATCTAGTGCATCACACCCCCATCATAAAATAAAACAAAAAACAGTCTAATTTATTAAAAATGTGATATTATAAATAATAATGATCAAATAATTATGCAAAAGGCGTTGCGGGTTGTTTCTTTCATGATAAACAAGTTAAAAGCAAGGATTGTTCTGTACAATACCTCGCTTTTCTTAAAATGTTGGCTATCTAAAATATTATTGCCTGATATCAGGAATAAGATACATATTATACCACATAAAAATAGTAGAATCGCCCTGCTACACACCAGGGACATTTTAAAATTTTAGCATAACAGGAATGCCCTGTCAAGACATTTCAAGGAGCAACCTGATAATTTCTCATATTTAAAGCAATGCGCTTAACACGAAAAGGGCTGTCAGCCCTTTTCGTGTTAAGCTATTTATTAA
>JAQVXL010000128.1 GCA_028709235.1 Desulfotomaculaceae bacterium
ATGGATTTTAGTCAATTCTATTTTACCAAGACGAGGGTGTCTTTTGCTGTTTTTCTATAAATAAATTGGGAATAACCCAGTTATATCAAAGCTTCAAGGCTATTTCTCAAGTGAGAAACTTGAGTAATATAAATAACTTGCTAACTTGCGTACCGGGTACTAAAAAAAGAGGCAGTTCGGAACTGCCTCTTTTTTCCAGTAGTTTTTAGTAGGATTGTACTTGACGGAAACAATCGCTGCAATATACCGGCCTGTCTCCACTGGGCTGGAAAGGAACTTCGGTGTCTTTCCCGCAGCTGGCGCATACTACCGGGTACATCTGGCGCCTCTGGCGGAAGCCGCCGGAATTGCGTCTTTCATTTTTCCGGGCTGCGCGGCACTCCGGGCAGCGACCAGGATCATTGGTAAACCCTTTTTCGGCGTAGAATTCCTGCTCCGAAGCGGAGAAAGTAAATTCATTGCCACAGTCACGGCATGTCAGATAACGGTCTTGATACATTAATAAACCCCCTCTAAATTAGTTTTAGCCCCATTGGATTAGGATGTACATTTAGGTTCCCTAACCAACGTAACCGGCTGAGAGAGGGAAACACACAGACCTAACCGTGAGAACCTTCTAATCTTAGCATAACATTTTACAAAAGTCAAATATTTGAAATAGTAAATTTGTGATCAAAGTTTATAATAATTATTCTATCCCAGCAGCATGTCCCTGACCACCTCAGCCATGCTGTCTTTGTCAGTAATTGTTTGATGCCGGACCGGTTTCCGGTCCAGGTCCTTAAGCCCCGGCGGAATATCAGCGCCGCTGGCTGTTTCCAGCACCTGTAAAAGCTCTAATTCGTTTTTGCCTCTGACTGCTTGATCGCCCAGGATGGCTTTGACCACACTCTCGTTAAACTTGAACGGGCTGGCAGTAGAGGCAACAATTGTTTTGGCGCTGTCGCCTGTGGCGCCGGTATATTTTTCGTAGACTTTCAGGCCTACAGCAGTATGAGTATCCACTATATATCCGTAACGCTGGTGCACTGATTTGATGGTCTCGAGGGTTTCCTGGTCGTCGGCATAACCGGACCATAGTATTTCCCCAATTTTGTTTTTACTCTGCTCATCAACCTGGTAGGAGCCGGTCTTGTTTAATTCGGACATCCACCGGCTTACCCGGCTATGGTCGCGGCCGGTGAGATGATAGAGCAGGCGTTCCAGGTTGCTTGAGATTAAAATGTCCATAGAGGGGGAGATGGTTTTGACAAAAGGCCTGCTCCGGTTGTAGATGCCGGTGCGGATAAAATCTGTCAGCACGTTGTTGGTGTTGGCCGCGCAGATCAGCCTGTGCACCGGCAGGCCCATTTCCCTGGCGTAATAGGCGGCGAGGATGTTGCCAAAGTTTCCTGTCGGCACGGCAAAGTTGATTTTTTCGCCCGGCGCGATAACGTTTTTCGCGGCCAGGTCAAGATAGGCGGAAAAATAGTAGACTATCTGGGGCGCCAGCCTGCCCCAGTTAATCGAATTAGCCGAAGAAAACCTGTAATTGGCTTTTTGCAGCTCCAGGTTAAAATCCTCGTCTGCAAAAATTTTTTTCACACCGGACTGGGCGTCGTCAAAATTACCCCGCACCGCAACTACGCCGACATTATTACCTTCCTGGGTAATCATCTGCAGTTTCTGGATCTGGCTGACGCCCTGTTCCGGGTAAAACACGATGATCCTGGCCCCGGGCACATTCTTAAAACCTTCCAGGGCGGCCTTGCCGGTATCGCCGGAGGTGGCCACCAGTATTACAATGGTAGACTTTTCTCCGGTTTTAACGGCCGCCCTGGTCAAAAGGTGGGGCAGGATCTGCAGGGCCATATCTTTGAAGGCGCAGGTGGGGCCGTGCCAGAGCTCAAGCAGGTACAGGCCGTCATTCAGCCTGTGCACCGGCGCAATTGCCGGTGAAGCAAAATTTTCAGTGTTGTAGGCCAGCTTCAGGCATTCCCTGATTTCATCTTCCGTATAATCATCAAGGTATTCTTTTAAAATTAAATAGGCCCGTTCCCGGTAATCAAGTTTAACCATATCCTGCAGCTTTTTGCTGTCGATGACCACCCTGTCACAGGGGACGAAAAGCCCTCCGTCAGGCGCTATGCCAAGCTTAATCGCCTCTGCCGCTGAAACCCGCCGGTAGTTTCCCCTGGTGCTTTCGTAGAGCATTTTATTGCCTCCCAATAAATAATTGCGATATTAACATTAAACTATATAAATTTACCTTAGTAAAGAAGCAATGAATCTACGCTGTCAAAATAGCTGTGGCAATAAAGGATAATATAAGTAATGTTTTCCAGTAAAATGGTTAAAATGATCGTAAGGCATAAAATCGGAGGATTTAGATGATGAGCAGATTCAAAGCTGGAAAAATATTGTCAACCAGGGGCCGGCCTTACAAGTTTAGTTTCGCCCGCTGGAAAGAGAGACGCGACAAAGGAACTGTCCTGCGCTCTTATATTCAGAAGCCCAAAAAAGACGACAGGACCGTGATCGGTAAAAGCGTTGACTACATCGGCGGGCTATTGTTGATCTGGCTGGCCGGTTTTCTTTTGCTGCTTAACCTGACCCGCAAACCTGTTGCCTCGTTAA
>JAQVXL010000129.1 GCA_028709235.1 Desulfotomaculaceae bacterium
TGGTTGTCATAAATATTGGATCATTTACAGATAAGAACGGTGTCAACATAGGTGAGGTTATAGTCATTTTGACTTTCCTTGAAGTGTCAACAATTATTGCAGTCATTGTTAACTCAGCGCCGGAGCCAGCCGTGGTATTTATGGCAATTTGCGGTATAACCGGTTTGCTTACCTTATTATATCCTTCATAATCGATGATTGAACCGCCATTGGCGGCAACTGTCGCGATGGCTTTGGCGCAGTCGTGGTTTGTCCCGCCGCCTATGGAAAAAATTAATTTATAGCCCCTTATTTGCAGGGATTTAAAATATGCCATACCGTCTTCAACGAAAGAAACCGTTGGATTTGGGTGCAGCACACCATCAAAAATGTCATAGGAGATAAAAAGGTTTTTTAATATCTTTTCCAAAAATTCAACATATCCCAGACTGATCATGTTTTTATCGGTAACAATCAGTACTTTGCTGAGTTTATAGGCCAGCAATTCATTTGGGAGGTCTTTAAATGCTCCTATGCCTATTAAATTTGTCCTGGGTGATATGAAATTGTGCGTGTTTTCCAAGCTGCCCTCTCCAAAAAATTTCTATGTTCTGTCTAAGAATAGTATCCCCCCAAAATTTATGCTTATTATTTGATATTTAGTTAAACTATAACACCCGCAAATATCCCCTTTTTGATAAAGGGGATATTGTTTGGACGGTGAATTTTATTAATAGAAAATTTTTATTGAGGTAAAGCATATGAGTGAACAGAACAACAAAATCGTAGTAAGCGGCGATATTTGCATTAATAAACTGCTTTGGACTACTTTACCACAGGTTCAGAACGGCTGGAACTGGCAAATGCATAAAAATATGCACAGAATATCAATGCCGGGTGAATCCATGCTGTTGGCCAGGCTCATTTCCCTGGCAATCGGTCAACCGGTTCTTGCCCCGGACATGCAGAATAAGAAATCCATAAACTTTAATGAATTCCTTCATTCCACGGCAGAGATAGAACTGTTTCCCAGAGTTTTAGGCGGAAAGGACACGAGTAAAGTATACCGGATCAGCCGTTTTCTTGGTTTTACAGGAACACCGTCCGGATTGCCCAAATTACTCCCTGTTGTTGATGATGACGCCGACGCGGCTATGGTCGTCATAGACGACGAGAACAACGGGTTTAATGAGCATAAGGAGTATTGGCCGCTGGCCCTGAAAACACCAGGGAAAAATCCGCTTGTCCTGTACAAACTGAATAATCCGAATGAGTCCAGCCCTTTATGGAAGCACCTTGTAGAAACACATATTGAAAAAACGATCATCATTATCAACAGCGAAGACCTGCGTGCCAAGGGTGTAAACATCAGCAAAAGCATCTCCTGGGAAAGGACGGCGCAGGATTTTGTATGGCAGTTGAACAACAACCCGAACCTTTCCTTTCTTGTAGGCTGCAGGCATCTGATCTTTACTTTCGGACTGGAGGGCGCAATCTACTATAAATGCAACGGTGTTTCCGAATCCCGCCTTTATTTTATGCCCTATCAGTTCGAGGGAGATTTCCTGAAGGGGATCCAGGGCGGGATGTATGGATATACCTCCTGTTTTGTCGCGGGGTTAGTTAAAAGCATTGTTGCGAATGGTATGAAAGAGGAAGGACTGGTTTTCTCAATCAATGACGGCATTTGCGAAGGCATCGTAGCCGCGCAAAAGTATTATATCGAGGGTTTTGGCGGGAATGCGTCCGCGTTAAACTTCCCGCATCCGAAAACTTTCCTGGAAGACAATAATTACATAATTTCAAAAGAAAATGTACAGGATGTAAAAATCCACATCCCAATCAATCAGAACAGTCAGGAAAGCTGGTATATTTTAAATGATAAAAGCCCGTCTAACCTGGTCGAAATCGCCGCGGAAATCGTAAAAAGCGGAGACGAGAAGGTTCTGAAGTTTATCCCGGTGGCCAGGTTCGGCCAGTTGAAAACCGTTGACCGGACAGAAATAGAAAGCTACCGGAGCATCAACAACCTGATGGGTGAGTATATTGCCACAAAAAACGCGCTCAGGCCTCTTTCCATTGCCGTATTCGGGACTCCTGGCTCGGGAAAATCCTTTGGGGTAACTGAAGTAGCCGCAAATATCGCGCCTGACCTGATTACGAAGTTAAACTTCAACCTGTCCCAGTTCCGGTCGCCTTCTGATCTGGCGAAGGCCTTTCATAAAGCAAGGGATTATTCACTGCAGGGGAAGGTGCCGCTGATTGTTTTTGATGAATTCGACGCTTCTTTTGAAGGAAAGCTGGGCTGGCTGAAGTATTTTTTAGCCCCCATGCAGGACGGGTTGTTCAGAGAAGAGGATGCGGTACACCCTATCGGGAAGGCAATCTTTGTTTTTGCCGGTGGCACCAGCAGCACATTTGAGGAATTCTGCGGCGAGACAATCGCGGATGAGGGGGAAAAGAAACAGTTTGCAGTGGAGTTTAAAAGCGCGAAAGGTCCAGATTTTATCAGCCGTTTGAGGGGAAATGTCAACATCCTTGGCCCAAATCCGTCGAACCACCGGGTGGACCAGCTATTTGTCATCCGCAGGGCGATGCTGCTCAGGTCTTTATTTGAGAGAAAGCTGCCTCACC
>JAQVXL010000063.1 GCA_028709235.1 Desulfotomaculaceae bacterium
GTTCTTAATGGAAGAAGGGGTTGATCCCAACATCCATCGAAAGCGCCTGCTGTCAAGTTGGGTTAAAGCTAATTCTCAGGGATTAAATACCAAATAAGTAGTATTATTGGTTAATAGATCACGTATGGCTCGCTGGTATAGCTCATACGTACTGCCCGTTTCTTGAATTCTTCATCGTATTTCCTGCGTTTTGTTGACATTTTGATAAGCTCCTTTTCTGCTAACTGTATCTTATCAAACTGTCCGAAATTATATCACCCACCCGTGTTAATCGGTATTTTACTGCAACTTTTTGTGTATCCATACAACCACTCCGTTCCCAGTTAAAAAAGTTTGCTTACTTTTTCAACTTTATTCATCGTGATTGTACTATCTTTAAACCTTATATTCTATGTGACGGTTTACTTGACGCTTACATAAGGACTCTGAAAACTAAGTGATTCAACCACCTTTTGGGCAGCTTCGCCCCCGGCTTTATCGGATGTCATATATCTAATGCAAACCTGCCAATATTTTAATCCATCTATAAAGATTAGTATCTTTTCCTCAATCTTGTCCCCTTTTTCGTCTGTTGTTAAGGTTATTAATGTACCATTTTTCCCTGATACAACTATCGGAGTTGTATTACGCTGGATAACGGTAGTGCCCTCTACTTGAGACAAAGCAAATACGGTGCCATCGGTAGCCCCCTGTAAATTGGGGGTTCCAAGTCCACTTTTATATTGACCATTTATTAGAAATAATGAGATTCTTGCTGCGTCAGAAGTGCATTCGTACTCTTCATAACTCTGGGTATATATTTGTGCTACTGCCGGGGCTTCAGTAGAAATTAAATTTGGTTCGCTTGGTGTAGTAAGTGTAAGAGCTGGCCCGATTGTACCAATGGTGTATGTATTCCAACTAGCTACGATGTTATGATTACCTCTAACTATACCTTTCGCGATTGCACCTACAAAAGCTAATATTATCATCGCCATGACAACACTGGTTAGTGTAAGACCTGATTCTGTTGATTTGTTTTTATTATCATCCTTTTCGTCAACCATAATAATTTCACTCCCTAATTTTAAATCAACAGTATTTAAACACTTATTCCTTCTAAAACCATGATTCTTAAATCTGAATGCCTGGCTGTTTTCAGTGACAATTTGCACAACTTTATCCGGAAAACCATCGGGTATCTCAGCTTCTATCTCCATAGTAATCTTTACTTTTGTACCGACTAACCCTTCGAGGTGAGCTAGTTACATGCCAGCCATGTTATCCTTTTCAAACCGCTCTAAAACATCTTCAATCTTTATAAAATATTTTTCTCGTCCCCGATTCTCTTTGATGACGAATCCAGATGCCCCCGCATACCGGACCATAGGGCCCGTTTCAGTGGAAAACCATGCTCGTCCGGCCGGGTTTTCCGGGTTTGTCACCTTTACCGGACCCGGCTCTATTTGAAATGCGACGCCCCTGGCCCGCAGCCCCTCATAAAGCCTCCATTCGGGTTCTGTCTCTAAAAACAACTCCTCCAACACCCTGGCCCGCTCCAGAGAAAGGCGCGATGTCCAGCGATGGGTGGAAAAACGGCGGCCTGGGCCCGGGCTGCCCTTGTTCACAATCGGAGGCTTCAGGGCACTGATCCGGCCCAACCGGTAGAGAACCTGCAGTCTCTCCTCGCCCCGCCTGGAAAACCAGGGGGTTGGGATATCCTTGCGCTGGACAATTTCCAGGCTGGTTATTTCGGCCCTGTACGCAACGGCCCCTGTGCCGCGCAAAGAAGCTGGTAGGTAAATAGCCAGATGCCTGGCCACAAATTGGCGTCGCTGGGTTTTTAAAAGGGGCATATAGTAAAGGCCCTTTTCCATGATCCAGCGCAAGTGCTCCTTCTCGCTGCCGCCTCTTAAAACACCGATTAACACCGGCTCGGCAGCGGCAGTACGCCACGCAAAGGCGCGCTCCCTGGTGCGGTGCTCGATAACCCGGTCGGCAAGTTCCCATCCGCCCCGGCCTAGGGCTGTTCGCAGCCACTGCCGCAAGTAATCTTCATCTCCGGGCAATAAGGGCACCGCCCCAACCCCAATTCTGTTAAGAGACTGCCAGAGGAGACTTTCCCGGTATTCCCCTTCAGCCGGCTCACGATACGGGAATACTGCGGCTGCCTGGACTATGGTCCGCCCGGGACTGCCATTCTCCTCGCCCGGCCGGCTGTTTTCAATAATCGCATCCCGGTAGCGGTGCAGAACATTGAGGGCGTCTTCCGGCGGGCCGGGTGAGGCGTATCTGCCCACGAATTCCGGTGAGGAATCGATCCGGTATTTGGCGTCCAGCAGCAGGTGCAAAACCGGCCAATCCGGGTCTTCCAGGGTAACCAGCATATCAGGCTGCTGGGGGATGAGCACATAATCGCTCTGAAACCGCGGGTTATATACCACCTTTATGCTGCGGCCGTTGCAGTGATCAAAGGCCACACTGCTTGTACGGCCTTTTTGGAGCAACACCTGCAAACCCTGCTGGCGCACTGAAAATAACTTGTGGACGGGAATCGCTTTACCAGTCGCTTCGGCAATCAGCCTCAATAACGCCAGGTAGCACCAGTACTCGTATAGTTGGCCAAGCTCCTTCACCGACAGGCGGACCAGGCCGCCTTCCAGGCGCAGACCCAGCGTGAGGAGGAGAAAAGCCCGGTACACCTCGCGGTAACCAGGCGCGGCAAGCAGCTGCAGGGAAACAAAACCAGGCGGCAAAGTATCCCCTGCTACTGCCAGGGGTTCCAGCCGGCAGAGTGCGGTGATCCGTTCATCCAGCTGGTCCAGTTCCTGGATTATCTGCCTGCCTCGCTGGCCTTTTCCCCTGCCCTCTTGCAGGCGCTGCCGTTCCTGGCTCCGCAGCAACCGTATGCGCTGGTGAATCCATTTCAATTGGCGGGCAATCCAACGGTGCTCCAGTGTGTCCAGCACCGGCCTGGCACGGCATTCCGCCACCCGCTCCCGTACACGGACGCCTCCGCCGAGTTCCAGAACACCACCCGTACCTTTACCCCGCCGTAATACTGACCGCATCGACGAGTCAACCCGCTTCACTTTTTCCACACGCGCCATCACTGGCTCACGGCTCAGCCCGCGCACCGGCCGGGCGGCAATATAGCGCAAAGCCCGTTCCAGCTCGTCCATTACGTGACGCAGCAGGGACAGCCATTCCACGTGGGTGGGCTGGGGTACCCGATAGCCAAGACCCAGTTGAAATGTCGCCCGCAAATATTCCAGGGCCAGGCCGGTGAGTATATCCTGGACTTCGGCAAGGATTTGCTGGTAATCGGTCATATAGTCTAATTTAGCTGGAAAGATCTCTACTTCAAAACTGAATTCCGGCCTGCCATCCACCAGAATAGTAAATTCGCTCCGTCCCACCTGGGAGCCGAAATTTACATAGCCGTGCAGAATCCTGCCGCCTTCTTCGCTGCTAACGTCCCTGGTAATTAAAGGGTCCCTGTGTAAGATGGACAGGCTGCCGTTCTCTTTTGCGCATAAATAGAGTTTGTAATCAATCTGCTCAAAAAGCAGAGGGCCTGTTGTCTGTTCCGGGTCTTGCGCCGCGGCATCCGGTACGGAGCTGCGCCAAACGTTTAAAAATTTTACGTCCTCTCGACATTTGCGGAGCAAAAGGCGTCCAGGAACAAAAACCTGGTCTACCAGCAATGCCGGGGTTTTATTCCGCGCCGGCCCCCAGCTTAAATATACCCGGTCTGTTTCAATGGTAAAAAGCGCTTCCATAAACCAACCTCATAACCAGAATGAAGTAAAACCTTCACTTTGCAAACGGTCCCACATCAGGCACAACCTTGCCGCTGTTCTGGGGTAACGGGCGCTGGGCAAGCTGCCCCGCCGTCCTGCAGACTCCCACAACTGAGTAACGGGGGATGCCTCCTCTTCCGTCCCAAACCCCTGCCCCTGGTATGTCCAGCCGAGAAGCTGTAAAATGACCTGACGGATAGCGTTACTGCCCCCGGCAATCCGCGGCAGCACTTTCATCAGAAAAGCAAGGTCCAGCGGGTCCACGGTTTCACCGCCGCAGGTAACAAAAGCTGAAGATATTTCCCGCGCATGCAGGACAAAGAGCGCAATTTCATCGCGCACCCGGTAGCCAACCTGAAGCTGGGCCTGAGTTAAAAAAGGGTTGATTCTGTTAAGTGATTGAATCACATCCCCAATGATTTGCTTTGTTTCCCCGTTATGATCAGCGAGGTCCCCCAGACGCGCCGCACGGGGGTACCAGGCTTCGACCGGCCAGTTTGTAATCCCGGTGGGTCCGTTTACTGCCCTTTCCCATACCGACAAATCAATGTCCGACAGCTCGATGGTAAAAGCCCGGTCCAGCACCTTCCGGCTGAAGCCGTGGGTGCTTTCATCCATGTTTACAGTTCCCACTATCGCCAGGTTGGGTGGCAGCCCTTGTTTCATCCAGACTGCGTCACTTTCATTCAATGCGATACTAATTAGTGGTCCACTTTCATAGCCACCGCCTGCCGCCAACTGCCGGTCTTCAATCCGGCTCAGCACCTCGGCAAAATATTGCTCGACGCGAGCTAGATTCATTTCATCGAGAATACAGATAAAATGCTTGTCCCGCTGTTCGTCTGCCTCCCGGGCAAATTCCAGCAGCGGCCCGGGCCGGAAATTTCCCTGCAAATCACAGTAACCCAGCACGTCCGAACTGTCGGTCCAGTCCGGGCGCACAGGTAAAAGCTTTGACTCGCCACCGGTGGTTTTAGCCACTAAGGCCGGCAGTTTCGATTTGCCGGTGCCGGACACGCCGGCCAGGATGACAAATGGTTTTGTACGAAGCGCTGTGATGTAAGCGGCAATTTGCCAAGGCTCAAAATAAAAACCGGATTCGGCTATTGCTTTTATTACACGGCTGACGGCCTCGTCCAGGCTGAAAAGTTGCTGATCATTGTCTTGTTCATCATTGTTTTTTGACTCTATGTAGTGGTCATATGTTTCAAGGAGAATCTTCAGGTCGTTTATAATTTCATAGTCATCAGGAATAGCTTTTGCGTCATAAAATTTGTAGGCGATTGTGGAATGCTCATAATCGATACCAAGGCCCGCATCAGAACGCAGCTCGATTTTGCTGTCAAGCTGAAAACTATACTCCTTAAGTTTGCTGCATTGCTTGCGAATAGCTTCCGCCTGGGCGCTCAAAAAATTCCTGGCCCTAGCCAGGCCTAGCCGGTTTTTGGGTTCCGTTACACCCTGGGCCAAGCAAAGATATACTCCACTCATATCCTGGCGAAAAAGATAAACACAATAAACTCCACTCTGAGTGGTGGAAGTCTCGCGGGAATCAAGGAAGGAAATCCAGGGAATTTTAGCCCAATTCCCCATTCCGACTGACCAACTAACTTTCAGATAAGGAGATTGCTTTATGTAATCGTTTGCCTTAAGTGTTTTTTGAATATCACTAAAGGCGGCCCAAATGGGATGTTTTTTGCCAAAATTCCCATCGGCACGCGCCTTTATGTATTCCGTTAGAATGAAGATTAACCCGGCGTGCAGATCTTTTATTTTAGGTTCACCATCCTCTTAATGCCTCCCTTTATTACAGTAATGAAGGTCATATCAACTATTTTCGAACAGGTGTAAAAACGTTGTAACCAGCATCTTGGTTGTTTATTCCCACATTATCCAATATTTCGCTAAATTGCGCGAAAATCCTTCAGTTATTTTGCAGTCTATTATTATAGGAAAAATTTCGGCGAAAAGCATACCCCTTTAGCTGTAACCGCATATTTTCCCGGGCCTCCCAAGTGGAAGGACCCTAAGACACATGGGGTGAATTGCCAAAATGATTAAAAGGTGTTTTTTGTGCAGCGGTAAAACGACTAAAAAATTGGTTACAGCTGAAACTGGTGGGGTAATTAGTTTATGTTGATAGAGAATGTCCCCGCCTGGGTTTTGTGATAATTGTGGCAAGGATACCCAAACTAAAGAAAGCAGGTCTATGCGCCCCGGCTTTCATGCTTTATTAAAGCTGGCGATTTATTGCCTGCAGTCCAAGATGGCGCGGCAGCATCGGCGCCACAACAGACACATATACCCACCTGGCCAAAGGAATGCAGAAAAAGGCTACCATCTAATACCCCGGATACCTTTCTCGCCATTCCCGGGTGCCTTGATACCCGGGCAGCAAATCATCTGCCATCTGCAGCGCAACCTCACCCAATTCAACGTTTTCGATCCAGTTTAAAGGGATCCTGCTTAATCCTAAATACGCTCCCAGGATATTACCGGTGATGGCGCTGTCGCCATTATGGTTAACCGAAGCTACCAGCGCTTTTTTGAAATTGTCCTGATGCTTCAATGCGCAGTATACTGAAATTGCCAGGGCTTCTTCGCCAACCCATCCTTCACCAAGCCGCGTTATGGCCTCGACAGCGGGAAGTCCGCTTTTCACCAGCGCAATAGCCTTGTTCAGGCTTCTGGCGCATTGATCATGGCCTGCATGGGCTTCAAGCTCCCCAATTGTATCTTTAACTGCAGTTTCAAGATCCTGCCCTGCAATAATTGAAGCAATAATATAGGCAAGGGCACCTGCCGATAAATAACCTGATGGATGTCCATGTGTCAGCGCTGCAGATCCTGAATTCCGTCGGGACCATATCGGCGGATTATGTCGCGATATTTAATAAATTCAATAGGCCAGCCCAGGGCGTCACCAATAGCACCGCCCATCAGGCAGCCTCACCCTTTGTTATCCTGTAATTCGTCAAGGCGGCTCATGTTATTCCCACAAGATTAACCCTTTTGATTTCATTCAAAATACTGCACCATTCTTCCAATTCTTCTGTGTCTAACTCATTCCAGGGGGTAAAAACAGATTCCATAACAGCTTCTGCAATGATTTCTTCATTTTCTGTCTTAGTCATATACCCGCCGAAATCAGTGTAATATTCAATGTCAGGCTTACACTCGACTTTAACCATTTCTACTGCTTCGCCATAATATTCATCCTCGTCAAAATCTTCGCTGTTGATAATTTTTAAAGCTTCTTCATATTCTTCTTTAGTTATAACTTCAGGAGCATATCCATTATGAGGAATTCCGCCATAATAACCTTCATCCGTGAGAAAATATGCTGTGCCGCTTACCCCGTAACCCCATGTTTCATCTGAAATCCAGAGTATACCATCTATTTTGGATAAACGCTCAAGATAAATATCTCTCTGATCTGACACTTCTGATACCTCCCTGTTGTTATTACAGTTATGAAGACAATGTCAATTATTGTCGAAAAGAGACAAAAACACATCAACCACCCTGTTGGGTGGTGATTTCCACATTATCCAATATTTCGATAAATTGCGAGGAAATCCTTTTATTGTTTTGCATCATAATCTTCTGGCCAGTTCTTTATAAATATTTTCCCTGCTCCCTAGATATTTCCCTCCATAGTGGCAATACCGTATTACAAGGCGATAAATTTTCGGGACAAAAAGCAGCTGTTTTTTCAACAGCTGCTTTTTCGTCTTACCGCATATGCATCATTGCGCTCCTATTTATGGCCGGTTATCTGTTGTATTTAATGTATATATATTTCCCCTTGACGCTTTTATTGACATCCGCCGGGCTTTGGGTATTCTGCCAGTACACGCTGGACCAGTTGGGATTGACGCTATTTGGATCATCAAAGGCGACTGCTATATCCGTTACCGGCGGCAGGGTCTTGGCCCGGGTCGCCCACATGTAGATATAATCCCCGCCTGCGCCTTTATTCAAATCGGCGCCGATGCGCGTATAATCAACGTAGTTTGAGTTGTGATTAATCGGTTTTGTCTCCGGGCTCTGGCCATTACCTGTATATTCCATGAAGAAATCAGTATAAGCTTCATCGATGTTGTCTCCCAGTTTATAGCACAGGTAGATGAAGTCCCCGCCTGCGCCGGCGTTCAGGTCGGCATTAATCAGCTGATACCCGGCAGGACACTTGCTTCTGGCGTTCCATTCATTCTTATCTGTGACAAATACGATATCCGTTACATATTTTTGCATCGGCCACTGGTTTCCTTGCGCCAGGTTCAGCTTTTCGAATTCGGCCTTAAGACTGGCTGCCCGGGCCGGGTCGCTGCAAAGCTCCCAAATCGGCACCAGCGCTCTGGTGGTGGTGCTGCCGAAATCCACCAGGGTGCCATTGTCCTCCAGGGTGCTTTCCCATTTCGCCAGGATCTGGGGATCGGTTTTAAATTGGCCAATATTCAGGGCGAAACCGCCGCCATAGCTGTGGAGAGTCTGCTCCTTGTTGCTGTCATACTCAGCTCTGTTTTTCACGCTTTGATATTCGGCGCTGCCTCCCGCACTAAATACAAGGGCTTTATAATCTGCTTTGGCAGCAGTTTTAAAGTTTTCATAGCTGGTTGACGCCTTAGAGCTGGCGGTAACGCTGTAATCAATTCTGCCGCCGGTAATCGTATCCACAAGCACATAGTGACCGAAGGTATTAAAAACCTTGTTGGCGGACACGTTCTTGTCATTCAGCATCTGCGCCGCATCAGCGGTGAGGTAGTCTTTCAGGTTGGTCGAACCCTTGACGTACACACCGTACTTTTTAACGATCCAGCTGTAAGTGGAAAAATAGTTGTTCAGCTGCTGGGTGCGGGCAGTATCAAAATTAGTCTTGATCGAACCGCTAAAACCATAATAACTGGCTGACGCGCTTATTTTTGTTGACATACTGTTGCTGTATGACCTGATGGATTCGCTGGTGACCTGGCTGTCTCCGCCCTGATCAAACCGGATGCGCTCTATTTTTTTGTCCTGGATCAGTCTGCCGCTGTCCAAAACCGGCTCCTTTAACGAATCCACCGAGGCGTATTTGCCAAAAACATCATAGCCCCTGCCCACCCGCATGACTACGGGAATATCTCCTTCATTGTCGGTTACGGTATAAGGTGTCCCGGCCGGAGCAACTCCCCAGCCTGTTTTGAGTTTACTGATATCCATTGAAGTAAGCTCAGGTTTTATTGGCGTGACTACTACCGGGGGGTTCACTTCAATATCCGGTATTGTTGGAACGCCAGGTTTAATAATTGACCCGCCTGATGAGGCGGCTTTGGTGATAGTTACTTTTCTGGTGACCGGGTCCCACTGTACATCACAGCCCAGGGTTTCGGTAACGAACCGCAGGGGCAGCATGGTCCGCTCGTTAATAATCACCGGTTTTACATTGCTATTGTCAGCGTCTATGGGAACAGTTTCTCCATTGACCGCTGCATTGCTCTGTCCGATCCATAGTTCCATTTTCGTTTCACCTAATGACACCGTTACTTTCCGGGTGGCATCATCCCAGGCCACATCGGCGCCCAGGGGGGTGGCGGCATATCTAATGGGCAGCATGGTCCGGCTTTCAATAATGGTCGGGCTGACATCCATAACTATAAGTTCGCCGTCAGCGGTATATGTATTGTTGTCCAGGATAAAAACCATAACCGTATCCTGATTTTTTGCGGCTTCATCAGCTACGGCCAGCAGCGGACAAAGAATAATTAAACATGCCAGTACCCCTGATATTGCTAATGCCCGTAATGATAGTTTTCGTTTTTTGTTCGCAATAGGCTTCATCAACAGCAGACCTCCCCTTTTTGATTAAATGACTAGTATGCTAATGTTTATAAACTCCTTTGGTGTGGTATGTTTTCCCCCCTTACTTTCGGCAGTATCAAGGATTCTTTCTTTTTCCCGGATAACCCTGCATTATTCTCCTTAACTGGCTATTGTCGCCAGCCATATCACTTGTAATTCATCAGAAAATACAAGCATGATATGCTAATTAATTAGATTAATAGCGGCGGTCTTTCGTTCAAGAAGTTTGGCTTTGAATTTTTCTCCGCTATAACGTGAATTATCGGTCTTTCGCAATTAAATCTTCCACCTCTTCAAAGATAGTAACTTTCTTTACCTTCTACTCGTCATTACCTATAAAAAACTTTAGCATGGTCCCTTCTTTCCAATTGAATTTTTCACTAATCTCCTTTGGGACAGTGACCTGGCCTTTTGACGTTTGTATTGTGTATTCCATAATATTTCCCTCCACAGTGTAATACCGCATTACATGCCGGGTTATCTCGCGGCCGGGGTGTCCGGATGAATCCGGACCTACATGCCGGGTTATCTTGCGGCCGGGTGTCCGGATGAATCCGGACCTACATGCCGGGTTATCTTGCGGCCGGGTGTCCGGATGAATCCGGACCTACATGCCGGGTTATCTTGCGGCCGGGGTGTCCGGATGAATCCGGACCTACATGCCGGGTTATCTTGCGGCCAGGGTGTCCGGATGAATCCGGACCTACATGCCGGGTTATCTTGCGCCGGGTGTCCGGATGAATCCGGACCTACATGCCGGGTTATCTTGCGCCGGGTGTCCGGATGAATCCGGACCTACATGCCGGGTTATCTTGCGCCGGGGTGTCCGGATGAATCCGGACCTACATCTGACGGAAGATGTGCATTCGTTTATTCATTGCCAGGGGATCGAAAAAGGGGCCCTGTTTAAGGCCCCTTGAGGTGGCAGGCAAAGTCTCTATGGTGTAAAGTCTCTATGGTGTAAGGTTTCTATGGTGTAAGGTTTCTATGGTGTAA
>JAQVXL010000064.1 GCA_028709235.1 Desulfotomaculaceae bacterium
CCCGCGGGCGGGTTGACGCGTTTTTAAACATGCAGGACAGCAACGAAAAGATCTCTTGCGTAAAAGTTGACAAAGAACTGGCCGGAGCGTATTATAAGGCAATAAAAGAATTGCAGGAAACTCTTGGCATAGAGGGAGATTTTAATATAAAAGATCTGGTGGAGTTGCCTGATGTGCTGGCGCTGGCAGATCCAGTCGAAAATGTCGAGGAGTGGTGGCCGGCTATTTTTGAGGCGCTGGAAAGCGCTTTGACCGGTTTGGTCCAGATGAGGGCCGAAGAAGGGATACAGCTGGCTGCAGACCTTGTGCTCAGACTGGATCGGATTTCCTCGCTGAACTCAAAAATTAGAGAAAGGTCTCCTGTAGTCGTTGAAGAATACAGGGAGAGACTGGGAATCCGTATAAATGATTTTATGAAAGACAGCGGCCTTGCCCCCGAACGCCTGACGGCTGAAGCCGTGCTTTTTGCTGAGCGTTCTAATATCACCGAAGAAACCGTACGGTTGGCCAGCCATTTGAAACAGGCTCGTTCCTGTTTGCAAGCGAGTGAGCCTGTGGGCAGGAAGCTTGACTTTATAGTCCAGGAGATGAACAGGGAAATAAACACTATTGCCTCTAAGGCTAATGATCTTGAGATAAGCTACTGGGCTGTCGAGGTAAAAAGCGAGCTGGAGAAAATCAGGGAGCAGGTACAGAATATCGAATAAACAAAGCAGGAAAGGAGCAGTATCATGGAGATAAAATTAATTAACATAGGTTTTGGCAATATTGTATCAGCCAATCGTATTATTGCCATAGTAAGTCCGGAATCAGCTCCTATTAAAAGAATAATCACCGAGGCCAGGGACAGGGGTATGCTGATTGACGCTACATACGGGCGGCGCACCAGGGCGGTTATCATTTCCGACAGTGACCATGTAATACTGTCCGCGGTACAACCGGAAACTGTTGCTAACCGTCTTGTGTCCAAAGAGGCGGCGCCTCAGGCGGAAGAACCGGCCGAATAAAGCTAGAGTCGTGAAAATGGAAAAAAAAGGTTTGCTGCTGGTCCTATCAGGGCCGTCAGGAGCAGGTAAAGGGACTGTTTGCAGGGCGCTGTTAAAGAACGAGCCTTATTTGCGACTGTCCGTATCGGCTACCACAAGGACTCCCCGGCCCGGAGAAGTCGATAGTGTGGATTACTTCTTTTTAGATAGTGAAGTTTTTAATAAAATGATCAAAGACGGGGATCTTCTGGAATATGCGAAGGTTTACAATAATTATTACGGTACACCGTTGTCTTTTGTCGAAAAGAGTCTTAAAGAAGGCCGCGATATAATATTGGAAATAGATATCCAGGGCGCACTGCAGGTTAAAAAAAAGTATCCTGAAGCAGTGCTGATATTTATAGCGCCGCCATCTAGATTTGATTTAAAAAAGCGTCTTTTCACCCGCGGCACAGATGCAAGGGAGGTTATTGAAAAACGCCTGCGTTGTGCGTCCGGCGAGATAAAAGTGGCCGATCGCTATGACTACATTGTAGTAAACGACCAGGTAGCAAGGGCTGTGGAACAGATAAGATCGATTATAACCGCTGAAAAATCCCGGCCTCATAATTTTAAGTCATTACTAAATAGTTTTAATTAGATCCAAATACTTAACGAAAGTTTTAAGCTGGAGGGTGTTTATGAACCAACTGTCACTTGATGAACTTATGGAGAAGGTTGACAGCAGGTATACTTTAGTGGTGGTGGCTGCTAAAAGGGCCAGGGCACTTACCGAAAAGGGAACCGACAGGGAAGACGGCACTTTTAGTAAGACGGTAACTGCCTCTTTGAAAGAAATTCTACAGGACAAAATTAGCTATACAAGGACCGAGCGGAATGTAAAGTAAGTATACATTATGATTTACAGCCGACGTTTTATGATCAGGGGGAAGGAAGACCATGCTGGCTGAAAAAAGAATTACCGTTGGCATTACCGGCGGCATAGCCGTTTTTAAGGCCGCTCAACTGGTTAGCAGCCTGAAGGCAGGCGGATTTGAGGTTAATGTGATTATGACCAGATCCGCTCAGGAGTTTGTTAAGCCCCTCACCTTCCAGGTGTTATCAGGTAATACCGTGCGCACAGAACTTTTTGATTCGATGCGCGGGGCTGTGCAGCATATTGAATTGGCTACCCGTCCCGAGCTGATTGTCATTGCTCCGGCCACTGCCAATATATTAGGCAAGGTAGCGAACGGTATTGCGGATGACCTGCTAACGACCGTAATTATGGCGGCATCATGCCCGGTCCTCTTTTGCCCGGCCATGAACGTAAACATGTATAATAATGTAGTAGTTCAGCGTAATATAGCAACCCTGCGTGAACTGGGCTACGAATTTGTTGAACCTGGCACGGGACGCCTGGCCTGCGGCGTCGAAGGCAGGGGGAGGCTGGCTGATCTAGATCTCATTATGGAAAAGATAAAGAGCTTGCTGAGTCCCTGCAGAGATATGGAAGGTTTAACTGTAATGGTGACGGCGGGTCCCACAGTTGAACCGATAGATCCCGTGCGTTATATTACCAACCGCAGCACAGGAAAAATGGGTTACGCGGTTGCGGGAGCGGCAGCCGGCAGGGGAGCAAAGACGTTGCTGGTCAGCGGCCCCACTGTTTTAAAGCCGCCGGAGGGCGTGGAATTAATCAACGTGGAAACAGCTGCCCAGATGTATGAAGCTGTGATGGAACATTACCCAGGTGTTGATATTGTGGTTAAAACTGCTGCCGTAGCAGACTACAGGCCGAGAGAGGTTTGCAGCCAGAAGATTAAAAAACATGAAGGCTCGCTGTCCCTTGCGCTGGTCAGGAACCATGACATTCTGGCTGAATTGGGCAGAAGAAAGAATAAGCAGGTTCTGGTGGGGTTTGCTGCTGAAACCAGTGACCTGGAGGAAAACTCTTTGCAAAAAGTGACAGGCAAGAATCTGGACTTTCTGGTGGCCAATGACATTACTCAAGCCGGAGCAGGATTTGGTTCAGACACTAACATTGTAAAATTCGTATATCCCGGCGGCGATGTGCAACAAATGCCGCTACTGGACAAAACGGTTCTGGCTCGCCGGATCCTGGACGAAGCGCTGGCGATCCGCCAGAAACGAGAATAAGAGTGTCAGACAAAAATCCCGTAAACCGGGATTTTAGTATAACCAGGAGGTTTTGATGGGGAATACCGGCCTGTTTGCAGAAATAATTGTAGATATAAGCGCGCGCAGCGTAGACCGGGTGTTTCACTATGCTGTCCCGGCGGAATTAAAAGATAAGGTTAAACCGGGCGCAAGAGTGCTCGTACCCTTTGGCGGCAGGAGTTTGGCCGGCTACGTGCTGGGGTTTGGTTATCCTGAAAAAGATGTAAAAGTCAGGGAGATAGCCAGCACACTCGATGATGAACCGGTATTGACTGAAGAATTGCTTGAGATTGCGCGCTGGATGGCGGATAGTTACCTCTGTAGCACTGCGGAAGCTTTCGCCCGGATTATTGCTCCCCGCCTGGGTGTTAAAGCCACCCGTGCGGTAAAATTGCTCAAGCCGGCCTTCCCGGAAGATAAATCCCAGGAGGTTTTAAGCAGTCTGAAGCGAGCTCCGAAGCAAGCAGCTGTGCTCAGACAGGCTTTGCTTAATCAACGCCTGACCAGGAAGGAACTGGCCGCGGCAGCTCAGACCTCACCTGGGACGGTGGATACGCTGGTAAAAGCGGGGTTGCTGGAAGCTGAGACATTGCCTTACTCTAATTATCAGGAGGAAAATCAGGCTGTACATACTAGCGGCAG
Source organism: Desulfotomaculaceae bacterium (assembly GCA_028709235.1). Lineage (GTDB taxonomy): Bacteria > Bacillota > Desulfotomaculia > Desulfotomaculales > Pelotomaculaceae > Syntrophopropionicum. Next base: position 3,789 of record JAQVXL010000064.1, read on the forward strand.
TGTAACGCAGCTAAATGTCGATCAGGTAAAAGCTATTAAGGAAATATCGCAGGCCATTACCGGGGGCAAGTTTGGTGCTTTTCTCCTTTATGGTGTTACCGGCAGCGGCAAGACCGAGGTCTATCTCAGTGCCATAGCCTCTGCCCTGGCGGCCGGCCGGCAGGCGGTAACGATGGTTCCGGAAATATCCCTGACGCCGCAGATGATCCAACTCTTCCGGGAGAGATTCGGCTCTCTGGTGGCAGTGCTGCATAGCGGTCTGGCCGGTCGGGAGAGATATGATGAATGGCGCAGGGTAAAGGACGGCCAGGCTCCTGTGGTCCTGGGCACGCGCTCCGCGGTTTTTGCCCCTATGCCCGTACCAGGGCTTTTTATCCTGGACGAAGAACACGAGCCGTCATATAAGCAGGACGATCACCTCCGTTATCACGCCAGGGAGGTGGCCATTAAAAGAGCTCAGTTGTCAGGCGCGGTGGTGGTCCTGGGAAGCGCTACTCCTTCACTGGAGTCATGGTTTAAGACCGGCCGCAACGGTCCGTATCAACTGCTAAGACTGCCGCACAGGGTAGATAAAAAACCGCTGCCGCAGGTTACAGTTGTTGACATTAGACAGGAAATAAAGGACGGAAACAGTGGGATATTCAGCCGCCAGCTTGTTGCTGCCATATTTGACCGACTGCAGAAGGGCGAGCAAACCATCCTTTTCTTGAACAGGCGGGGATACGCGAATTTTATAATCTGCAGGGAATGCGGCTATGTGATAAAATGCGACCACTGTGATATCTCTCTTACATATCATCTGGATGGGGTGCTCAGGTGCCATTACTGCAACTACAGCACCAGGCTGCCTTCTGTCTGCCCCAGCTGCGGCAGCAGGTGTATTCGTCCTTTTGGCGTCGGCACACAAAAGGTGGAGGATGAGGCGGCCAGGCTCTTTCCAGCAGCGCGAATACTGCGGATGGACAGTGATTCAACGGCCCGCAAGGGCTCACACGAAAAGATCATCAATACTTTCAGGCAGGGACAGGCAGATATTTTGATCGGCACCCAGATGATTGCCAAAGGACTGGACCTGCCAATGGTAACTTTAGTTGGTGTGATCAACGCCGATACCACCTTGTTTATGCCTGATTTCAGGGCATCTGAACGTACTTTTCAATTGTTAACCCAGGTAGCCGGCAGGACCGGTCGCGGTAAGCTACCCGGTGAAGTGCTGGTGCAGACTTACAGCCCGGACCATTACAGCATCACAGCGGCAGCCAGGCATGATGTGGAGGGGTTTTACCGTGTCGAACTGCCTCTAAGAAAATCACTGGGGTATCCGCCCTTTAGCTATCTGGCCAGGATGCTTTTCACCCATGCAGACGAGGCAGAGATCAGCAAAGGAGCCTTATTGGCCAAAGAAATCCTTGACAAAATACTGGCCGGGCACGACAATTTTATTGAAGTACTTGGTCCGGCGCCGGCTCCCCTGAGCAGGATCAAGGGGCGGTTTCGCTGGCAGATTGTGATAAAAGGTCGCCGCCGCGGTGAATTAAGAGATATAATCAGGCAGTGTCTGGACGATCTGCAAAAACTAAGGCCATCTTTTAAACCGGTCATAAACGTTGATATCAACCCCCAGGGGATGCAATAGAAGGAGGGAATTCTTTTGGCGGTGTATAAAATTGTAGAAATCGGAGACGAAATTCTCAAAGAAAAAGCCAAACCGGTCAAAAGTATTAATGCAAATATTATCAAACTGCTGGACAATATGGCGGATACCCTTTATGAGGCCAAGGGGGCGGGTCTGGCCGCCCCGCAGATAGGGGTTCCCAAAAGGGTTATCGTTGTGGATATCGGTGAAGGGCTCTACGAGCTGGTCAACCCGCAAATCATAAGTACAGCGGGACAGGAGACGGACGTGGAGGGCTGTCTGAGCATTCCTGGTCTGATTGGAGATGTCACCCGGGCCGCAACTATAAAAGTCAGATATCTAGATCGGCACGGGAAAGAAAAAAATCTGACGGCTGAAGGTTTGCTGGCCAGAGCTATGCAGCATGAAATCGATCACCTGGAGGGTATTCTTTATATTGACCGGGCTGCAAATATCAGGAAACTGAACCAAAAGGAAGTATAGATACAATGCGTGTTATCTTTATGGGAACGCCGGATTTCGCCGTCCCGGCGCTGAAGGCTTTAGCAGAAGCCCAATATGAGGTCGCTGCCGTTGTCACACAACCGGACCGGCCCAGGGGACGGGGAAAAAAAGAGATGCCGCCACCGGTTAAAGAAACAGCAGGAGCTTTGCACATACCGGTTCTTCAGCCTCTAAGGATTAAAGACCCGGACTTCATCCGTTTGTTAAACGATTTGGCGCCTGATGTGATCGTGGTAGTGGCCTTTGGGCGTATACTGCCACGGGATATCCTGGAGCTGCCGAAATACGGCTGCATTAACCTCCACGCGTCGCTGCTGCCAAAATACCGCGGTGCAGCTCCTATCCACCGGGCGGTAATTAATGGAGAGAAGGTTACCGGGGTCACCACCATGTATATGGATGAAGGTCTGGATACCGGTGATATGATACTGCAAGAGACTGTGCCAATATATGAGAAAGATAACGCTGGAGACGTCCATGACCGGCTGTCTTTTCTGGGAGCGGGGTTGCTGATCAAAACTTTAAGTCTGATCAGCAGCGGCCAGGCGCCCAGGACACCCCAAACCGGTGAATCTTCCTATGCAACCATGTTGACTGCTGAAGACGAGCAGATATTGTGGGGCAGACCGGCCCGGGATATCTATAACCGGATCAGGGGGATGACCCCGTGGCCGGGAGTACGCACGGCTATGCACGGCAAGGTACTTAAGATCTGGCGCGCAGCTGCCCTGGAGGAAGATGGGACGGCTGTTTTACCCGGCTGGGTTATATCAGCCGGCAGTGACGGGATTTTAGTTAAGGCCGGGACTGGCCAGGTTATGATTATGGAACTTCAGCTGCAGGGGGCGAAACGTCTCCGTGCGGCAGAGTTTTTAAGGGGGACACCAGTGCCCGCCGGTACGGTCCTGGGTACATCGCCGGAAGCTGATTTATGAAAACACGCTGGCGGCAGGTTGTTAACCAGGGAATAATGGCCTGGCATTTTAGTGAATAATATACATGACTTTTTGGAGGAGATCCCGGTGAGCGTTAAAAACTTTATTCCCGTACGCAAGAGGCTGTTTGTCGGTCTTTTAGGCGCAAGCGTGCTTGGGTCGGGAGCTCTGCTTGCGGGAATTTGGTTTTTAGCGGTCAACCCTACCAGGACATTATTTGATCAAATACTGCTTATAATCCTGGCCATACTGCTGGTGGGCGGAATTGCATTAGCCGCTTTAGGCATAGGCGGCATTATCCTGACCATTCTGTACTCGAAGGATATCACTGTGTTCCACGGGCCGATGCGTATCGCTGTTAACCTGTTCTTTCCCATCGTCCTTGTTATAGGTAAAATATTTCACATAAACAGTGGAAAAATTAAAAGTTCATTTATCGAGGTGAACAATGATCTTGTAAGGTCAAAGTCCCTCAGGTTGAAGCCGGCCCAAATACTGCTGCTGGCGCCGCACTGCCTGCAGAACAGCGACTGTCCTTATAAAATTACAGTAAATATCGATAACTGCCACCGCTGCGGGAAGTGTCCGGTTAACGACCTGCTGGAATTAAGGGATGCTAGCGGAATCAAGATGGGCATGGCCACAGGGGGGACACTGGCCCGTAAATATGTCCAGGAATACCGGCCCCGCGCTATTGTCGCCATTGCTTGTGAGCGCGACCTTACCAGCGGCATTCAAGACACAAACCCGATCCCTGTGCTGGGGATCACAAATGAGCGTCCTTTTGGGCCATGTTTCAATACCAGCGTCAAGATACCGGATGTGGAAAAGGCGGTAAATTTTTTTATCGGTGAAGGGGATTATGAAACAGCAGTCTGCAACCATTAAGTTTAGTGTTATGGCTAAGCCGGAAAGGGTGGGTTTGTGGCAAAAATATCCGCAAGGGAAATAGCCCTGCAGGTCTTAAAGGCAGTGGAGGGTGAAGGCTCGTATGCCGGTCTGGCCTTAAACAGGATTTTGGAGAAATACCGGCCCGGTAAACTTGACCGGGCTTTTGCCACTGAGCTGTCTTACGGCACACTGCGTTTTCTGAAAACTATAGACTGGATTTTGGGGCAATTTGTTAAACAACCTTTAGAAGCTCAAACAGCTTCTGTGCGAAATATACTCAGGCTGAGCGTATACCAGTTGCTTTATCTGGACAAGGTGCCTGACTCCGCGGCTTGCAACGAAGGGGCTGAAATGGCGAGAAAACATGGGCATCCAGGGGCGGTAAAATTTGTTAACGGTGTCCTGCGCAGCATTGCACGCCGGAAAGCCGGGATAGCCTTTCCCGACCTGTCCGACGACCCTATCGGGCATATATCGATAAAATATTCACATCCAGCCTGGTTGGTGGAACGATGGCTCAGGGAATTCGGCCCGGAAGATACTATACTTCTCTGCTCTGCAAATAACATGCCGGCGCCGAATACTGTCCGCGTCAATACCTTGAAAAGCACCAGGAACGAACTTATTGAAAGGCTTAGAGAAGAGGGCCTGGCTGCAAAAGAAACAGCATACGCGCCTGAAGGCATTACAATTGAAGGGTTTTTGTCCATAAGTTCGATGGCCGCTTTCAGGGAGGGCCAGTTTCAGGTTCAGGATGAGAGTTCCATGCTTGCTTCCCGGGCTGTGGCCCCGGCGCCGGGGGCAACTGTGATTGACGCCTGCAGCGCGCCGGGGGGGAAGGCCACCCACCTGGCCCAGTTAATGAAAAACCGGGGTGAAATATTCGCCTTTGACATCCACCCGCACAAGCTGGCGCTGATTAAAGAAAACAGCGTCCGTCTGGGCATAGACATTATCCGGGAAAATGCCGGCGACGCTATCAGGCTGCCGGAAAAGTTTTATGGCAGCGCTGATTATGTCCTGGTAGACGCTCCCTGTTCGGGCCTGGGCGTATTGAGACGCCGGCCAGACGCGCGCTGGCGCAAAGATCCGGGACAAATTGCCGGCCTGGTAAAACTGCAGGCGGAGATCCTGAACAGCGCTTCATGCTGTGTTAAGGACCACGGTGTTTTGGTTTACAGCACCTGTACCATTACCCGTGAAGAGAACCTGGGCCAGGTGGAAGACTTTTTGGTCAGACACCCGGAATTCGTACTGGAGGATTTAACGCCCCTGCTCCCTCGGGTACTGGATAACGATGGAACTATGGCTGGTGGTTACCTGCAGCTGTTGCCCCACCGCCATGCTATGGACGGCTTTTTTATAGCCCGGATGAGAAAAGAAGGTATCGGAAAAGACTATGGAGAATAAATTTAAATTTAGGGTAAATTTAAAATCGTTAAGTTTTTCTGAACTTGAGGAATTTATAATAGGGCTTGCTGTTGAAGATTACCGGGCAAAGCAGGTGGCGGCATGGATTTTTCAGAAGGGCGTCACATCTTTCCAAGAAATGACGAACCTGTCCAAGGATTTGAGGGAGCGGTTAGAAACTGCGGCTTGGATCAGTACACCTGAGATCAAGTCAAAGCTGAGATCAAAACGGGGAGATACAGTAAAATATCTCTTCAGCCTGTCTGACGGCCAGGCGGTAGAGAGTGTCTATATGAAGCATGACTATGGAAGCTCCGCCTGTGTTTCCACACAGGTCGGTTGCCGGTACGCCTGCCGTCTCTGCGCCTCGGGCTTGGGTGGCCTGGTGCGCGACTTGAACGCGGGAGAGATATATGACCAGGTGCTTGGCATTGAAAAGGACAGCGGTGAAAGAATAAGCCACCTGGTTATTATGGGATCAGGAGAACCGCTGGATAATTACAGGGCGACACTAACCTTTATCAAAAATATTGCAGCAACCTACGGTTTAAATATCGGGTACCGCCATATTACTATATCTACCTGCGGGCTGGTACCGGGCATCAGAAGGCTGGCTGCGGAAAGGCTGCCCCTGACCCTGGCAGTGTCGCTCCACGCGCCAAACGACAGCCTGCGCGACTGGCTGGTCCCAATTAACAGGAAGTATCCGCTGCACGAGCTGATAGCAGCCTGCCGTGATTATGCCCGGGAGACGGGGCGGCGGATAACCTTTGAGTACGCTCTTATTGCAGGCGTTAATGATTCCGGGGAACACGCCCAGGAGTTGTGCGGGCTGTTGTCCGATATATTGTGCCATGTAAACCTGATCCCCGCCAACCCGGTTGTCGAGAGAGGCATAAAGCCGCCTGCAAGAAAGCAGGTTGCACTGTTTAAAAATATATTGGAGGGGAATATGCTGACAACGACTGTCCGGCGTGAGTTTGGAGCGGACATAGATGCGGCCTGCGGGCAGCTGCGACGGCGCGTTTTAAACAAGACGTGAAAACATAAATCACAAGATTTACAGGATTTAATAATTTGTATTTAGTCGTACTATCAAGAACCCAATTTGGAGGTGCAAAGTATGGG
>JAQVXL010000012.1 GCA_028709235.1 Desulfotomaculaceae bacterium
TAAACCTCAAGGTGCGGTACGCTGCCCTCAGACATTGCGAAAAGAATTCTATGTTATTTATAGCATGACCTTTATATTGTTTTAAGTTTTGTCACTAGTATATACGAGGTGCGGCTTCAGCCGCACAAAGCTTAGCCGGTTGAAACCCGTCCTGCATTGCCGGGTTATCTTGTGGCCAAGGTGTCCGGATGAATCCGGACCTACAAGCATGAAAAGAACGGAGTGATTAGGAAGGCAATGTGATTTGCATAAATCAGTGTGGCGCCCTCATCTGGCACATGGGTTGTTTAATTATTTTTATGGACGTGCTCAGCGGCGTTAAGAATAATTTTATTGAAGAGCCTCAGTAAAAGGTCTTTACAGTCTGCTAGAAGTTCCACCGTAGCGGCATTGACAATAATAAACCGGGTTGATAAAATCAGGCGCCCGATAACTGGACGCAGGGTGGCCCGGCCATAGTCCGGCGCCCTGCCTGCCCCGCCGGGTCCGGCCTCAGCTTCTCTCCGGGCTCTGGAGCAGCAGCTTTCTCCGAGTATTGCCGCCGCAGCCTCCCGGAAAACGCCGGCAGCGTCATAGGTTTCTCCAATCAGCTTGAACTGGGCGGAATTCTTGATAAAACCAAGCACTTGCTCCCAGTTGACGATGGTCAGAATAGCGATTCTCTTCAGCATGTCTTTTTCCGGCATATCAATGCCGGATACATGATTTGACATGCCCCGGTCCATAACCCAGCCATTAATTACATGGGCCCTTTCCTTGAGGTAGTCGTCCCACCCCTTCACCCTGGTTCTTTGCTCTCTGTAGAATTGCAGCCGGTCTCCCTGCAGCTTCTGCCGCAGCGGATCTCTTAACCTGCGTGGCAATGCCAGGCCGCTAGTTGAGAACTCATATTCTTTGCCCACTTGCAGGACTCTCATCAATAAAATACTTCCCTGCTCTATATTCAGGGAAGCATTAACGTCGCTAATCTTGATCCCCACAGGGTCGAAAATATCCTTGATGATCAGACCCTCTTCCGGTAAAACCTCGATCACTTCATAAAGGGAGTTGTATGAATCCGTCCAGCTTTGGAGCAGGGTAGCCTCTGGCCCACTTAACACCTGGTGGTATTCATCGCGATATGTTTCAATAATGGTCCGGCCGCTGTTAAGCCTGTAATCAAAGATAAACCACTCCAAACAGCGTTCCATGATAAAGTCATCATCACTGTCTATCAGCCTTTTGTCGATATACCCCAGGTAGAGATCCTGGGCACGGGCAGCATCCCGGGAAAAATGCAGCCGGTGGGCAAACCGGCCCAGGGTGCGCCGCAGTTCTTGTCCGGCGCTCCGCCACCTGGCCTGTTCCTGGAAATATATAGCCTCCCAGATGCCACAACAGTTTTCGTAATTTTTACCGCTTCCGCACGGGCAGGGCCTTATATTCTCAAGCATTTTTCTTCTCCTCCGTGTGTGATGCTTATCTGAACCGTATACCGCCGGCAAGTTTGAAAGGTATTGGCCGGTCCACAAGCTTGCTGTTTTATTCTTTTAGTCACGAAAACACAAAAGGCTTACCTCCCTGAATAAAGAGATAACGCCCTTAGATGTTTAGCAATGGTGATGTCGCATCTCCATTTTTCACAATGGGAGGTTTGTTTGTTTCCTTCCATTTAAAACTTATTAATTTACAAACTTATTCTGTAACATTTATCTTATTCAACAATTACCTTATTCAAAATAACTATAAATGTAATTATAATAAAATTTCAGGTTTTGTCAATACATAAAGAAGGGGGTGCTCAGGCTTCACATGGGTGACCCCAAATTTTCGCTTATAGTAATATTTTTATTTTTCCTGGAGATTATAAAAAAAAGAGTGAAAGGTGGTTAGACGAAGTTGAGGCAACTTACTCCAGGTGAAGTTATACAGTTGAGGGAAATGCTTCAGATGGAAAGTAATGCATTGGCAAAAGCAAAAGCTACTACGAATATGATTACTGATGAAGAATTAAGAAGGCAGGTTGATTCAGGAGTTTTGGCCACAGAATCAAGGATCAAAGGTATCCAGCAGTTCATAGTAGAGAATAACATAATCACTACAGAGGGGGTCCAATAAGATGCCTTCACTATTAGGGTCCATCATGGGCGGTTCTGATAAAGGGCTAAACAATGAGATTATAGCAAATGATGCGTTAGCCGGAACAAAGGCAGCTGCAGCCGCTTATTTGGCTGCTTCTCTTGAAGCAGCTACGCCAGAGGTTAAAAGCCTTTTCTTTAATAACGTCACACAATTGACCCAGGGTCACCAGGCTATGATTGAACTTGCGCTAAAAAAAGGTTGGTACAAGCCCTACCAAACTCCAACTGAACAACTTAAAGAAACTTTTACCTATTCTCAAACCTTTACTCAACATAACGCTTAAGCGCAAAGAACTGCGAGCAAGTATCGCAGTTCTTTTTAAATACATTTTCCCTCAGTTCCCATGCCCGACGCCTGACGTATCAGACCCGTACCTCCCTGTCCCTTATCCTTCCCACCTGGCCTGGTAAATGTTTCCTCCTCTGGTTCCATTGTGAGTGTGGATTTATCCGCACAAAGCTCAGCTGGCAAAACCCGTCCTGCACTCCCAGGTTATCCTGCGGTTGGGAACGCCGGGATATACTCCGGCAAACATGTCCGGATGAATCCGGACCTACAACGACCAGCGCCTGAGGAGCGGCTGCCGGCTACTGAACTGTAGGTGCGGAATTATCCGCACAAAGCCTGGCGGGTTAAACACGCCCTGCGATGCAGGGATGTCCTGCGCCAGGATGTCCGGATGAATCCGGACCTACAACGACCAGCGTCTGAGGAGCGGCTACCGGCTACTGAACTGTAGGTGCGGATTTATCCGCACAAAGCCTGGCGGGTTAAAACACACCCAAGAAGGAAATATATCATTTCAGCCTGATCATGCTTTGCCGGTCAGGCTTATTTTTTTTGTAATTTTTCTGCTGGCTCCATATTTCGATTGATTTCCCTGTAAATCCGAAAATTAAACATATGGGCAGTAACACTCCACACAGAAAAACATAATCTAGTACATGAGAAACTTTGGTAAAAAAGGAGGCTGGTTACATGTTCAGAAAAAATGTCCAATCTTTCTACAAACAAACCGGCGTGGCATTCAGGGATAATAAAATTGCACAAAAGGCCACAGGTGTACAGTCTGAGGCCGCTCAGGACGTCCAGGCCACCGCGCTTTTCCCGTCTGTCCGCCTGGCCCAGGCTTTCGTCATCTGGCAGAAATACGGCCGTACTTTCAGTCCCGCGGAAGCGTTGGAAAAGGGTACGCTTTTCCCGGATCTTTACAGCCCCTATCCTTACTAAAAAAGAGGTGAATAAGGTATGAATGAAAGGTTAGTAATGTTGAGGGAAATACAGGAACTGGAGTTTACAGCCATTGAACTGAATCTTTTTCTGGATACTCATCCCCAGGAGCGGGCCGCCTTAAGGGATTTCTACACAGTCAGAAACAAGCTGGTGGAAGCTGTCAGGCGTTATGAGGAGATCTACGGGCCTTTGACTGCTACCGGATGCAGCCCTAAAACCAACCAGTGGCTCTGGATCGAAGGCCCCTGGCCCTGGGAAATAGAATACGAATAGAAAGGACTAGCGACTATGTGGATGTATGAAAAAAAATTGGAATACCCGGTGCGGGTTTTCAGAAATGACATAGGCATGGCCAAGTTTCTGATGGCCCAGTACGGCGGGCCGGACAGCGAACTGTCCGCCGGGGTCAGGTACCTGACCCAGCGCTACACCATGCCTACCGATAAAGCTAAAGGGCTGCTTACCGATATAGGCACTGAAGAGCTGGCCCACTGGGAAATTATCGCCACCATGATTTACAAGCTGGTCAAAGGTGTGCCAGCCCAGCAGCTCAGGGAAGCCGGTCTGGGAGCCCATTTCGCCCAGCATGACCGGGCCGTCTACCCCGCTGACGCCGCCGGGGTGCCCTGGACCGCGGCTTATATCCAGGCCACCGGCGACCCCATCGCCGACCTGCACGAGGACCTGGCCGCCGAACAAAAGGCCAGGACCACCTATGAGCATTTGATCCAACTCACAGACGATCCCGGCATCAAAGATACCCTGCGGTTTTTAAGGGAACGGGAAGTAGTCCATTTCCAGCGCTTCGGCGAAGCCCTCAATGACATCCAGGCGCTGCTGAATAACAAGAATCTTTATTAGCATCCGGCATGATTTCCAGTTCTCCGATTGTAAAGTTGTTGCCGCCTGATGTTTTTTGTAAAACAAACTGGCTCATTGATTGCTTGAGAGTCAGTTTGTTTTTGTAATATGGTTAGCTAAAAAGAAAATTTGTGGTTTTAATTCACTTTTTTTGGGGGCCTCTTCAGGCTGGGTCACCGGCCGGGTTATTTTTTCTTTTATGGCCTCCACGTAGATGATTATATTGGCATCGATCACCAACAGCTTAACTTTTAATCGATAATTAGCCCCTTCAAATTCCACTATTCTATCATCAATAATCTTTGGGACGAGCGCATAGTTTAGTTTTTTTACCTCCTCTCCCTGGAGCGGCTCCATCCACTGCCGCACCTGTTTTTCCAGGACCAGGATTGTGTTTTTCTCTTCCAGCCTGGCCATGTCTTTATCAAGAATCGAAATACGGGGCTCGATCCCGGAAACCACTTTTTTTTCTTTCTCTCCCATGCTCTTCTTTAATTGAGTTAACTCGTCCTCGCATAGTCCCAGCTGCTGGCTGAGAAGTTGATTTTTATGGGTTATTTCATCTATCTGGCCACCTAGATGCACGGTCACCAAAACGCCTCCTGCTACCATGCCCAGGGCCAGGAGCGCCAGCAAACGGACCATCTGCTTCTTCATTTTCCTTCTCCGGCTATAGCCAGGACAATCAAGTAACCTAAATGGGTTCCCGCCATAGCGCTGACGATGAAAAAAATTTGTTTTAGTACCGCTATTATTTCTCCTTTTAAGATACCTGACTCCAAAATTTCTATGGTCGAAAAGGTGCCACCGATAGCCGCCACCACAGCCCATATCTTCATTTCCCTGGCCAGCCTGAGCATGGTCCCCAGCGGCGGCTCCCTCACTATTACTGCCGCCAGAGAGCCGACTAATGTAGCGCCGAGCAATATACCCATAGCAGTAAAGAAAATAAGGATCAAATTTTTTTCAAAAGGCACCCAAAATCCTCCTTCCCCTGCCCGGGTTACCCAAACGATGACACATAAAACAACTGGTAAGGGGTTATTACTATCATATTTGTTAAATTTTATAAGTATTACCTGTTATTAAGCAAAAGGTCATTCCCGGGCAAAAATCATTTTTAAAATATCCGGTGAATTATGACATCTTTTTCGGTCAAATTGGGTTGTAATTCTCGGCAACAGGCGGGCAGCCCTATAAAAATGTACACCCGGCCGATAGCCGGGTCTGTTGCTTTCCGTCAAAATATCCATCCGCCGGAGTGGCTTGTTTTGGGCATTAGCTAGTATAATACAGCATAATACAGTGAAAGGAGTAGTAAATGAAAAGTCTAAACCTTACGGGTACGCTCCTTTTTACAGGAACTTTAGTTGGCGCGGGAATATTAGGCCTCCCTTATGCTCTTTCACAAAGCGGATTCATTGGCGGTACCATCATTTTTATTGGTGGGACGTTTTTTGCTTATCTTAGCGCCATGCACATCGGTACGCTGGTACATATGGAAAACAAAGAGGTATCTCTATATTCTATCTATCGAAGCTATCTAGGTACTAATATTGGCTACCTGACCCTGGCCGGCATATTGTTTTCTTCTTATGGCGCCATGATCGCTTATCCGTTAGCAATTGGAATAACGTTAAATTCTTTATTAAATATACCTTTTTGGTTAGGCGCCGGTATGTTTATAGCACTGATAACTTTTCTATTAAGTCTCAATCTTGGCGAGAGCAATAGATTTAATGCTCTGGTTACTATTGTCTTAATTCTTTTGCTGATCTGGGTGATATTAAAATCAATACCCGCTATTGAATTAAATAATTACTTGTTTTTTAAACCGGATCAAATGTTGGGTGCCCTGGGAATTATTGTTTTCGCCTTCGCCGGACACATTGTCATCCCAAGTGTTCTCTACTATACCAAAACAAACTTTAAGCAAAGTCTGAGAATTCTAAACATCGGTTTGTTTTTGGTAGCCGCTCTTTATTTTTTCTTCTTCATCATAGCTATTGGCGTAATGGGAACCGAAGTAACACCGGTAGCCACACTGGGTTTAGGTGGCCGGGTCAGCGGGACTGTCGCACTTATTGGTCAGGTATTTGCAATTTTAGCTATTTTAACCTCGGCCTTTGGCATTGGCATCTCATTGAAACTAACTTTCCGGGAAATGTTCAAAATCAGTGATCATTTAAGCCTGGTCCTGATAATTGTACCTATCTTATTAATTGATCTCTATCTTAGCAGAATAGGCGGAGATGCATTTATTCAAGTCCTGAACTATGCCGGAGGCATTGGTTCAGCGCTTTATGTGGGAATTATACCGGCGCTCATTGTGCAAAATTTAGCCAAGACATACCGTTTTCCCCTTGGCCGGCAAGGTGCGGTAGCCAGTTTAGTTTTTTACAGTCTGGTGATGATCTATACATTATTTAGCTGATAGATAATATTATTCAACAAATCGTGATCCAATAAAGACACAAAAGTACTGACTCACTGATACCCGGGAGCCAGTACTATAGATGTACAATAATAAAACAGCCTGGCAAGCAGTTCAGGCGTATCTTTTATTGTCTGGGCACAACATTTTTTTCCTTGTCTTTGACCAGCTTGCCGTCTCCGACCAGTTCCTCGGTCACAAAGATAAAGGTGATAAAGTCTTTAATACCGGCCTTCCCCATCACCGCATCCATATCCTCCGCGCTGCCCAGTTCCTGCACCGCCTGGTACACGGACTCCTTCTTATCGTCAATAAACCGGCCCGTTTCCGCCAGGAATTTGTTGGTCCGGCATATGGTCCCGTCAATTTTTTTAAAATAACCCATCTCGATCAGTTCATCCAGGTTTTCGTCACCCTCGCCCGCAAACATCAGCAATTTAAAAAACGATTCATCCATGCTGTACCCTCCCTTTACCCCCAACCATTCGGCATTAGACAATATCTTTCCTTTTTTAAACGAGGGGTTTTTATTATGTTTACTCTTTTTTCTTGTTCCAGAAAGCAATACGGGATATTTTTAGTTTAACCCCACCGGCAAAGTTTTTACCTGCCCTTTTCAGCCTGCGGCCGAGCTTTCTAAAGACCAGCCGGCAATAGTGAAAGGGGTAGGCAATTACCATGATCACAAAGCGAAAAGGGGTCAGGAGGGCCTTCCATAGATACGATATTACCAGCACAAAATAATGCCACAGCTTGAAAAGCGCATAAAACTTGATCCTGATCAGGCGGCTCACGGGTTGGCTGAACAAGGAAAAATACAACAGCGCCCCCAAGCCCAGTCCCAGGAAAACGTACATCCGCAGTTCTCCCCAGTTAGCCAGGAGCAGCAGCGCCAACACCAGCGCTGTCGTGACCAGCCAGAAGATCAGATCCCCCAGGAGGGCGCCGGTTCTTTTCAGCTTGAACGCCTGCCTGACTGCCCGGTAATAATCATAACCAAAAGCAGCTATTATTCCGATGCCGATGGTTATAAAAAAAGCGCGCGCCTGGCTCAGCAGCGGTTCCAAAAAAAACCCCCCTTGTTAAAAAAAAGCGCGTTGACGCGCTCTACCTCTATGTTATTTGGCTATTTGAACATCCTTTTCAAGATACCCTGGCTCACGCCTTTGGCTTTGTTCTCCATATACTGCAAGGAGTTGAAGTACCCTTCCGCGGTCAGACCGCCTGTTTCCTTACTGAGCTGGGTGATATGCAGCCCTTCTCCTTTGAGAGCCAGGGTACCCATATTGGTCTCCAGGACTATCTCAGTCTCATTAAAACTATTTACCTGGATAACTCCTTCCATAACCAACTGACTGCGCCCGTAAACGGCCACACTGTGTCGCTGCTTCTCCTCCATGCCGGTCACTCCCCCCAAGCGATCTGTCCTGAATTAATTCATCATATGCCGGGCAGGTTAAAATATGACAGAAAAAAGCGGTCCCATTTATGAGGCCGCTTCCACTTGATTATTTCTACGGCAATTCCACGATTAATTCCACTGTTTTTGGATTTCGATATCCTTAAAATAGAAACTGACGATTTCTTCCGGGGATTTACCCTGTTCCGCCATGCGCCGGGCGCCCCACTGGCACATGCCCACCCCGTGCCCAAAGCCTTTGCCGGTCAAGACCAGCTGTCCTCCTTCGACCCTGATATCAGAAAGAAGCATTGACCGCACCTTTTCACTGCCCAGGGCCAGCCGCAAAGAAGGGCCGCTTATTGTGGCCCCACCCAGCTTGATCTGCTGGGCCCGGCCTGAAGGGCCTTTTTCTGCAATAGCCGCTGTGGTGATTGGCCCGGTGTCCTTACCGGCTTTGCCCTGCACGGCTGACCGGACCTGGGCCACAGGTATTCTGGCCTCCCAGGCGACGTTCTTCGGGTCGGTTATTGACAGGCAGCCGTCCTCTACTCCCGCTTTGATATAGGGGGTGGGCTCTTTGGTGTAGGCCAGGCCCTCTTCCGCAGTAGCCGAGACGCCGCCGTCACAGGCGGAGAACCAGGCGTGAATATAGTTGCCCTGGTAAGTGACCACCTCGCCCCGGGTGGATTCCACCGCCTGGCGGACGTTGTCATTAATTTTAGACGGGTCGTAAGCCTGGGATTCCTCGATGCTGGTGGATATGTCGGCGCCGTGCAGCTGCTGGACCCGGCCTGATTTTATATTTTCCATTGTAAAGGTCCGGGCTAGAATAGCCTGGGCCGCCAGGGCGTTAACCGGCCATTTGGTATCCATTTCCGCGGCCACGACTCCTTGCAAGTATTCTTCAATTTTAATATTTTTCTTCTGGCCGGTCTTGTTGTCGTACAGGGAAATGGTCGGTTCCTCCTGCTTGGGCGGCTGGACTTTCGGCGCCGGTTCTCTGGCGCAGCCCGCGGCGCCTAGCAGTGCAGCCAGACAGATCAAAATTATTAACGCGTGTAATCGCCTGAACACAAAATCCCCTCCTGCTTTTTTCTTTTTATTTTTGTCAGGAGGGGAGTTTATTATGTAGCTATATCTTCAATCATTCGGTACAGTTCGGCGGCTAACCTGGCCGGCACATTATCTTTTACTGAAACTACTTCCAGCACTATTTTTCTGCTGCCGAAATTAATACCGATAATGTCACCTGGTTTAATGTCGGCGCCTGCTTTGGCAGTTCTTCGGTTTACCTCTACTTGCCCGCGGTCACAAATCTCTTTGGCCAGTGTACGTCTTTTAATTACCCGGGATACCTTTAAAAATTTATCCAGCCGCAAATCAGACGCCACCGCCCTTTATATCGGAAAAGATTCCTGCTTTTGCTGTCTGATTGTACTTGGTGCTGATTACTTAGCCACCGCTTCCCTGAGTGCTTTGCCGGCCTTGAAGACAGGAACTCTGGCCGCGGCAATATTGATTTCTTCACCTGTCTGCGGGTTTCTCCCCTTGCGTGCTGCTCTCTCTCTGATTTCAAAAGTACCGAAGCCCACCAACTGGACTCTGTCGCCATTCCCTAAAGCCTTGCCAATAGTTTCCAAAACAGCGTTCACAGCTTTTTCAGAATCTTTTTTGGATAACTCAGCATGCTCGGCAACACTGGAAATTAATTCTGCCTTATTCATACGACCCCTCCTTATAATAAAAAGAAATATTAATCCCATCTATTCGCGAAATTTCTTGTAGATCCTGCCTGGATGCAAATGTTTCCTATATTTTTTCTAGTTTTTTTGCATCTTCCCACCATTTGTCCAGCTCAGAGAGACTGAATGACAATAAATCCCTGCCGGAAAGCCTGGCCATCTTTTCCACATGGTTAAAGCGCCTGGTAAATTTCACGGAGGTTCCTGTTAAGGCTGATTCTGGTTCAACCCCCAGCAGCCTGGCCAGATTCACTATGGAAAACAGCACGTCCCCCAACTCATCTTCTATTTTAACCGGATCCTCTGTAATAATTACGGTTTCAAGCTCATTCATCTCCTCACGGACCTTTTCCAGGGCGCCCCGGTAATCCGGCCAGTCAAAGCCGGCGCCCGCGGCCTTTTCCTGCAGCTTGGCCGCTTTCAGCAGCGCGGGGAAGCATTGGGGCACTCCGGTCAGGATGCTGGCAGGCTTGTCCCCCCCTCTTTCTTCCGCTTTAATCTTTTCCCAGTTGACCAGGACTTCACTGCTGTCCTGCACGTTAACGCAGCCAAAAACATGGGGATGGCGGCGAATCATTTTTTCAGATATGCCGGCCACAACATTATTCATGTCAAAATCCTGGTTTTCAGCGGCGATCTGGGCGTGAAATACAATTTGTAGTAGTAAGTCTCCCAATTCTTCACATATTTTATACCTATCCCCTTCACCGATGGCTTCTAAAACCTCGTATGTTTCCTCAATCAGGTACCGTCTCAGGCTGCGCTGGTCCTGCTCCCGGTCCCAGGGGCAGCCGTCCGGGCCCCGCAGCCGCGCCAGGATATCAACCAGCGGGTCCAGGGGATAGCGGCAGGATGGGCCCACAGCTCCGGTAGCCGCGCCTGAAAAAGCGCCTTCATCTTCATCTGTCTCTTCATCTACCTGTACAACCACCGGCGCCTCTGTTTCGCCAGGATCCATGCCCACGCTGCCCGCCTGGACCCCGGCCCAAGTTTGCTCAACCAGCGCCGGCACATAAAGGCTGGTGAGGTGATCCAGCCAGGGCAACCGGTCCAGTTCAAAGATCGCTCTGGTTTCGATCCTCTCCTCACCGGGAATGCCGGCGCCTCTGACAACCGTAACCTGGTGTTCCGGCGGGTAAATGTCCAGCAGCGATAATTTTATATCTGAGGCTGCCAGCCGGCTGTAGACCTGGGTGATAACAGCGGGCCGGTCGGCCAGGGGCGGTTTTTGGTCCAGGCGGAGGCCGTCAACTATCTGCAGTCCCCCGCTGGGATCAAGCCGGAGCGCCCCAAAGAGCGCGTCCAGGAAACTGACAGCCGGGAGAATTTCAATATTGATGCCGTTTTTCTCCGCCATGTGGATGATCAGGCGCACAGACTCCTCCGCCACCAGAGGGTGTCCGGGCACGGCATACAGGACTGCCCCTTTTTGCGACCGGGCCAGCACCTCGGCGGCGATTCTCTGGTAAACCTTCTGAAAGTCCGGCTCGGCCTCGTAGATATAATCAAAAGTAGCAAAGGTGATCCCGGCCTGCCGCAGCCATTCTACAACAGGATGGATGCCGGTGCGCAGCAAAACACAGGGGGAGGACTTCAGGGACTCCCAGGCGCCCAGGGTAATGCCGCCGGGCGTCCCGGGGCCCAGACCGGCGATAGTTATCTTAGCATGAGCAGGCATACCGCATCTCCTTTCATGGGTGCAGCTGAATATGGGATATGATACATGTTATCACAATAAAGAAGCTGTGTCCTTTAATACTGTCAATTTTCCCCCGGCAAGGCGTTTATATCCGGCGCGGCAGCTCCTTAGCAGCGATAACTCCTTTATATATGAAAAAGTGGCCTGTAAGAGGCCACTTAAAGTTATTGTTCCATTTGTTTGGCCAGGAAACCGGCGGCGGTCTCGGCCAGCTTGAGCTCCATTTCACCCATTTGCACTTCAGGTTCTTTTGACGCCAGTATCACTGCTCCAATCGGATCTCCCTCCGAGATAATCGGTGCGATTACCTCGGAAGAAAATTTACATTCACCTTCTTCAATGAGCAAACACTCCCAGCAGGAAGCGTTTTCCCCCGGGTTATTGATAATTATAGCCTTGCGGTCTTCCATAACTTTTTCAATGGCATTTCCTATCGGCCTATTCAAAAACTCTTTTTTTGGAGCGCCGGAAACAGCGATAATGTTGTCCCGGTCTGCGATACAGGCGATATGACCCAGGGCTTCATATAATGAATCGGCGTATTCTTTAGCAAATTCCCCCAGCTCACCGATGGGCGAATATTTTTTTAGGATTACTTCTCCTTCTCTGTCCACAAAGATTTCCAAGGGATCCCCTTCACGGATTCTGAGTGTTCTCCTGATTTCTTTAGGAATAACAACCCGGCCGAGATCGTCAATACGGCGCACTATGCCCGTGGCTTTCATTAATTTACTCTTCCCTCCTTCTGGCTGATTTCACAAAAATATATCTAATGATAGTATATATCCGGAGGGAAAGGGTTATTCATTTTTTTCCAATCGTACTGAAAGTTTTCCGCTATCTCTTTGATTCTAATTATTGCTCCTGATTTCCTTGATTTTTATCCAGCTTATTTACAATCACGGCCTTATCCATCGCTTCCTTCATAAACTGGTTGAACTTTTGTTGTTTGGCCTGGTCCCACAGGTGTGTCGCCAGGACTTCCTTAACCTCTGCGAAAGGCTGCTGCTCCGCCGGTATAATTTTTTCCAGCTTAATCACATGGTAGCCGTAATCAGTTTTCACCGGTTCTGCGGTATATTCCCCCACGGCCAGGGCCGATGCGGCAGTGTAAAACCCGGGCACTGTGCCCGACTCTGTGGCTGTATAGAGGCCGCCTTCCTCTTTCGTGCCGGTGTCTTCCGATTTTTCTTTGGCCAGCCCGGCAAAATCCTGGCCCTGATTTAACTGGGCAATCACATCGACAGCCATTTGCCTGGCTTCATCATCAGTGTGCTGTGTGGGCACTTCTTTCGTTCCGTCGTTCACGAAAAATAATATATGCCGCACTTCCAGCTGTTCCGGTTGGGTGAACTGAACCGGGTTATCATCATAGTATTTTTTCACATCATCCTCGGAAACAGCGGGGACATCTTTAGTCACTTCATCCTGCAGGGCTAAAATATAGGCTACTTCTTCTTCACTCATTTTTGTCTGTTCTAAAAAACTCTTAAAATTGTCCTCTGTGGGAAACTGCTCTTTCAGCGGCTGGAGTTTTTGCTGAATATCCTCCGCCCCCAATGTTACTAAGTTCCTGGCTTCCTGCAGCACGATCTTCTGCTCGATCATCCCGGTCAGGATATCTTTTTGCAGTGAATCCAACAAGGACTGGCCGTTGTCGCCGCTGAAATCCATGCCCTGCTGCTCATACGTTTCTTTCAACTCGTTAACTTGCCGGTTAAGCTCGTCCATCGTGATTTTCTCGCCGTTGACTTCCGCAACTACATTCTCGCCGCAGCCGGTAAAAACAAAAACGGTCAGAGCCAGCAAAGCAATCATTACCAGGCATTTTTTAATTTTCACTAATTCATCCCCTTTTAATTAGACATAGACTCATTATAAATTAACTTGGCCGCCTGTGGCAACCTCCCTGTTTTTATTTTCAGCGCCTGAAGCAGCGCTGCCGCCGGTATCAGCAAGCTTAATTAAAAAACTTTCCAATTGGCTGAGCAGGAACTTGCTGTCAGTGCGGTCGCCGCTAAAACGGAATTTGATTTCAAAATCATCCCCGTTATTCACAAATTTAATGCGGTTCTGATACTGTCTGCCGGCTGCTACCAGAGCCTCTCCGGTGAGGGGATGGCCGGGGCCAAAAAGCAGGCGGAACTGCTCCGGCAGAAGGCTGATTGTTTTTATCTGCAAACTGCCGGCCAGGATCCTCACTTTGGCCACAGCCAGTAAATTCAGCACCGGCGCGGGCAGATCGCCGAAGCGGTCAATCAGTTCATCTGCCAGTTCTGCCAGGTCCCCGGGGGCAACAAGGCCGGCCAGCCGTTTATATATCTCGACTTTCTGATTGGCGTCGGAAATGTACCGGTCCGGGATATAGGCTTCTACCGGCAGCTCGATGGTGGTTTCCACAACTTTAGCCGGCGCCTCACCTTTGGCCTCCCTGACCGCCTCTTCCAGAAGCCGGCTGTAAAGGTCGAAGCCCACCGCCGCAATGTGGCCGTGCTGTTCAGCCCCCAGGATGTTCCCGGCGCCGCGGATCTCCAGATCGCGCATAGCAATCTTAAAACCCGAGCCCAGTTCAGTAAACTCCCGGATCGCTGCCAGCCTTTTTTCAGCAGACTCGCCCAGAACCCTGTCCTTGCGGAAGGTAAAGTAGGCCTGGGCTAAACGGTTGGAGCGGCCGACCCGGCCCCTGAGTTGGTAAAGCTGGGCCAGGCCCATCATGCCTGCTTCTTTTACAATCAGGGTATTGACGTTGGGCAGGTCCAGCCCGTTTTCAATGATCGTGGTACTGACCAGCACGTCGTATTCCCTGTTCATAAAGTCAAGCATGGCCTGTTCCAGTTCTTCTTCTCTCATCTGGCCGTGGGCCATGACAATCCTGGCCTCGGGCACCAGATCATGAACCCAGGCGACCACCCGGTCCAGGCCAACCACCCGGTTATAGACGAAAAACACCTGACCGGACCGGCTCATTTCCCGGCGGATCGCTTCTTTGATTAACACCGGGTCTTCCTCCAGCACAAAGGTCTGCACCGGGTAGCGGTC
This sequence comes from Desulfotomaculaceae bacterium, assembly GCA_028709235.1. GTDB lineage: Bacteria > Bacillota > Desulfotomaculia > Desulfotomaculales > Pelotomaculaceae > Syntrophopropionicum. Next base: position 14,532 of record JAQVXL010000012.1, read on the forward strand.
TTCCGGCGGGGTCTCCAGGATGCTGGTGTCCCTGATGCCCACCAGCGACATATGCAGCGTGCGGGGGATGGGCGTGGCGGAAAGGGTCAGGACGTCCACTCCCTGGCGCAGCATTTTCAACTGCTCCTTGTGGGCTACGCCGAAGCGCTGCTCTTCATCGATGATCAACAGGCCCAGATCTTTAAAACCCACATCGCCCTGGAGCAGGCGGTGGGTGCCGATAACCACGTCCACCGTGCCCCGGGCCAGCCCCTGCAGCACCAGGCGCTGCTCCCGGGGGGTGCGGAAACGGCTTAACACCTCAACTTTGACCGGGTAACTGGCCATTCTTTCCAGGCAGGTGTTGTAATGCTGCTGGGCCAGGATGGTGGTCGGGGCCAATATAGCTACCTGCTTGCCGTCATTAACCGCCTTGAAGGCCGCCCGCAGCGCCACCTCTGTTTTGCCATACCCCACATCACCGCACAGCAGCCGGTCCATCGGCTTGGGCCGCTCCATATCTGCTTTGATTTCCTCTATGGCCCGCAGCTGGTCCGGAGTTTCCTCATAAGGGAAAGCTTCTTCAAACTGTTTCTGCCAGACCGTGTCCCGGTTGAATTGATAGCCGATCTGGGTCTCCCTGGCGGCATACAAAGCCAGCAAGTCATTGGCCATTTCCCGCACGGCCTCCTGGACCTTGCCTTTAGCTCTGGCCCATTCCGTGCCGCCCAGACGGGACAGCCTGGGGGGCTCACCCTCGCCGCCCAGGTATTTCTGGATCATGCCCACCTGGTCAACCGGCACGTACAGCTTATCTTCCCCGGTATACTTTAAGAGGAGATACTCCTTTTGAATGCCATCTATGGCCAGGGGCACCACCCCCAGATAGCGTCCAATGCCGTGGTTGACATGAACCACATAGTCGCCGGCTTTCAGATCAACAAAAGGAGCCAGGCGGCCGGCGCCCTTCCACTCTTTCCTGGGCCGCCTGCGCTGGCCGTAGATATCAGTTTCCGTCACCAGCGCCAACCTGCAGGCGGGCAGTTCGAACCCGCCCGCCAGGCTGCCCGGGGTCACCACCACGTTGCCGCGGCGCAGGTGACCGGCCAGATCCGCGGCATAAAACGCGTCTATCTTTTCATCCCGCAGGGCTGCCACCAGCTGCTGCTGGCGCTGGCTGCCGGATACCAGCAGGACCACCGCGCAGCCGGACCGGCGCCAGCGTTGGATTTCCTGGGCCAGCAGGCCGATATTGCCCATGAAACTGGGCATTGCTTTCCCGGGGAAATTAACAATCTTCTGGGGCTTGATCAATCCCACCCGGCGGGGCAGTAAAGAACTGTAAACTACCCGCCGGTCAGCCAGGGCCATGTTGATCTGGTCCCAGCCGGCGTTATCCCCGCACTGGGCAGGCAGTAATCTCCCCTGCCCCAGCAAATCTTTGAAAGTTTCGGCTCTTTCCCGCTGCAGGCCATCGACAATATCCCTGATCCGGGCCGGTTCGCTTAAAAACACCGGGGCTGCAGCCGGCAGGTAGTCAATTAAGGTTACTATTTCGCTGTAAAAGAAGGGCAGGTAATGCTCAATACCGCTGAAATATCCGGTAAAATTTTCGATGACCTGGTTGAATTTTTCACTGAGCTGCCGGACCGGCCTGGGATCGCTCAGCTTTTTCAGTTTAGCGGCCTGTTCATTATATTCTTTTCTCAGGGCCTGCCCGGCCTTTTCCCACCGCTGCTCTCCGGCCACCAGTTCCCTGGCCGGGTACAGGGTAAACCCACGGATATTTTCTTCTGATCTTTGAATCGTTGCGCTGAAACGCCGGATCGAATCCAGCTCGTCGTCAAAAAACTCCAGCCGGACCGGCCGGTGAGCGGTCATCGGATAAATGTCCATAATGCCGCCGCGCAGGGCCATCTGACCCCGCTCCTCCACCAGGTCAACTCTTTCGTACCCCATTGTCAGGAGTCTGCCCAGCAGTTCTGCCAGATCGACCCGGTCACCAGTGGCCAGCCGGCATACCGGGGAGAGGAAATCCTCCGGCGGGATCAGCCGCCGCAAGAGGGCTTCGGCCGGGGCGATGACCACTGCTCGCTCGCCCCTGAGCAAACTCTCCAGCACCTGCAGCCGCTGGGCGGCCACATCTTTGCTTTGGGCCAGGATCTGGTAGGGCGGCAGCTGCCACACCGGGAAAAGGCGCACGGGCAGGCCAGGCAGAAAAAAGGCCAGTTCATCGGCCAGGGCGCTGGCCTCCCGCTCACCCGGGGCAATCATCAAAACCGGGGCTGGGGCGACTGTTTCCGCCAGGCCGGCCAAAACATAGCTGAGCTGGGAACCGGCCAGCCCGTAAACCAGCTGCTGTTTATAATTATTAGTCAGCCCCTGCTCCAGGCTGGTGTATTCCGGCGCAAGGCTGAGCGGCTTTAAAATACCGCGCATAAGGCTGCCTCCCGTTTGCAGCAAATTTATACCACCACAAAAAACCACTACAAAAAGAGCTTTAACGGCACGCGGCTAAAGCTCGAGATCTTTTCGACAGTCCTCTATTTATGACTCAATGCAAGGCCGGCCCGCTGAAGAAATTGTGATCGGGGCCGCCGTACATCATTTCCCGGCAGTCATCGCAAAGGGTTGACAACACTACGTTTTTCGTGCTGTCGTCTGTATTTATTATATTCATAGCGCCTGCTTCAGTCAAACTGGCAGTCATACCGCCAGGCAGCCGGCCCGGAAGTTCTAAACTATCAACTACTTCGTCACAGAGCTCGCAAATATAAAGCAGCTTCAAAGCCCGGCCTCCCGTTTCCTGAAAAAAATGCGCCTTTTAGCAAGGTCATTTTCTATTATACTCATTCATGGCGCTTTCTAACCCTGCGCTGACCAGGCAGTGGAGCGCTTCTGCCGCTAAATTGACTGATTCCTCATATACTTTAACATCTTCTCCAGCCAGCCGGCTTAAAACATAGCCGGTGCCGCTAAAACCGGGGTCCGGGGGCTTGCCCACCCCGATCCTGAGCCGGGCAAAACCCTCCGTGCCCAGGGACATGATGATAGACTCCATCCCTCTGTGCCCGCCGGCGCCGCCTGACTGGCGGATCCGCAGTTTCCCGGGCGGCAGGTCCATATCGTCAAAAACAACGATCAGGTCCGCGGGTCCCAGCTTGTGCCAGCGCAAGAGCGCCGAGACAGCCTCCCCGGAGAGATTCATGTAAGTCTGCGGTTTGACCAGCAACACTTTTTCAGAGCCAATCTGTCCTTGGCCAAACAGGGCTTTAAACTTTTTTTTCTCTACTGCCACACCCAGTTTACGGGCCAGGCGGTCGATCACCATAAAACCGATATTGTGCCTGGTCGCGGCGTATTCCCGGCCCGGATTGCCCAGGCCTGCAATCAGTTTCATAAAAGGTTGCCTCCATCCGACTAATCCTCCACCTATTTTACCCCAGTGCAGTGGCGGATGGAAGGCTCATTTATAATTTCACAGGATTAACAGGATTTAAGACAATTAATATAAATTGTTTGCTCTTATTTATTCTCTTCCCCAGTTTTGTCCGTTTCCGCCGCAGGCTCTTCTTTTTCTTCTGGTTCCTCTTCTTCAGGCCTGTCGGCGGCAGTCACGGCCACTACCGGCGCGTGCTGCTCTTCCAGGACTTTAATTTCCGGCGGTAGCGACAAGTCAGAGACGGTAATGACGTCGCCGGCAGCCAGCCCGGAGATATCAATTTCTATGAACTCCGGAATTTGGGTAGCCAGGCATTCCACCTCGACCCGCCGCATCAGAGTGGTTAAAACACCGCCGGCAGTGGCGCCGGGGGCAATCCCGGTCAGGTGCACAGGAACGGAAGCATGCACCCTGTCCTTCAAGGAAATCTGGTGGAAGTCTACGTGGAGCAAATTACGGCGCACCGGGTCGTACTGCAGATCTTTTACCAGCACCTTGTATTTTTTTGTTTTACCGTTTTCCTTGATTTTCATGTTTATTAAGGCGTTAGATCCACCCTTTCTAAGGATTTTTTGCAGAGCCTTAACCTCAACGGCAATTGCTGTGCTGTCCATATTTTTACCATAAATAACAGCAGGGGCCAGCCCGTTTTCTCTTAATTGATGTATGCTGGCTTTGCTTCTATCCATCCTAATCCGGCCTTCTAATTCAGCTTCCATCTTTTTATAAACCCCCTTTACTTTGATCATTCCCTTTATTTGTCATAAACATGCAGTGGTGAGAATATGAATTAGCTAAGATATTTTTTGGATTTAAGGGGGGCAAGAAGATGCGGAAAAGCAAACGGTTTGCTTCCATGCCTGTGTTCAGCCTGGAGGAAGGCCTGCAGATCGGCAGTGTTAAGGAAATTGTGGTTGATCCAGCCGCTAAAAGAATAGCAGCGCTGGTTATTGAACAAAAAGGGTGGTTCAAGGAACAAAGATTTATCCCTTATCATAAAGTCCACAGTGTGGGCGATGACGCCATCACCATTGAAAAGACCAGCGGAGTGCAAAGGGCCGCCGGCCTGCCCGATATAGTCCGGCTTTTAAAAGACAAAACAAAGATTACCGGCGCCAAAATAGTGACTGAGAGCGGAAATCTACTGGGCTTCATAGATGAGTATTATGTGGAAGTAGACACCGGTAATATTACCGGACTGGAATTTTCGGGCAACCTCATTAATAATGTGATGAAAGGCCGCGCCTTTCTAGACATATCCTACGTAAGGACCATCGGGCGGGAAGTGGTTGTGGTGACCAACGAAGCCCCTGAAAATGTTTTTAAACTCGACGGCGGGCTGCAGGAAACTTTTAAAAACGTGCGGGAAAGCACCGGCCACTTCTGGGAAAGCACCCGGCAAAAAACCAGGGATTTCAGCGGCAGCGTTAATAAATCCATAGAAAAAGTAAAAAGAGAAATTAGAAAAATAGAAGACGATGAAAAAGATCTCGATGCCGGAATAGAGAGAGAAAAAGAGCAAGAAAACAGCAAAGACCTGAAGGATGGCAAGCCTGCCGGCCCTTTCTCCAGCGATCAGCTCAATGACCGCGAGAAAACGGAAGAAGCGGACCGGGAAAAACCTACCTTATGAAGCAGGGAGAAGCAGGAGCACAGTTCTCTTGCTTCACTCTTGAAAAGAACGTCACTTGCTTCATCTTCGGCAGGTTGTAACCCGCCCTGCAGGGTAAGAGAAACAGGGACATGGTTCCCATTGCAGGTGAGCTTCAGCCTTACAACTTTGACGGGATCACCCACCGGAACAATATAGTTAAAACCAGCAGAAACGCTCAAGACAATTTCTTGGGCATTTTTTATTCCCTATTGGCAGGTCATATTTTACATCGCAGGAATTATTTATGGCAAATTTGTCCATAATCTAGTTAGGGAACGTTGCTATTGCACGGTCTGAAAGGAAGGAGTATTGATGACTAAATGTGCTAATAAAATATTTACAAAAATAGTTGCGGCAGCTCTGGTTGTCGTCTGCGCAGCAGCGCCGGCGGCTGAATGTGCTCAGCAGGCTAACACCTTGTTAAAAAATTCCGTTTTGACCTATACGGTGCATCAGGGCGATACCTTATATGATATAGCCATAGCGCACCAGGTGGAATTGCCTGCGCTGATGAGGGTCAACAACCTGACCGGCAGCTTGATCAGGCCGGGCGATGTACTGACGCTGCCCCCCCAACAGGAGTACGAATTATCAGGCGGTAGCGCAGCTGGCGGCATATCACCGGAGGAAGTATTACTCCTGGCCCGGCTGATTTACGCAGAAGCTCGCGGTGAAAGTTTCCTGGGGCAGGTCGCCGTTGGCGCTGTCACCTTGAACAGGCTGGCCAGCCCGGAGTTCCCCAATACGCTGACAAAAGTGATCTACCAAAAAACCAACAGTGTCTACCAGTTCTCACCGGTAGGTGACGGTTCGATCAATATGGAGCCCGATGAACAAGCGGTGCTGGCCGCCCTGCGGGCAATGGCCGGTTATGATCCCACCGGCGGGGCCTTATTTTTCTATAATCCAGATATCAGCGGGGACCAGTGGATCCGCACCCTCCCGGTGATCAACAAGATCGGCAACCACGTTTTCGCCACCAGCGCGTAATGCCGCCGATTGGAATGGCGGGATGAATCCCGCCCTAGATTAAAACGGGCACAGATCTGTGCCCGTTCGCTTTTTTATGCAAATATTATTAAATCAAGTAATTACGCGCCTGGCTTCTGCATGAATGCAGAAGAATGCGGCGCGGGTAAATCTTCAATTTGTTTTAATCTTTCCGCCTTAATCAAACAGCTTGCTCACGGAAAGGTCCTCGTGGATGCGGATGATCGCCTCGCCCAGGAGGCGCGCCACGGACAGAACCTTTATTTTATCAATCATCTTGTCTTTTGGCACCGGGATGGTGTTGGTCAGGATCACTTCTTTGATCGGAGCATCCTCCAGCCGCTGGATGGCGGGCCCGGACAGGACGGCGTGGGTGCAGCAGACGTAAATCTCTTTGGCGCCCCATTCCTTCAGCGCCGCAGCTCCTTTGGTGATCGTTCCCGCTGTATCGATGATGTCATCCACAATCACGACGGTCTTACCGTTGATGCCGCCGATCAGGCCGACCACCTCAGCCACATTTGGCTCCGGGCGGCGCTTGTCGATAATCGCTATGGTCGCGCCGATGCGCTCGGCCAGGTCCCTGGCCCTGGTAACTCCGCCCAAGTCAGGGGAGACCACTACCACGTCCTGGAGCTGGCGCTGCATGATATATTCGGCGAGTAGTGGCACACCAGGCAGGTGGTCCACCGGGATATCAAAAAACCCCTGGATCTGTCCGGCATGGAGATCCATACAGAGGACTCTTCTGGCGCCGGCCGCTGTAACCAGGTTGGCCACCAGTTTGGCGGTAATGGGATCCCTGGCCCTGGCTTTGCGATCCTGGCGGGCATAACCGTAGTACGGCATGACCGCGGTAATCCGTCTGGCTGAGGCGCGCCGCAAGGCGTCAATCAAGATCAGGAGTTCCATGATATGTTCATTTATCGGCGTGCAGGTGGGCTGTATGATAAAGGCGTCCGCCCCTCTGACGCTTTCATTAATGGTAACCTGGATTTCACCGTCACTAAAATGAGTAACTTTTGCCTCTCCCACTGATACGCCAAGGTATCCCGCTATCTCTTCAGCCAGTTCAGGGTTAGCATTACCTGAAAAAATCCTGAGCCTGTTGCGCGACGACATCCTGCTACCTCCAAATCTAAATAATAGTTAATCAAGACTCCTAATTTTGCGTCTAATCCTTTTTATGCTTATCCCTGCTGCTCCAGCCCGGTATGATTTTCTGTTTAGACCTTTCCACGGCCAGAGACCCCGCCGGGACATCTTTGGTAATCGTGGAGCCTGCCCCTGTAACTGAGCCGGCGCCAATTTTCACAGGAGCTACCAGGTTGGTATTGCTGCCGATAAACACACCGTCATCAATCCTGGTGGGATATTTGTTGCGGCCATCGTAATTGCAGGTAATAGTCCCGGCCCCGATATTTACATCTTTGCCAATGGTGGCGTCTCCCACATAACTTAAATGGGACACTTTGCTGCCGTCCCCGACAACAGATTGCTTAACTTCGGAAAAGTTGCCTATTTTCACCTGCCGCCCCAGGCTGTTCCCGGGACGAAGGTGGGAAAAGGGACCGATGGAACAGCCATCTTCCAGGCTGCTCTCGCTGACGACGGAATATTGAATGGACACACCGTTTCCCACTACAGCGTTAACCAGGCGAACGCCGGGTCCGATGATACAGTCCTCTCCAATAACTGTGTCGCCCTCAATAATAGTATCTGGATAAATTATGGTATCCCGCCCCACTTGCACCTTTCTGTCCACGAAAGCCCTGCGGGGGTCTAGCACAGTCACGCCGGAGAACATTAAGTCGCGCAGGATCCTCCCGCGCATATAACCCTCGGCTTCAGCCAGCTGCACCCGGTCGTTAATGCCTTTTACCTCCAGCGGGTCGGCCAGTGTTACCGCCCCTATCCCTTTGCCGCGCCTGGCGTTTATTTCGATGATATCGGTAAGGTAATATTCACCCTGGGCGTTGTTGGCAGCAAGACCGCTTAGATCTGCAAAAAGGCCTTCTGTTTTAAAACAGTATATCCCGGTGTTAACCTCACGGATCTGCTGTTCTTCAGGCGAGGCGTCCTTTTGTTCTATTATTTTAACAACGCTGCCCTGATTATCCCTGACAACCCGGCCATACCCCGACGGGTCCTCCAGGCTGGCGGTTAAAACAGTGGCCGCCGCTCCAGTTGACCTGTGGCTCTGGATCAGTTCTACCAGTGTTCCGGATTCGATTAACGGGGTGTCACCGCACAGCACCAGCAGCTGTCCGTTGAAATCACTTAATGAGGGAGCGGCCTGCAACAACGCATGAGCCGTCCCCAACTGTTCCGCCTGATGAACAATCTGGGCCCGGCCGGCAACTTCGTGGGCAACCTGTTCAGCGCCGCACCCTACCACAACTATTATTCTGCTCACACCTGCGCCAAGGGCAGCATCCAGAACATATGACAGCATTGAACTGCCGCAGACATGGTGCAGGACTTTCGGCAATTTTGACTTCATTCTTGTGCCTTTGCCTGCGGCAAGAATGACCGTCGCCAGATCCATCCGGCGACCTCCTTTATCAAGAAAATTATACTGGCATGAAAACGCTTACCATTATACCCAACGTTTTTAACTTATTCAACAGATAATTCTTATTTCCTTTTATTTTTAAAACAAAAAGAGAGCTTACGCTCTCCTATTTAATTAAAAGATCTGGACATTTTCATATGCATTTAATACAGCGCTTTGAATTACCTCCCGGGCTGAAGAAGTAATCGGATGTGCTATATCGCGGAACTCTCCATCCGGGGTTTTTCTGCTGGGCATCGCTACAAACAAGCCTTTATGACCCTCTACCACCTTGACATCATGGATAACAAAAGCATCATCAAAAGTTACCGATACAATAGCCTTCATTTTACCTTCACTTAGTACCTTCCTTACCCGCACGTCAGTAACTTGTATGAGAAATCACCACCTTCCACGCTGACACCCTGACATATGTTATCTTCTGCATAAGCTGCCATATTCCTGCTTATTTCCAAAATTTTAAGAACTATTTTCCTGTATTATGAAACTAAACCGAATATAGCCGGTATGTTGTACACAAAGGTGGCGCTGCTTATTCCCTGCAATTTATGATTTTATCAATATCCTGCCGGTATACTTTGTATTCCCTGCTTTTTTTAGTGCCTGGCAGGCTTTGTATAATTCTGTTCATCATGATATTGTTTTCTGCCACCAGGGACAGCTCCAAAGTGGTCACCCCCCTGGTCCGGGCGCGCCGGGCAGACTCAAGTAATAAAGCCGCTTCCAGCCCTTTACGCCGGTACTGGGGCAGTATGGACAGAACAGCCAGGCGGGCGTTAAAGCAGCTGGCCGGACTTGAAAAACATTTAAGCCGGAGGGGGCACAACGTCAGGCAAAGGCCCGCCGGTTCACCGTCAACTTCGGCCACAAGGATCAGCGCCGGGTCATAATTGCCTTTTAGTTTCCGCCAGATAGCCGCTCCTTCTGCCGGGGACAATGCCGCAAAACCCCAGATCTCATCCATTGAACCGTTGTGGATGCGGGAAAAAACTTCCCCCTCGCCGCTCAGGTTGTTAAAATCTACAGACCTTAACTTCATCCCCTTATTCCGGGCAGCCCGGGCCGCCACCCGCACCAGTTTCTCAGGAGCTGGTTGGCGCAGATCATAATGATAAGCGCAAAGGGTGATTTCCTTTTTAAGCCCGATCTGCTCAATTAGATTGACATAGTAGGGAGGGTTGTAGGGCATGCCGGGATGGTGATATCCCCTGTAACCTCCGGCCAGCAGCCCGATCCGTTCGTGGGGGGTTAAATCCACCGGCCCGGTGATCCGGCTTCTGCCGCGGGCGGCCAGCCAGGCGGCGGCCGCCTTGATCAGAGCTGCGGCGGCGGCAGTATAGTTTATCGATTCGAAATAACCAAAGCAGCCGGAATGTTGATCATAAATGGCATGATTGACACAGGCGGCAATCCTTCCCACCACATACCCTTTCCTTACAGCTAGAAACGGCTGCGCTTCTACCCTGGAAAACAACCTGTCAAAGTGTGGGCTGGCTTGTTCCAGTGCCGGGAAAGAGGGAGACCTGTGTAAATCCCCGTATATATGACGAGGAAAATTGTTAAATAACTGCCTGCCCCGCGGCGTGAAAACTTCTATTACTTCCACTGCCATAACATCACCCTGGCTTTTTGATCACACTATGCCGTACTGCCTGGCTTTGCCACAAAAAACATAAAAACCGGTTTGCTTTTACTATACCGGTTTCAGCGAAATAGCAGGTTGAAACCCGCCCTGCAAGGGGATGCACGATGCCTTCATCCTGCTATCGATAACTGAAATTGCAGGTGCGATTTTAATCGCACATCTTTGCCGGGGCGGAGACATACCTCTGTTTGGGAGCTTGTCTCTGGGGCTGAGGAATATCCAATTAAAGAGCGGTCTTAGTCCTGTCCGATGGCTTTTAAGGCCAGTTCATAATCACCCGGTTTGTCCACATCCACACCCACTTCCGGATGTTTGGAAATTACTACTACCCCTTTAATGCCTCCCAGCAGCCGGCAGACCTTTTCTTCAGCCTCTTTCAGGGTCAGGGAGCGCAGCAGGAATTTGATCACGAATTTCAGGCCCAGCATCCGGCAGAGACCGATCGGGCTCTTGCGCAGATCAATAATTTTTTGGCCATTTTCCACACATCTTTTATACACGGTAGGGTTGATCAAAAAGAGGTTGCCTCCGGTAAAAACCCCTTCTTTTAGTTTTACATATGTACGGTTGGAAGTGGGGAAACTCTTCTCTACAACCTCTTTCTCAATAACCGGATAGTAAATGTCACCTGTCATATCTCCACATAGTTCGAGAAAATCCTCAACTGCCGGCGGTGTCAGCAGTGGTATATCCGAGGTAACCAGTAAGATCCTTTGCGCACCCGGCAACACCTTTAACCCGGCCTCGATATTCTCTAAAATACCGCCTTCGGACGGGATCATCGAGATCCTGTGATCAAAGGACAGACCGGCCAGGTCTTCCACCGGGCCGATGATTAAAACCCTGTTAACCTGCCGCGCCTGCAGCAGCGCATCCGCCACGTGCTCAACCATTGTTTTGCTGCCAAGGGGAATCAAAGCCTCATGGCGCACCGGACTGCATTCCTTTAAAGGGCCGTTGTTGGGACTGCCGGCCAGGACCACGGCATCTACCATTGACCCTCTTCCTCTCTGATGGCGTTTAACAGGTTTTGTTCAGCGTTTTCCATGTGTTCGCTGGCAAGTGCATTGGCCAACTCCGCGTTGCGTTCAGATATAGCCTCAATGATTTTTTTATGCTCATCAACAGCTATTTTAAGCCGGCCCGGGATGGATAAGGAGGTCAGCCTGAAGCGGTTAATCTGTTCTGACAGGTTGGTGATGATCTGAGTCAGCCGCTGGTTGCGGGAGGCCTTGTAAATCAACTCGTGAAATTCATTATCTTTTTTAACAACGGTTAAAAGATCTTCCTCGCCAGTGATCAGGTGGAACACCTTTTCAAGATCCTCCATCTCTTCCTCGGTAATTCTTTCTGACGCCAGGCTTGCGGCCAGCCCTTCCAAAGCCGAGCGGACTTCAAAAACATCTGCGATGTCTTTAACTGAAACACCGGCCACATAAGCTCCCTTGCGGGGAACCATGACTACAAAGCCCTCCAGTTCCAGCTTGCGGATCGCCTCCCGCACAGGAGTGCGGCTCACGCCCATTTCTTCCGCCAGTTGAATTTCCATCAAGCGTTCTCCGGGCTTAAGCTTACCGATGATAATCGCTTTCCGGAGGGAGTCAAAAACCAACTCCCTGAGGGGTTTGTAATTATCCAACTTGATCGGCACCAATCTTGGCTGCTCCATATTTGTCCTCCCTATTTAATATATACAATAAACTTTATACAATATACTAGTTTTATTTTAACCTCCAGCGCAAATTACTGCAAGTATCAACCTTTTATCCATCAACAGTCGCGGTAACAAACACTTCCTCACCAGCACTTTTATAGCGGTCGGCAATGGCCCGAGCGGTCTCCTGGTCTGCAGCCAGCCCAAAAACCGTCGGGCCGCTGCCGGACATAAGCACACCGAGAGCGCCGGCCTGGATCAGTTTTGCTTTGACCCGCTCAATTTCCGGATGCATTCTTGTTGTTACCGATTCCAGGGCATTGGCCAGGTTTTGTGCGATGCTGCTAATATCTTTGTCCCTGATGGCGCTGATCATGGCCCGGTTATCAGGCCTGTTTACCCCGGGACCCGGCGTATAAGCCCGGTAAACTGAGGCCGTGGAGACGCTGAGTTGAGGCTTTACCAGTACCAGTCCCAGGCGGGGACAGGGCGGCAGCTGCTCCAGCTGTTCACCCCTTCCTGTGGCCAGGGCGGTACCGTTTAATAGGCAAAAAGGCACGTCAGAGCCCAGCTGGGCGCCCAGTGACATCAGCTCTGACAGAGACAGCCTGGTTTCCCACAATTCATTCAGCCCTTTTAGCGCTGCTGCCGCATTAGCGGATCCCCCGCCCAGGCCGGCCGCCACCGGTATTGCTTTTACCAGCCGGATTTTTACGCCGGACTTGATCTTCCCGCGCCGGCGCAGCAGTTCAGCCGCCCGGCAGACCAGGTTATCCGGACCAGGGTCTAGATCAGCCCCCTCAACTGCTAAAATAATACCCCGGCCGGCAGAAGTGAACTCAATGCTGTCGTGCAGTTCTATTGACTGCATCACCATTTCCACCTCATGGTACCCGTCCGGTCTCTGGCCCAGGATATCCAGAGTCAGGTTGATTTTAGCCCTGGCCACAGCTGTAATAGTCATTAATAGTTCCACCCTCTTCCAGTAAATAGTTAGCTATCAGGAAAATAAATCCTCCTTTTAGCAATAAAAAAATCTAAATATGTCTACTGCCACATAATATTTAATAAAGTACTTATCTGCAGAGGGGGCATTTCTAAAGTATGATGCGCGCACGCGGCAGTCAAATCACAATCAATCTGGCCAACCGGCGTCTATCCTATTACGAGGGCAACCGGCTGAGCAAGGTTTACCCCGTTGGCGTGGGCAAACCTGCCACACCAACGCCAACCGGCAGCTATACTGTGATCAGCAAAATTGTACATCCCGGCGGCATGCTTGGCGCCAGGTGGATGGGCCTGTCTATCCCCACCGGTAATTATGGCATCCACGGCACCAACAACCCGCCCTCCATCGGAGGCTATGTTTCAAACGGCTGCATCAGGATGTACAACCAGGATGTTGTGGAGTTGTTCCCACGCGTGGCAATCGGCACGCCGGTAGAAATCACTGCCGGAACGGGTGGGGGAGAACCGGTATACCCACCGGCCAGCGCGCCGGGCGGGGGCATTATTCATACTGTTCAGCCCGGCGAAAGCCTGTGGAGAATTGCCCGGAAATATGGAAAAGATTTGGGACTGATTGTCCGGGCTAATAATATCGAGAACCCGGACGTGATCTTTCCCGGACAAAAGATTATAATTCCATAACCCGGCCGGGTTGTTGGTCTACTACCTGCCCCCGCCTAATATTATTGATTTTAGGCACTATCAAACAAAGGACAGGTGGGGGTATGATCAGCATTGTACTAATGGGACTGGCAGCCGGTCTGGGCACACTTCTTGGCGCATTTCTGGTAACCTGCTGCGGTCATTTACGCCCTCCTACCCTTTCCCTGCTCCTTGGTTTCGCCGCCGGGGTCATGGCTTCTGTGATTATCTTCGATTTGCTTCCTTCTTCTCTGAATTACGGAAGTTTTATTTTTACCCTGGCCGGGTTTCTGGCTGGGATTGGGCTGATGTTTATACTGGACCTGCTACTTAACCTCCTCTACCCTGCAAACCTGCGCGGCAAAGGGTACTTGAAGATGGGCTACCTGATCGCCGCCGGTATTGCGCTGCATGACCTGCCGGAAGGGCTGGCCATCGCCGCCGGCTTTGCCGCGGCTGAAAAACTGGGGCCGCTGCTGGTTCTGGCCATTGGTGTCCATAATATTCCCGAGGGGATGGTCTGTGCGGCTCCGTTGAGAGCCGGCGGGTACAGCGCCTCAAAAGTGCTGCTGGTAAACATCCTGATCAGCCTGGTCACACCCCTGGGGGTGTTGATGGGGCTGTTACTGGTCCAGGCCTCCTCTTTTTTTATCGGCGCCCTGTTATCCTTCGCAGCGGGGGCGATGGCCTATATCGTGCTACACGAGTTGGTACCTGAATCGCGCCGCCACAGCAGGTTTCTCGCTGATCTGGGGATGTTGTGCGGCTTTTTTTTAATTTTTGGCCTGCACTTTATCGTTTAAGAACCAACCACGCTCCCCCGGTCATTAGAAAAAAACCCAAAACCTTGTAATAGTTAAACGGGATTTTATTCAGGCCGAACAGCCCCAGGTGGTCCACCAGGCCTGCCGTAAACACCTGGGCCAGGATAATAGCGGTTGTGGCCGGCGCGGCGCCCACTTTCGGAATAGCCAAGGCCACACTATAGATGATGATAACCCCCAGTACACCGCCCAGGTAGGTGTACCAGGGGGCCTTTGGGATATCGGACAGGCAGCCGTTACCCACCTTGCAGACAAATAGCAGCAGCGACACCAGCAAAAGCCCCACCATGTGGACGATAAAGGTGGATTCCCACAGCCCGATCACCTTGCCCAGGGCCGCATTAATACTACCCTGCAAAGCCATAGCCAAGCCGGACAAGGCGGCCACCAACAATGGCCATATTTGTAAAGCCATGCTCAAACCTCCTTCTCCTTATTTCTTTCCATCTTTTCAGCCATTATTCTATTAAAGTCTACTGGATGGAACCGCCGGCATAAACAACGGTCGCTGTAACAAATTGCCACATTACAACATAAAATGATCATGAATATGGAGGTGTGTTACTTTGAAACGAATATTCAACCCGATGCTTTTTTTGATGGCCAATACTCCTGATGTGGAAAGAAATATGGAACTCCTGACATCATTACTCCAAACGGCAGCTGATTCTGTTAAAAATATTAAAAACGGTTTTGATAATTTTAACGCGACCATGATTAAGGTTGCCGAGGGCATGCCGGGTTCCCACCTTAATCAGAACAAACCAGCCGGACCGGCGGAACCGGCCGCGCATCCAAAAGTCCCGACAGAACCGGCGCATGAATTCGATCCGGCCCCCTCTATTCAGATGCCTGACGAAGAAGTTTAGAGGAGCCTAACGCTACCTGCAGCGCGACAGTCTAAACCCCGCAAATATTTGCGGGGTCTGGTTTTTCCGACGCGCCCGGCAGCGCTTCTACTCCCGGCACGCAGTATGGCCATTGCTCCTAATGATTTGCCTTATTTTTCCAATGTATTTAACCCGCCATGATGCAGCACCTTATCGCCAATCTGGTAGTAATTATAAACCGTATCATCATCCTCGGCGCTTCTTTCATGTTTTGCCGCTGTCGGCCTTAAAGATTGCCGTAAATTCTTTAGGGCGCCAATTAAGGCGCCCCTGGTGGTTTAAGCTTTTTTTCGTTCATCCAGCTGGTCCCACTTCATAATCCTGGGGACTTCCCGCTTAACTTGTTTCTCCTCTCCCGCTGCTTTTGGGTCGGCATTGTTTTCCTTTACTCCTGCAACAGGCTGCCCGATCCCAGGCGCCGGCTGGACAGCGCTTCCCCCCTCAGTTCCGGCTGCCTTGGCGCCGCTGCCCAGCATACCGGCCATCATGCTCATCAGGCTGCCCAAATCAACGTTTTGCCCGAGTACGTTGATCAGGTTCAAGAGCGCCGCCGGGTTAATCCCCTGTGCCGCAGGTGTGTTTCCACCGCCCTGACCGCCAAGCATTTTCATCAACATGCCCATCAGATTTTCCATAGACTGGCCGCCTGCCGGAGCTGTCCCGGATGCTGTGGGCGAAAACGCGGGTAGATCTGCCGGGATAGGCAGCGACAGGTTTGATTTACCCCCGTAACGGCGTCCGATAAGTCCTAAAATACTCATCAAATTAACGGAGCTGATGTATATAAGCATGGTTTCCTGATCCAGGCCATACCTGGATGTCTGCTCCAGCAGCCTGATCAACGGCTCCTCCGGCAAACTATCGCTTTTTATGTCCTCAGCCAAATTGCCACCCCCTCCGACCATTTAAAACAACCCGGGTATATTAGGCAGGTTTAGTCCGCCGGTCAGCTTCGTAACCTCAGTTTTTATCATTTCTTTTGATTGAGCAATAGCGCGGTTAAAAGCACTGGCAACCATTATTTGCAGCGCTTCAACATTGTTGGGGTCCAGGGCGGCGGGATTAAACTCGACCCTCTGCACCTCCTGGTGCCCGTTCATAAAAACCCGGAAGGCCCCTTCTCCTTCATTAACTTCAATGGTCTTATTTTTTAGCTCTCCCTGCAGTTTCTGCATTTCAGCAAAAATTGTGCCCATGTTCATCATCGGTTTTCACTTCCTTCTCACCAGATAGTACTGCTTATAAAGTTTATCGGGTGTAAAAAGAAAGCTGTTATAACAACAGCTTCTCTTCAACAGCTTTCTTTTCCAGCGGGTTCAGAAAATATGTTTTTTTTATTAAGTCATCAAAGGTACGCATTCCAGCGCAACATCATCTATCCTGACCGTGTTAGTGTTGCCGGCCGCCGGAATAAATGAGAAGCGGACCATAGCGCTGGCAGCGTTTCCATCTGTCACCGGAGTGGTAAACTGGACCTGGGTATAAGCCCCATCCGGGATCCCCGTGCTCGACAGGTTTTGTGAGCCGATGCCCACCTGGACGCCATTTTCATCAAAGAACACCACTTCAGCGTTAAGGGCGAAGGCGCTGTTCCTCGTACCCAGGATACATTCCGCGACCCAGAAGCTCAGGCGATACTGGCGGCCACCCACAATCCCATTGGAGACCATCTGGAAAAGGGACCCGGGCAGAAGCGGGTTTAGCATTCCTAATTCTGCCGCATACGAGCCGGAGTGCGCAACGGTAGTTTGCTGGACATTGCTGGTCCCCCAGAATACCGGGTGGTACGGGTCCGCCCAGTTCTCCAGACCGCCGTCCCTGAGCCGGTTACCGGGCGGGCAGACTTTCGGGCTGGGGCAGATCTGCACGAATATCTGCTGGTCCTCTACCACCTTGGCGGTCAACTGGACCACCGCCGTCTGGTGCAGCCGGCTGGGGCGCGGCAGTTCCCAGTTAATATCGACGTCAATGTTGTGGAACTGGATAAAAACATCGCCTCTGTTTTTAACCTTTTTCATCTCTCTCAGTTCCTGCATTTTGGAAAAGGGTACATCCTCGGCAAAGTGCCTGACCTCATTTTGTTTATTCACATAGAAAATCTGCTTGTGGATGGTGCCGCTGACAATAACCTTCTTAATCCACACTTCTCTCTCCGGGCTTACTGTGGGGACCAAGATGATATCCCCGGACGAAAGCTGGTCCACAAATACCGGGGTGCCCTTCAGATCACGGATGGATGCGGTAATATGGTCTATTTTAACAGCAAGTTCGGGCAGGGTAATGGTGCTGTCCACCACCTGCTCTATATCGACAGCTTCAATTACTACGGGCACTTTAATTTCAAGGCATTTTACCGTAGCGGACTCTGTAAATAAAAACTGCGAAGGAATAGACATTCTTTAAAACCTCCTTTAAAATTTTTATATTAACCCATTGCAGGGCAGGGTATCTGTATGACCTGGCCAACTTCCAAAACATCCGGGTTGGTGATCTGCGGGTTAATATCAAGTATCATCTGCACGGTAACCCGGTTGGCTGCGGCAATTTTAGAAAGAGTATCACCAGCCCTGACTGTATAAGGGGTCGGCGGGCAGGGTGTATCGGTCGGCTCCACAGTCGGTTCCTCGGTCGGCGGCAACTCAACCGGCGTGTAAACCATCGGCTGGGACATTTCCCATACTGTAGCGGTAACCTGCAGCACCACTTCCGTATGCAGGTCCGTACCGTCCTGATCCACATTGACATATTCCGGATCAATTCTTACCTTAACCCTCATGTCTGGCTCCGCGCCTTCTACAGCCACAAAAGTACGGAAATCAAGGCGCTGGTGCATGGCGTGGACAGCCTGGTCGGGCGCCGCGCTCTCATAGACAATTTCCACGTCGGTGTAACCCCTGATTAATACTTTTCCGCTGAGAATATTGGTATCAGTGACTTCTGACTTACGCACCCTGGCATCCAGGACTTTGGCAATATCCGGCTTCTCTTTAGGAACCTCCGTAGTTTCACGCAATACTACCTGGGTGTCTCCCACCCCGGTTTCCTGTTCAACTTTGAGCCGAATTCTCTCAAAGCCTTCTTCATCCTCCAGTTCAGTCGGGACATCCCGCAAGGTCCTTGTTTCAGTAACAAATACAATAAGCTGAATAATTACATCGGCGAACAAGGCCGGGTCTTTGATCAGCCCCACCTCGGCGCTTTCTACCACCGCGCGCACCTGGACATTCATGTCCGGCGCAGCGTCAAACACTTCCACAAAATCGCTGAATTTAATGGTGTGGTGTAGGTTATGCACTGTTTGGGTGGGTTTCATCGCTACATACAAAACCTTTAGCCTGACCTCGCCATCAACAATAACCTTGTTGGAAATTATCCTTTTATCGGTGATAACAACCTTTGCTTCAGTGTTTAAAATTCTTTCCGCGTCAGGCTTCTCTTCGGGCACGTCAAACCGATCGCTGACAATAATCTGCTTGGTTTCCTTTTCGCCTACCAGGTGCTCGACTGTGATGTCCTGTTCTTCCAGGGCTGTGTTGCCTTGAGGTGTCTCAGTGAGTATTTCGATCTCAGCTATATCAGTAATTTTGGCAAAAACACTGAGCACTGCCGCAACATCAAACTTACTGGGATCTCTGGAACTCCGAGTCAGGCTCACATCCTCCACTGTAAACTCGATATCATAGTCATCCCCTGGGTCGGCGCCTGGCACGTCTATAGAGCTGGTAAAATTCACACTGTCTTGAAAAAAGTTCACAGATTGATCCGGCTTAAAGGCAATGTAAGTCACCTGTATGGTCAGGCGGCCGTTTACGATCACTTTATCCGGGACGATGCTGACATCTCTTACTTCCGCCTTGGCTTCTTTGGACAGGATTTTACCTACGTCTGGTTTGGCTTCCGGCACTTTAATCTGTCCCCTGACTACGGTTTGGACACTATTTTCACCCTGAACCAGATGGACTTTAAGCCGTTCAGTTTCAGCCATAATTAATCCTCCTTTCAAAACTTTTCTATACTAATATATGAGTGTGTTACGAAAAAGTACCAAAAAGTGTAGCCAACCTTGTAAAAAACAAAAATAAGAGGACCCGCGTCCTCTTATTTTTACCTTTTAATGTCAATCAAACCTGTTCTTACGCTGTTATGTGGTTATTGTATAGCAAATATCTAATCAATTGAATATCTCAAGGTATACCCTTATCTTAAAGGGATATATCCTTAACCGGTAAACAACTGCACAAACATCTTGCCGTAAGGACCGCCGCTGACAACACCAATCCCCGCTTTGGTATAGCTGGCATTAAGAATGTTGGCGCGGTGGCCGGAGGAATTCATTAAATTGCTATGGGCGCTCTGTACGGTGGAGGCCCCGGCCAGGTTCTCCCCGGCGTAGCGATACTGCACCCCGTATGTTTTCATCATATCAAATGGCGAACCGTAAGTGGGCGAGGTGTGGCTGAAATAACCATTGTTAATCATATCCTGCCCTTTCAGCCGGGCCACCTTGACCAGAGTCATATCAATTTGCAGGGGCTGCAGTCCCGCTTTGGAGCGTTCCTGGTTGACCATGTTGAACATGGCCTGTTCGTCTGCGTTCAGGCCGCTGACCGTTGGGGACGGAGCAGGCTGCTGCGGCTGTGCCGGCTCCTGCGGTTTTGGCTGCTGCGGTTGTGCCGGCTCCTGCGGCTGTGGCTGCTGCGGTTGTGCCGGCTCCTGCGGCTGTGCCGGCTCCTGCGGTGGGGCTGGCCTTGTTGAAGCTGGCTTGACAAATAACTGAACAAACATCTTGCCGTAAGAACCGCCGCTGACAACACCAATCCCCACTTTGGTATAGCTGGCATTAAGAATGTTGGCGCGGTGGCCGGAGGATTTCATTAAATTGCTATGGGCGCTCTGCACGGTGGAGGCGCCGGCCAGGTTCTCCCCGGCGTAGCTATACTGCACCCCGTATGTTTTCATCATATCAAATGGCGAACCGTAAGTGGGCGAGGTGTGGCTGAAATAACCATTGTTAATCATATCCTGCCCTTTCAGCCGGGCCACTTTGACCAGAGTCATATCAATTTGCAGGGGCTCCAGTCCCGCCCTGGAGCGTTCCTGGTTAACCAGGTTGAACATGGCCTGTTCGTCCGCGTTCAGGCCGCTGACCGCTGGGGACCGGTCAGCAGGTGTTGCCCGGGAAACAGTGGTTGTTTTTTGGCCGCCCGTGAACATCTGAACTACTACCTTGTAGTTACCCTGGGTGATAATGCCCACACCAACGCGGTCAAAACCTGAGCTGAGTATGTTGGTTCGGTGACTGCTGGCAGCCATTAAGGCCTCAAAAGACGAACTTACCGACGAAGCTTTGGCCAGGTTTTCTCCCGCAAAGCGGTAGCGCACTCCCGCTTTGCGCATCATATCAAATGCTGAGCCGTAAGTGGGCGAATTGTGGCTGAAATAGTTGCTTGAAGCCAGGTCCTGGGCTTTAATTTTGGCCAGGCCGGAAAGGGTGGCATCGCACACCAGGGCTGGCAGCCCGGCAGCGTCGCGGGCCTCGTTGACCAGGTCTAACATCTGCTGTTCATCTGCAGTGAGAACAGCTGCCGACGCGCCGGCCGGCGTAAATACTGTCATGGATACAAGAAACACAAAAAGGAACATAGAAGCAAACAAAACTGACTGGATCCACTTCGTACGGAATCTCATTTAATTTCCCCTTTCTTTTTGAGCCTCCGGAGTTAGCTGACGGGTTCGGCAAAAGACAACCCTACGATTTCACAACCAAATCGATTCACCCCTTAAATTGGGTCCTCCGTTCCTAATGGTTTTAGGATTCGGCTTGTTTTATTATCCACAAAACCATGTGGGATGTGGGTCGTGGGACGCGAGTATCCGGGTATTCCCGGGGCTTAATCCAAAGAGGTTGTCCCTTTATTAAACACGGATCAAGTTTCCAGGCATATCCCGTCTCATTGCAGGTCTCATTGCAGGGCGGGTTTTAACCGCCTGCAAGCGGGGCACTGGAACAGACGCCTACTTACTTAATACGCCTCAAGTCTCAAATTTGCGTCCTTTTCTCAAATTTATACTTCTCGGCGCCCACGTCTGGAGATGGATGCACCCGTTGAATTGGGTCCTCCGCACCCAGTGGTTTTAGGATTCGGCCTTGTGTTTTGAGTACAGTAACAAGCCATCAAAGAAGCTTAAAACCAAAAAGGCCTGTACAAAGGAAAAAAATTGCACAGGCCCAATATATAAGAAAATGCCGTCTGGTGGCAAAGCCGGTATTTTAAGTATACCTGGCATAATATTAGCAGAGCTGGCAAGTTTCTGCGAAATATTTATTATTGCTCT
Source organism: Desulfotomaculaceae bacterium (assembly GCA_028709235.1). Taxonomy (GTDB): domain Bacteria; phylum Bacillota; class Desulfotomaculia; order Desulfotomaculales; family Pelotomaculaceae; genus Syntrophopropionicum. The sequence continues at coordinate 36,171 of JAQVXL010000012.1, forward strand.
TAATTGTTTAATACTGCCAGATGTTAACAATCTAAAGCTTTTTTTCCGTTCCCGACACAGTAGCATCTATTTTGATCAGTTTTAACAACTCCTCGGCCTCTCTGGCAGCATAGCCGGTCAGAACTAATCTGGCCTGGCCGTGGGCAATCAGCTTTTGCAGGGTCTGACATACACGATCTTCCAGTTTCTTATTGGGGTTTAAACTACCCTCGCCCAATCCCAGGGCAGCAAGAAAACCGTTATTATAGCCGAGTGTGCTCCCTTCAGAGTATCCTTTTTCATAACCGGACTCAAAGCCCAGGTTGTATCCCAGATGATAACCCAGATTTTTGCCTGCGCGGTAAGCCTCACCTTCAGCCTTTTTTTGCTCCGGCCGGCGTTCCCGCGCGCCATAGACATAGCTATGCTCAAAATCCCCGGAGAAATTTTCGCCCATAGTCACCGCCCTTTCTTATAATGGCTGCTCCTGCCTCAAGGCCGCCATTTATTTATAGTGTACGGGGCATATAATACGGCGCCTAAACCCTCGGTCAATACCAGGCATTCCAGCTCATCAACTTTTTCCACAAAACAAGTTAAGATAAACATCTTTCTTTTTAAACCCTTGCTGAACCTTTTGAGAAACAGCTCATCGATGTTGAACAGCTTTCCCATAGAATGTTGGAACCCTTCCAGTATAATAGAATACCGGCCGTCGTCCTGCCTTTTGATTTCGATTATAACAGGTGTGACCCGCTGCCCTCCCGCTGTCTTGCTGATCCCATCCAGATACTGTCTGGCTTTCTTTACGGCTTCTTCCCTGTTCTTAAACCTGGGGCCGATAACCGGGATATTTTCGCATAAAAATGTTAATGCCATATCTCCTGACCGGTAAGCCATGTAAAAGATGCCTCCTTATTAAAATTCGATCGCCAGGCGGTCTATTACATTGGATATCCGGTTAAATATAGTTAACTTGTCAGATCCGGCAAACAACAAACCCACTACATCCCGGTTTTCTTTCAGGACCAGGGCGCCGCTGTCCCCGGGCTGAGACGGCATATCGGTAACAACCTGATCGGAAAACCAGATTTTTTCGTCTTCCTTCATTTCCACTTGCACGGTAGTGCCGATGGATTTTACCACGCCCCTGGTCAAACCTGTGGTCCTGCCGCTCTTTTGTACTTTATCGCCCGGTTTGGCTTCAGAAATTTCCCCTATATGGCCTATATCCATGATGCTTGACTCGACGGCCTCGATAGAGTCAAGTTTTGCCAGGGCACAGTCAACTGTGTTTTCAGTTTTAAAATGTTTATATAAACGCACTTCATAATCATTCTTGACTATTTTCAAAAGCCAGGTGGCCGCTGCGGACACAGCCATTGCCACCGGGCAGTCTGACTTGGCCACGTTTTTTACCAGGGGCACATAGCGGTACAGCGTACCGATGCGGTCAGCCGGCTTTCCCCCGTCATAGGGCCCGGGCTGCAGGACCGGGTCGCCCGTTTTGGCCCTGACTTCCTGGATAGTGGAACCGTTGGCCAAAACATGATTATTTGACAGGATCATCAATCGCTTGGTGGCTTTATCATTGACAAGTGCCCCCAGAGTACCGGCTGTTGACTTGTAGTGGGCCACGCTTACTCCCGGCTGGCATGGTCTGGTCCTGGCAGTGCGGATCCCGAGCATCCTGACCCGGCCTATTTCAACAACATCTGTTTCCAGCCCGTCTATTTGGGGGGGGATCATCTGTCTCCTGGACATATCCGCAGGCGGCAGTTTCTTTTCCACATATATTATAAAAGCCGGCTCCCCCGTACTTTCATCCCCTTTATATTTGTAACCCACCCCTACGCCAACCACGTTTTTCAGGCTTAATATTTTTCCGCGGCTCTTTTGCAAGGCTTTGAAATACCGCTCCATCAGCTTCATCTCCTCCTATGGCATCCTACAACATCATATGCAGGACACCCCCAAGAGGTACGCGGCCTAATAAGGTGATTTAGGCATCCCAAACCGGTATTTTCCACGCGTTTCCATGCCGCCGATACCGTTATAGCCTGTGATTGTGCCTGTAATAATTTCTTTAATTGAAATCGGGTCGTAAATAGAAGTATAAGCGATTTTCTCTACCACAAAAACCGGATCGTAAGCATGGATCATCACCCGCTGGGGGGAGCTGGCAAAATTGGCGCCGGCTTTTAGAATAGCCTCGTAGTGCGACTGGCAGGCGCCGGCGAAAATAACCAGATCATCCCTGCTTTTTTCGTACTGCCGCGCTGCTTTGACCGTCTCTACAAAAAATTTTGAAGAATAGTAATTGTTGATATCTGAAAAATCATTTTCACCCTTTACAAAACCGTCATGACCGGTGATCACCAGCAGATCGGGCTGGTGTTTTTTCAGCAGGTCCGGCACCATCTTAGACTGCTGACCTTCTTCAATGTTATAGCCGTCAGCCGGAATATTGAGCTGCCTGTAGGATGTTAAGCAGAGATCAAGGTAGTCACTGTCACCGTCTATATGGAGCACCGTGCCGGGTATATCAAAACCGTTTACTCCATTTCCGTTACTGACTTTATTATTGTGCCCGTGCTGTACCGCCCGGCCGAGAACAAGCTCCCTGTCCCGCTCCCGCCTGGCAAAAATGCGGTTCATGTGCTCGCTGCTTTTTATCGCATGCTCACGCATATGCTGGGCCAGTTCACTCGATTCAACCCGGACCAGATCCTCCAGCGGGGAATCAGCAAGCAACCTGTAGTGAATACCCTTGAGTTTGCAATATTTTTGATTGCTAAGTCCAAAATAGATTTCTATCACTTTGAAAAAAACATCCTTATTATATGATTTCCGTCCGACCACATCACCCTTTTTTATCTCTTCCATTATTAAGGCCCCTTTTGTTTTTTTATATCATATGAAAGGGGGAACAGTGTTGGTGTATCGGCCAGGCAACATTTTAGCAAAACTTCCATATCCTAGATAAAAATCGGTTTTAGGGGAATACCGAGAAAGGTGATGCTAATGATTGCAGCTGTGATACCGGTTAAAGACGAAGAGAAGCGCCTGAAAAAAACTATTGAAACACTTTTGTCTGGCCCTGCCCGCATGATCGTTCCGGTTATCAACGGCAGCAGCGATAGCTCCTGCCGCATTATCAGGCAGATCCGGTCGAAGCGGGTCCATCCTCTTTATTTCACAGAACCCCTCGGTATAGACGTGCCCCGGGCCATCGGGGCCAAAGCCGCACTGGATCAAGGGGCGACAGCCGTTCTTTTTTTAGACGGCGACATGGACGGTAATATCGCTAAAAATCTCAATGATTTAATCTCAACTATATCTGAAAAGCATGCCGATATGGTTTTAACCAATTGTTATCCCGGGGATTATATTACCCGGCCCTCCCAACTGGCCGCGGCAGTTTTAAACGCCCGGGTCAGTTTGAACCGGGAAATCGGCCTGGAAGAAACAATAGGAGCGGCTTCGCCCAGCCACGGCCCCCATGCGGTATCCCGCCGCTTCCTTCTTTCCGTGCCGCTGCGCGAGCTGGCCATACCTCCCGTATCCCTGGCCCTGGCGGCCAAAAGGGGCCTCCTGGTTTGCGTCGGCACAGAAATAGCTCATTATAAACTGGGTTCACCTGGAAAAGGTTCCGCCCACGCGGATTTAATCGCCGCGACAATTATTGGCGACTGTATTGAAGCGCAGCATGTTTATAGAAACACCAAGCGGCAGAGGTCGGCAGGTTCGGTGGAATACCTGGGTTACCACCGCCAGAGGCGCTGGGATCTGCTGGACCAATTCCTGGCCCAATCATGATAAAAAATTAATCCCGGCCTTTATAGCGGGATTAATTTGTGTTTTATTCTCACTTGGTGTGTTTGTCGGCCACAGTAGAGGCGCCGTAGGCCTCCGGTTTTATTTTTGCCCTGAAGCCGCTGCCGGTGACCATGCC
>JAQVXL010000013.1 GCA_028709235.1 Desulfotomaculaceae bacterium
TGTCACAAGAACAGCGGACGGATGGCAAAATATCTTTGGCCGAATGTAACAATATCCCCGGCCGGATGCCATGAGATTACTGCCCGGGTGCAACAAGATCGGTGGCCAGATGTCATAAGAATACTCAGCGAAGTCATCAACGGGTTGAGAGAAATGAATTTCTATGAGGTCAAGGGCGAGGGGTATATACCGACCTACACAAGAACTGTTTTTACTGATGCGTTGCATGAATCTTTTGGTTTCCGAACGGATTACGATATTATAAAAAAGACACAGATGAAAAAAATTCTAAGCATGACTAAAAAATAAACTCACTTTTTAAGAATGCAAAAAAGCTTGAACGCCTTGTAAATACAGGGCTTCAAGCTTTTAATGGTTTTTAACTGTCAAAGATGAGATTATACATCAATACAATCCATAATCCTCCTAGTAAAAACCACCACAAAAAAATATTTATTAAACATAATATCTAAATAAGCGTTTATAATCTAAAATTATTTTGCAAGTTTTAAAACAGTGTGTATTGATTTTTCGACAGATGCTAATGTATATTCAATATCAATATCACTATGGGCGGTTGAAACAAAAGCAGCCTCATACTGAGAGGGAGCGATATAAACTCCATTTTCCAGCATTGACTGAAAAAATGACCTAAAATAATCAGTGTTTGACGAGCAGGCCGTGGCATAGTCTGTTACTTTTGCGCCTGTAAAGAAGGCGCTGAACATGGATCCCACCCTATTAACGCTTAATTCAACCCCTGTCTTCAAGGCAGATTCTAACAGTCCGTTCACCAGCGCTGCCGACTTCCTTTCTAAATCACCGTATATGCCCGGTTGTTGTAATATTTTCAGTGTAGCTATGCCGGCTGTAACTGCCAGGGGGTTTCCCGATAAAGTTCCCGCCTGGTATACAGGCCCTGCCGGAGAGACGTACTCCATTATTTCTTTTTTGCCGCCGTACGCTCCGACAGGCAGACCACCGCCAATCACTTTGCCCAGGCATGTTAGATCGGGGGTAATGCCATACAGTTCTTGCGCCCCGCCGTAAGACACCCGAAATCCTGTCATGACCTCATCGAAGATCAACAGGCTGCCATAATTGCCTGTAATGTCTCTTAGTCCTGCAAGAAATCCCGGCTCAGGAGGAACAACACCCATGTTGCCGGCCACAGGTTCAACAATAACCGCCGCTATATCTTCCCCAACTTTTTCAAATATCTCTTTCAGATTTTCCATGTTGTTATAGTCGGCTGTGATCGTGTTTACAGCTGTTTCCCCGGGCACTCCCGGACTGGTGGGTACTCCCAGCGTAAGCGCGCCTGAGCCGGCTTTAATTAATAAAAAATCGGCATGACCATGATAACAGCCTGCAAACTTAACTATTTTATTCCTTCCGGTATAACCCCGGGCCAGTCGCAGCGCGCTCATTGTCGCCTCAGTGCCGGAATTAACCAGCCGCAGCATCTCAACCGAAGGCACAGCTTCTATAACCATAGAAGCTAGAATTGTTTCCAGTTCCGTGGGCGCCCCGAAACTGGTCCCCACATCTTTCAAACACCGCTGCAGCGCTTCAATAACACGCGGATGGCGATGCCCTGCAATCAGAGGACCCCAGGATCCCACATAGTCAATGTATTCATTGCCGTCTTCATCAAATATTTTAGCCCCCTCACCTTTCTTGATGAAGACGGGATTTAACCCCACCGACTTAAAGGCTCTTACCGGGCTGTTGACACCGCCCGGTATATATTTCAGCGCTTCATTATACAAAGATATGGACCTGGCAAAGCCTTTATGCACTTGGTTTTTCCCCCTTAATAAGGCTTTATTTCATTCAAAGTATCGCATGCTGATTTTTTTCAACTCGGCGGTGCTGAACAACAGATCGTATTTATTCATTCCAACAGCTTGTGCAATCTTTTCGGCAATTCTGGCGCATTCCCCTCGGGAATGACCATGAACCATAGTAAACAGGTTGTACGGCCAGTTGGCTTGCCGGGGGCGCTGGTAGCAGTGGGTAACCTCCCTGAATCCTGCCATATTGCCGCCGACTTCACATATCTTATCGTCGGGAACATCCCAGACAACCATAGCGTTGGCCTTAAAACCGAGGTCCTGGTGGCGCACAGCCGCACCTAGCCGCCTGATAACACCGTTTTTTATTAAATGACTGACCCGGTTTATTAACTCCTCTTCTGACATCTTCAACCTGAAGCCAATTATCTGATAAGGACGGCTTGCCAGGGGCAACCCGTTTTGCAGTTCTTTAATGATCCGCCTGTCCTGATCTGAAAGCATACAGTCACCTCAATTAAAGGTCAAAGTTCACTCTGATTTTAAAAAGTTTTTGAGCCGGAAGAACTAAAATTTCGTTGATGCCGGTATCTCTTTTTACCCGGGCTATGAATTCATCAAGTTCTTCTTTAGACGGGGCTGTAGCTGTAAACCACATGTTGTACTCATGTTCTCTCAGATAATTATGGGTGACACCCGGATATGAGTTAACCACGGCTGCAACCTCATCTATCCTTCTTTGGTCAACCTGCATGGCGCAGAGCGTGCTGTGGTAACCCAGCATCTTTGAATCGAAGATGCCGCCGAGGCGTCGTATCAGCCCGTTGCTAATCATACTTCTGATCCTTGAAAGCACCTCTTCCTCGCTTATACCGAGCGCCTCGCCAATTTCCCGGTATGGTTCCGGCGACAGTGGGAAATCTGTCTGAATCAGGTTAAGTAACTTTCTGTCAATTTGATCCGTTTTCATTGTTCAATAAACCCTTTCGCCCCTGGTACAGACACCACGGCTCTTCCGCCATGTAGTCATTATGGTAAAAATAAGCCCGGGCCCGGCAGCCACCGCAGATTTTTTTATAACCGCATGTGCCGCAGCCGCCGCTGTATTTCTCAGTCCGCAGGTTTTTAAATATTTCCGAATCACGCCAGATCTCGGTAAAAGGTGTTTCGCGCACATTTCCGGCGGGAATATTCAGGTAGGCACAGGGTTGGACAATTCCTTTGGGGCTGATAATACAGTAAGATATTCCGGCCAGGCACCCCTTGCTGAAACGGGTTTTTATTCCCAGTTGTGATGCTATCCGCATAAATTGGGGCGCGCAGGTGGGCTTTAGTTCTATTTTGGTGTCAGCCTGCTTGATCATAATCCTGCGCAGCAGTTCCTCGTACTGCTCAGCCCTCAGCGATTCCGCTTCGATATCCACAGCGCGTCCTGTAGGCACCAGAAAAAATATGTGATGGCCGATGGCCCCAATATCTACAGCAAGGTCAGTCATTTTTTCCACTTCATCCATGTTCCAGTCCATGACAGTTGTATGGATCTGAAAAGGCAGGTCAGCCTCACGGCACGCCATCATACCGTTTGTCGCTCCCTGCCACGCGCCGGGTGTCGCCCTGAACTGGTCGTGTTTTTCCGGATCAGTGCTGTCCAGGCTGATACCCATAGCCATCGCTCCTGATTCCTTCAATTTGACGGCAACTTCTTTTGTGATCAGAATACCGTTTGTGCCGAAAACAGGCCTTAGCCCTCTTTCCCTGGCGTGGCGTACCAGCGTAAATATATCGTCACGCATGAGCGGCTCACCGCCGCTGAAGATCATTATCTTGAAACCGGCGGCAGCAATTTGGTCGATCAGCGCCTTCCCTTCGGCAGTATTCAATTCATCCGCTGCTTTAGCGCCCGCATCGCGGTAACAGTGCTTGCAGTACATATTGCACGTGTTGGTTGTGTTCCAGGAAACAATCAAACTAATCCCCCCCTGTGTTTAGATTGGGGACACTCCCCAACCTTTCAATCGGGGACATTCCTCTGTCTGGTAACACGTAATAATACAATTTGCCAGAAACAGAGGTGTGTCCCTGTCGCTTTTGTCCCGTTTTAATGTGAGATTTATTTTGCAATGGTTGGATTTATCCGGCCATTGTTCGGCTGAAACCGAAACTACAACTACTACGTCCCTATTCTCACGTCTCATCCCGCAGCCACTTGGCCGCTTCCCTGGCATGATAGGTGATCACAATATCGGCGCCGGCGCGCTTGATACCAGTCAGTATCTCCATCACGATACGTTTTTCATCAACCCAGCCGTTCTGCGCTGCTGCCTTAACCATACTGTATTCGCCGCTGACATTATAGGCGGCAACCGGGCAGCCGAATCTATCTTTGACCCGCCTGATCACATCCATATAGGCCAGGGCCGGCTTGACCATAACAATGTCGGCCCCTTCTTCCAGATCATGCCGCACTTCACGTATCGCCTCTTCTGAATTGGCTGGGTCCATCTGGTATGATTTTCTATCGCCAAATTTGGGCGCGGAATCCGCCGCCTCCCGGAATGGCCCGTAAAAAGCCGAGCAGTATTTGGCTGAATAAGCCATGACCGGTATACCGGCATAACCGTTTTTATCAAGTGCTGAGCGGATAGCGTCCACCCTGCCGTCCATCATATCGGAAGGAGCGATCATATCGGCGCCGGCAGCCGCGTGGGACACCGCGGTCCTCGCCAGCAGTTCCAAGGTGGGGTCGTTCATTACATAATTATCCTGGATGATGCCGCAGTGACCGTGATCTGTATACTCGCAGAGACAGAGATCAGTGATAACCGTAAGTTCCGGGTACTCTTTTTTTATCGCCCGCAATGCCTTTTGGATAATGCCGTCCTCAGCGTAAGCCTCGGAACCGGCAGCGTCTTTTTTAGCCGGCAGACCAAAGGGAAGTATGGCCGGTATCTTTAATTTAACTATCTCTTCCAGTTCCCTGAGCAACCTGTCGACAGAATAGCGGCAGATGCCCGGCATGGAATCAATGGGAATGGCCTGGTCACTGTCATGGCAGACAAATACTGGATAGACAAGGTCATTCAAAGACAAGCTGTTCTCACGCACCATACGGCGGATATTCTCATTAACCCTGAGTCGCCTCGGCCGCTGTTCCGGAAAAGGCATCCTCACACCTCCAAGGTTCGTCTTTTAATCTTGTAAATCATGTGAAAGGTTTTTAATTCAGGCCGATCTCTTCGTCAGACAGGTAGCAGGCGGGGTCAGACTCCCAGAAATCACCTGTTACCGCCTCGGCCCTGGCTCTAAAATTGCCGTTACAGATATCCAGCCACTTGCAAGCGGCACAACGGCCTTTCAACAGGGGTTTGCGGTTTTTCAGACCGGCCAGTATTGGGTGAGAGGTATCTGTCCAGATATCGCCAAACTTCCTTTCCCTGACGTTGCCAAAGGTGTGGTTTTGGGTAAACTGGTCAGGGTGCACGTTGCCATACCAGTCTACAGCGCCGATAGCTATGCCGGTCCGGTTGCCTCCGTTCAGCCGTAGCAGTTCTAGAACCTGCTGTGCCCTTTCCGGGTCTTTATCCTTTAGCTTCAGGTAAATATAAACCCCATCGGCATGGTTATCAACCGTCAGTATTTCTTTGGTGATGCCGCGCCTGTGAAAATCCAGGGTGCGCTCCATAATCAGGTCCAAAGCCTGGCGGGCTTCTTCCCTTGTAATATCCTCATCCACCATCTTGCTGCCTCTGCCGGAATAAACCAGGTGATAAAAACACACCCTGGGAATATTCTCTTCCTCAATCAGATCGAAGATGGCATTCAATTCGCTGTAATTATGCTTGTTTATGGTAAAGCGCAACCCGACCCTCTGATCAACTTCTTTGCAGCTTCTAATCCCGGCCAGGGCTGCTTTAAATGCCCCCTCCCGGCCGCGAAAGCGATCGTTGTTGCCGGCAATTCCGTCCAGGCTGACACCGATATAGCCTATTCCCAGTTTTTTTAGAGAAGCAGCCAGCTCACGGTTCAACAAAGTCCCGTTAGTTGAGATGGTCGGCCTGATTCCCTTGCTTTTGGCGTAAACCGCCAGGGTCATCAGGTCTTCCCGTAAAAGCGGCTCCCCGCCGGAAAAAAGGATAACAGGCACCTTGAATTCAGCCAGGTGGTCGATAAAACGCAGCGCTTCCCGGGTGTCCAACTCGCCCTCGTATTTTTTTGACTCAGAGTTGGAATAACAGTGGATGCATTTAAGGTTGCAGGTACGGGTGCTGTTCCAGACAACTACCGGTCCATGTCCCGCAGACGCGCCATGTACTTGCCCCACTGAGCTCTGGTTGTAACGCAGCGAATCACCAAAATACTCCGTGTTACATAACAGTTTGGTCACACTGATCACTTATCTCACACCCTTAAGTCGAATTTATGACTTTGTAAAATATTTCAATATGGCCCTGACCAGACCTTCAATCGTGTACTTTTCCGCTACCAGGTCAGGCTCTATGCCCAAGCCCCTGGCGGTATCCGCAGTGACAGGCCCGATACACGCTACGGTCACATCCGCAAGCAGGTTATTTATATTAGGTACGCCGAGCATATTGACAAAATTCCGCACGGTGGATGAGCTGGTAAAAGTCACCACGTTTATTTCTCCGTTTTTCAGCATTTCTACAACCTGGCCGCCCTGTCCTTCGCCTGTTACAGTGCGGTACGCCGTTACTTCATCCACCACAGCACCCAGTCCTGTCAAGGCCTCCGGCAGTATCTTTCTGGCTATGTCTGCCCGCGGCAGCAGCACCCTGTCACCTGCCGCAACTTTGCCCTGTAATACTTTCAGTATTTCCTCGGCTCGAAATTCCACGGGCACATAATCAACAACAAGACCGTATTCTTCCAGAGCTTCCTTTGTTTTGGGCCCAATAGCGCATAATTTTGCGCCGTAAAGCGCACGGAGATCCTTACGGTGATAACGCAGCCTGTGGAAAAATGAGTACACCCCGTTGACACTTGTAAAAATTACCCACTTGTACCTGCCGAGATTCTTTACAGCCCGGTCCAGAGGCGCAAAATCCTCAGGTTCCGCTACGCTGATAGTCGGAAACTCCAGGGGTTCTGCGCCCAGAGCCTCCAGGGCCTCCGATAAAACACTGGCCTGTTCCCTGGCCCGTGTTACTAATATTCTTTGGCCGAAAAGGGGCTTCTTTTCAAACCAGTTCAGTTTTTCCCGCAGCGAGACGACCTCTCCGACAATGATCAGGGCGGGATTTTCAAATCCTGCACTGGCCGCCTTCCGGCTAATGTCCGCCAGCGTGCCCACCAATGTGCGCTGGTCAGGTCTGGTGCCCCACCTGACCAGCGCCGCCGGAGTTTGGGGAGACCTACCGTTTTCCATCAAACATTTTGTAATGTGCGGCAGGTTTGCCATTCCCATCAGGAACACCAGGGTGCCGGCTCCTGTAGATATTTTAGCCCAATCTATGCTTGAATCTTTTTTCAATGGATCTTCATTGCCTGTAATAACCGCAAAGGTTGAGGTGAAATCACGGTGCGTTACCGGGATCCCCGCGTATGCCGCCGCCGCGATGGCTGAAGTAACCCCCGGCACAATTTCAAAAGGCACACCTGCCTCTGCCAGCGCTTCTGCTTCTTCACCACCCCGGCCGAAGACAAAAGGGTCTCCCCCTTTAAGCCTAGCTACAGTCTTGCCCCTTGAAGCTTTTTCCACCAGCAGCTGGTTTATGTCCGCTTGTCCCAGAGTGTGGCGCTCAGGTGATTTGCCGACATAAATGAGCTCTGCTCCGGGCCTGGCAAGCGAAAGCATTCTATTGCTGACCAGGCGGTCGTATATGATTGTGTCTGATTTTTGTAGGCATTCCAGCCCTTTTATCGTGATTAGTTTAGGATCACCCGGTCCGGCGCCTACAAGATATACGATACCTTTATCCATCGCACCTGTTCTCCTGTCGCATTCTGCTCAATATTTCGTCCGCGCCTGCTCCCAACAACTCTTCTGCCAGCCTCACTCCGAGCAGTTCAGCTTCCGTGATGTCCCCAATCATTGATGCGCGGACCATATCCGCGCCGTCCAGGCTGAGCACGGCGCCTTCCAGGCGCATACAATCCCCTTCAACTTCGGCATGGGCTCCGATAGGTACCTGGCAGCCACCTTCGAGTTTTTTTAAAAATGCCCTTTCAGCGCTCACAGCCAGGCGTGACTCAGAATGATCAATATTTTTAACCAGGGCGAGTATCCCATCATTATCAGCAGCTACTTCCACCCCGACGGATCCCTGGCCTGCCGCGGGCAGGAGTATTTCAACAGGGATAACCTGGGATATCCTGTGGTCAAGGCCCATGCGGTGCACGCCAGCATATGCCAGAATGGTCGCGTCAAATTTTTTTTGGTCCAGTTTTTTTATGCGTGTCTGCACGTTTCCCCGCAGGTTTACCGTTTTTAAATCCTTACGGTAGCGCAGGACCTGGGCTGCCCGCCGGAGACTGCTGGTGCCGATCACCGCGCCTGACGGCAGTTCTGCCAGAGACCTGCCGCTGTGCGCAATTAATACGTCACCTGGATATTCCCTCTCACAAACAGCCCCGATAGTAAGGCCGTCCGGAAGTACTGTGGGCAGGTCCTTCATGCTATGCACAGCCATATCAATTTCCCCGCGCAGTATCGCATACTCCAGTTCTTTGGTGAAGAGCCCCTTATCGCCTATTTTAGCTAAAGCGACATCCAGGATGTTATCCCCCTGGGTGCGGATGCCTTTGATCCGGTAGCTGTATTCAGGACATAATTTTTTTAATCGTTTAACCACCCAGCAGGCTTGCCACATGGCAAGCCTGCTTTCTCTTGTCCCCACAATAATTTCACGTCTCAACAGAAAATCCCCTATTAAATAATTATCGCTCTTTAACATTTGCTGTGGTGTTGCAAATGATTGCTTTTTTATGTTATTTAATCATCTGCTGCTTTTCGGTCTCGCTATATTCCGGCTGTTTCTTCGGTTTTTGGCCCGGCACATCCAGGTCAAATAAATTCTGCATAATCTCCGTGTACAAGTGCCCCTCCACGGTCAGGGCATATTTTTTTAATTGAGTGATGGGCACATGCAGCACCTGGTTGACAATTGAATTGGCCAGAGATGAAACGACTTTTTGATCATGTTCCGATAATTCACCAAGGCGGTTTAAGGCTCGCTGCAGTTCCTTTTGCTTTATTTCTTCTCCCCAGTTTTTAAGAGCAGCAACAGTAGGTATGACAAATTGCGTGCTGTGCCACTTCATGAACTTTTCAAGCTCTTCTTCAATAATTGCTTCAGCCTTGTTGGCGGCATTTCTGCGCTCAGTCAGATTGTGGTCAACCACATTTTTCAGGTCGTCTATATCATAAAGGGTTACCCCCTTCAGTTTGCCTACTTCAGTTTCAATGTCCCGGGGCACCGCTATATCAATCATAAATATTTTTTTGCCGTTTCTTTTCTCCATAACACGCTGCATCTCTTCAGCTTTGACCACACTGTGGGATGCTGCGGTACAGCTGATCACTATATCAGTGTTTTCCATGTATTTATACAGTTCACTAAAATTGACGGCCTTGCCGTTAAACGTGGCGGCAAGGGCTGCCGCGCGGTCAAAGGAACGGTTTGAAACAATGACGCCTGAAATACCATTGTCGACGAGATGCCTGGCAGTTAACTCACTCATTTTACCCGCGCCGATAATCAGCACCTGATGCTTGTTTAAATCACCCAGGTATTGTTTGGCCAATTCCACCGCGGCATAACTAATTGAAACGGCGTTGCGGTCAATGCCTGTCTCTGTACGGACCCTTTTGCCCACAGTCAGAGCCAACTGGAAAAGAGTATTGATGACACGGTTGGTGGCCTCATATTCAACTGCGTCCATGTACGCGGTCTTTAACTGGCCGAGGATCTGGGTTTCGCCCAGCAGCATCGAGTCCAGGCCTGACGCGACACGAAAAGTATGGCGGATCATATCATACAGGGTATGACAGTAAGTAAGGTTCTTGATTTCTGATATATTAACACCCGACCAGCGGGACAAAAAATCCCAGATAGCATTGATCCCCTCGTCCATCTCAAGGGCAGCAGCATAAATCTCAGTCCTGTTGCAGGTAGATAAAATAACGCAGCCTTCAATAACTGGGTAGGATTTTAACCGTCTCAGAGCCCCTTTGAGCCTGTGAGCGGGAAAGGACAGTTTTTCCCTGACTTCAACCGGCGCCGTCCTGTGGTTAAGGCCTACTACTGTGATAAGCACCTAATAACATCTCCTTTGCCGGCTCTAAAAGGCCTTTCTTTAACATGTTCAGGATTTCATCACTTATAAGACTTTCCAGTATTTTACTTTTCTTTTCTGGATCAGAGACATTTTTAATTACTTCTTTTCTCAAGACACCCAGCATGTCCAAGAAATCTTCATACTGCGGCCCGTAAACCAACTCTAATTCTTCTCTGATCTTCCTGGCCAGCAGCGGGCTTTTCCCACCAGTTGAGACTGCTATGGCCAGAGACCCCCTCCTGACAGTGGCAGGGACGTAGAAATTACATTTAGCCGGATCGTCTACAATATTAACTATCAGGTTTCGGCCTGCGCAATCGTCAGCAATTTGTCTGTTCACTTCTTCCCTGCCGGCGGCGCCGAAAACCAGGAACGTATCTTCCAGATCTGAGGATTTATAGCTCCCCCGTCTATATATGATCAAACCTTCTGCAGTCATAGCTGACAGCGCGGGAATTATCTCGGGGCTGACCAAGTAAACCAGCGCTCCGCACTCCAGCAGGGAGCGCACCTTACGTTCCGCAACTTTTCCCCCGCCTACGACCAGGCATTTTTTATTTTTTAAATCCAGAGATATCATGTAACTTGCAGCCATGTCCACACCGCCTGCAGAGTTTTAATCTATAACTGTTGCTTCAAAACTTTCTGGCGCACATAAAATCTGCTGCCATGCCCAGGGTCAGACGGGTTGGAATATCAGGCAGCTCTTTTAATTCCATTTTTGCTTTCATGATATATTTTTGCGCAATATCAAAAGAATACTCTATAGCCCCGGATTCTTTGACAATTTCTAATGCTTCATTAACCTCATCGTCACTTTTATCCACTTTGGTTACCAGCTCAACAAGACGTTTCTTATCTTTGCAGTGTTTCAAGGCGTATATTATCGGCAACGTTATTATCCCCTGCCTTAGATCTCCGCCTATTGGCTTGCCCAGTTGACGCTGTTCCGCGATCATATCCAGGATGTCGTCGGTAATCTGAAAGGCCATCCCGATATTGTACCCGTACCTTCTGAGCGGTAAATGTATATCGCTGCCAGCGCCGCAGGCAACTGCCCCCAGTTGAGCGCTGGCAGATATTAGAAGTGCCGTTTTGCATTTGATGCGGTACAAATAGTTCTTGATACTCTGGTTGATATCAAATGAAGAAGATATTTGGATAATTTCTCCTTTGGCCATCTGCACACTTGTGTCTGATAAAACTTCGAATATTAGCGGAGTGTCTTCATACCGGGATATCAGGATCGCTGATTTGGCGAAAAGAAATGAGCCGATATGAGTAGATATACTGTTCCCCCACATGGCTTTTACCGTAGGCTTGCCCCTGCGGGTCATAGAGGCGTCGACAACGTCATCGTGCACCAGAGACGCCATATGAATGAGTTCCAGGGTAGTTGCCAAGTGTATGACCTTTTCCATGTCGAAATTATAAAATTTCGCTCCATATAATGCCAGTGCTGGCCGTAACCTTTTACCGCCCGCGTTTAAAAGGTGTGTGGAAGTTTCCGTCAATATTTGATACTTTGCCTGAACTATTTTCCTTAATTCATTTTCAACAGCCTGTAGTTCATCTTTTATATCAATGTATAGTTCCAGCATTTTTCCCCCTGCTTATTTGAAAAAATCCCCATAAATTATGGCAATCCTGTATTTAATACAAAATATTAATTAATTTCTCGAAGCTTATGGGATAATCCTTTTTACAGGAGGATATATTTTTTAAAAAACAAGTCAGTAAAAAGTGGCACTGTATTTATAATGTTAGTGTTTTTAAGAAAAAATATTAAGCACTTTATCATTATTGACCAAAGATGAAGTCATTTCTGCATGAAAACTTGATTTTTAGCCAAAATTCTAATATAATTTGATATCGTTAAAGGATTAAAAATAGTATGGGGGTGGATGGCGCCTGGTGGCGCTCCTGGTCTTCAAAACCAGTCGCGGGGCAGCGCTCCTGTCCTGGGTGGGTTCGATTCCCACGCACTCCCGCCAGTAACCGACAAGGCTCATACGCTTGTTTATTTATTTTAAATATTTGTGGGAGATTTTTTCGGCAGGAATTATCTCTCCCACCCTTCATCGCCAATAAGCGGCACAAAGCGGACCGACCCTAAATTTCGCTTCTTAATATCGCCATGCATATCTTTACTAATCAACAGCAATTCTTGCGAGTCCCTTGTTCCCAGCGGAATGACAAGCCTCCCCCCCATATTTAGCTGTTCCAGCAAAGATTTCGGCGTAACCGAAGCCCCGGCGGAAACAATGATCTTGTCAAAAGGCGCTTGTTCAGGTAACCCCTTGGTACCGTCTCCGGTAATCACCTCAATGTTATTATAATTTAGTTTTTTTAACAGGGTCTCGGCGCGTTTGGCATGTGATGCCAAACGTTCGATGGTGTAAACCTTGGACACCAACCTGGATAAGACAGCCGCCGCGTATCCAGAGCCGGTCCCGATTTCCAGGACAACATCGTCTTTCCCGGGATCCAGGGCTTCAATCATGTAGGCGACAATATATGGCTGGCTAATCGTTTGCCCATCCCCAATGGACAGAGGCCCGTCACAATACGCGTAATCCCGCAAATTTTCCGGCACAAACAGATGCCTCGGCACGGCAAGCATGCTGTTTTGCACAGCTTCGTTCCATATCCCCCTGAAAATAAGCTGTTCCTTGACCATTGCCTCCCGTTCTGAAATTTTATTGTCGTCGTTTCTTAAACCTGCCAAGCATAATCACCTGCCTTATTATCTGATATCAAAGATATCTTAACCTTATCCATTTCAGTGAGCAAGTATAATACCATCATATTATGGAAAATATATTTAAAACTATTGCGGGAGGTGATTTGTTTGCCCCACATTAAGTGTTCTGTTTCCGAATGCCAGTGGAACAATGCTGTAGAATGTCACGCACCTATGATCCAGGTGGATCACAATAACACCAGCGCTGCTGATACTTCCGAGCAGACAAAATGCGAAACCTTTAAAATAAAATCATAAAAAAAAGAGTTTTTAACCCAAAGAATGGTTGAAAAAACGAAAGGCTGGTTGAAAAACCAGCCTTTCTCTAATATGATTGGAAGAAACATTTCAATAATGGAGGAACTGCGATGATAAACCCGGTGGCGATCCAGATCGGATACATTTCTATACACTGGTACGGTATTCTTATCGATATCGCTTTTATTCTCGGTGCAGTGCTTGCTTATCGCCAGGCGAAAATATCAGGATTAAGTACAGATCATTTGTTCAATATCATTATTCTAATTATTCCGGCGGCCTTAATCGGAGCCAGGCTGTACTATGTTGTTTTTAATTGGCAGAGTTACGCTCATAACCCATTAGAAGCGTTTGCGATCTGGCACGGTGGCCTGGCAATACATGGAGGACTAATCGCCGGTGTTATTGTCGGCTACTTATATATAAAAAAGTTTAATTTAAATTTCTGGAGATACGCTGATGCTGTCGCTCCAAGTATTATCCTGGGCCAGGCTATTGGCAGGTGGGGCAACTTCATCAACCAGGAAGCTTACGGCTACCCCGTAAGCAGTGAGTTTATCAGCCATTTTCCTGCCTTTATCCAGAAGCAGATGTTTATAGAAAACCAATATCGCCATCCGGCGTTTCTGTACGAATCACTCTGGGACCTGGCGGTATTCGCATTTCTTATGTATATTTTTAAACGAAAAAAATTTGACGGGCAGGTTATGCTCCTTTACCTGGCGCTTTATTCAGTCGGCCGGTTTTTTATCGAATCCCTGCGCATGGACAGCGAAATGCTGGGCCCATTCAGGCTTGCCCAAGTTATAAGCATTATACTAATCGGCCTGGCAGCTTATTTTTATATAAAATTCTCTCGAAAGAAGCAGCAAATAAAATAGAAAAGGGCATACTAAGAACAACTTTATAAGAACAACTCTAAATGAGGTGACATAGGTATGACACTATTTACCAGCTTATTTGGCCACAGGGGCAGTGAACTTCTGGTACGTGAACAGATATCATATTTTATCCGTGACGCCCAAAATACACTAATGGATATTGGTAATTTAATACAAGAGATAGAAAACACAGGGCATCCTGATATCTCAAACCAGTGCTCCAGGTTATCCCAACTAAACTCTCACCTGGGTAAAACACTTGAGCAGGCCCAAAAATCTATAAACTGATCATTGCCGGTAATATTAGCAATTGTTGTTATTAATAGACTGATACGTGTAACACACCAAACGAGATCCTCATATTATACAAAAAAAGTATATTGAGGAGGTACTTATATTATGGCATTTGGCACTGGCAGCGGCGGGGCAATTTCCGGATCCTTCAATTTCTCTTTCTTCTTTACATTTTTCTTCTTTATAATAATTATACTTTGCTTGTTCTTCTTTATCTAGGTTTAAAGTCTACTGAGGACGGGGATCTAAAAACCCGTCCTCCTTTTATTTTTTGTTAAAAATTGATATAATTAGATTGAATTACAAGTAGGAGGAATTGTCATGTACAATAATATTTTAGTACCTGTGGACGGTTCTGAAAAATCCGCTTTAGCCGCGCTGCATGGGGCGGAACTCGCCTCAAAAACAGGATCTAAATTATTTTTATTTCACGTAGTTCCCTCACTACCTCCATACATAGACACTGCTCCTGACCGCTTAAGCAAGGTCCAGCAGTCTATTATGGACCAATTAATAGAGCAAGGAAATATCATACTGTCTAAAGTTAACGATGATCTGGCAGCATACGGTCTGAACATTCATACTGATATTGCTGTTGGTAATCCCGCCGAACAAATAATAAAAAAAGCAAAAGAAATCAATTGTGAGCTTGTGATCATGGGCAGCAGGGGTTTAGGGGAAATAAAAGGCATCCTTATGGGGAGCGTAAGCAATAAAGTAACAAAGCACGCCGGCTGTCCGGTTATGATCGTCAGATAATATTGACTACTAAGCACCAGTCTTGGGACTAAAAATGGCAGACGAAGGAGAATTTACTTCAGCAGTTGAAATGCAGGGCAGGTCGTGTGGCGCAAAAATAGTATTTGACCGCAGTAATGGCAAAAATACATTATCTTCGTTTAATGTCCCTATTTCGCAGTTGTATGACATGCCCGGCTGTACATTTTCAAAATAAAAACTTTTTTTAGTCAGATCGAAGTCATATACTTGACAGAAACCGCTTACCTCTGTGTTTAACCTGATCTGCACGCTCTTTTTCTCGCTCAGCGTATTTTTTAACCCTGGTGACAATTCCCAGTATGCATACAGGGTCTTGGGACTCTGGATCAATAAAAAGAGTGTGTTCTCGTGGTACTCTGCCGGCAGGATTTTTTTAAATTTTTGATTTTCCATTTATACTCTCCCCTCTCATTTTATAGATCATTTGACACATGACATTATAATTCCTCCCACATATGGTATTATATATAAATTTTCATTGTACTCTTGCTGCTGAATTCAAAAAGCTTAATACGTTCAAAGCCGCTACCTGGCCCTCCCCAACCGCTTTGGCCAGCTGATATGGTTTGCCCGTACAATCACCGGCCGCAAAAACACCTTCGATATTTGTTTTAAGTTCACGGTCGACCAGGATGTGATTTTCCTTGACAGCCAAACCGGGCAAAAGGGTGTCCGGCAGATATGTTTCTCTGTAGATAAACACACCCTGCACAGCCAGTTCACGCCCGTCAATTCTTAATCCGGTGGCGCTGCTGGCGCCTGTTACAGCCTGTATATTTTCTGCTTCAATCACTTCAATACCATCTTTAAGGCCATTAAACACTTTCTTATCGCCTGCAATGAAATACACTCTGCGGCAAAATTCCATTAGAAAATTAGCATCCTCAACGCCTTCGCCGGTATAAGCAATCACTGCCACATCTTTCCCTGCAAATAACGGTCCATCGCAGGTAGCACAGTATCCCACACCTTTTCCCGTGAACTCTCTCTCTCCATCGATTAATTTGTCAACAGTGATGCCGGTGGCAATTATGACTGCCCGCGCGTTATAATCCCGATCCCCCGCTCTCAGCGTAAAACTGCCGTAGCTGTTTTGCATGACTGAATTAATTATGTTCTGCTGGATGGAAATATTCATCTCTTTGGCATGCCCCAAAAATTTCTCTCTCAATGTCTCTCCGGATATGTTGGGGTAACCAAGGTAGTTGTTGACGATTGAAGATTTTTGTAGTTTTGGAGCACATAGATCCCCGCCGAACAAATCAACAGTTTTCCTCCTGATGCTGGCGTTTATCGCTGCGGACAAACCGGCCGGCCCGCAGCCGATAATGGCTATATCGGAGATCTCCTTTTCCATTTGCGTCCCCTCTTCTGTTTTTTAACATTATGCCCATGATACAAACAGGTTTTGCATTTAATCTTTATCTGCACACCGGTAATCTGCTGGAATATGCTAAAGCGAAGGGGGCCGGACGTTATAAAATGAGATTTAGAATTAATCCTCTTATCATGAGGTGGAAAATAGCGCGACTGGTAAACCTGATCAGATTGTTGAACATAACGCATTTTTTCAAAGCAGTAACTAATAAGATATCTGAGAAGAATTTAAAAAGCGCTGTACCGGGTTACAGCGCTTTTACAACTGGTCTATGGTATTACTTTCGTCAGGGGGTATTCGATGATATCCTGCGCTCCCACCCTTTTCAACGCAGGTATCAAATCCCTCACCTGTTTTTCCTCAAGTATTACCTCGATCGCAACCCAATTGCTGTGTACCAGCTGTGAGACAGTGGGCTGTTTCATTGCGGGCAGCACATCCAGGATCGCATCTAGCTTTTCACCGGGCACATTCATTTTCAGACCCACTTTTGACCTGGCTCGCAACGCGCCCTGGAGTAAGACAGCCAGGCTCTGCAATTTCTCCTTTTTCCAGGGGTCTCCCCAGGCAGCAGTATTAGCATGCAGTTTTGTTGTGGATTCCAAAATAGTCGTTAAAATACGAAGGTTATTGGCTTTGATGGAACTGCCCGTTTCCGTTATGTCAGCAATAGCATCGACTAAATGCGGCACTTTCACTTCTGTAGCGCCATAAGAAAATTCGACGGAGGCGCTAACCCCGTTATTTTTCAGGTAATTCTGGGTGACTCTTACCAGTTCTGTGGCAATTCTCTTGCCGTTTAGATCAGATACTTTTATAATATCGCTGTCTTTAGCGACGGCAATTACAAGGCGTATCGGGTTTGAAGTACTCTTGGCATAGATCAGATCGGCCACTTCAACCACATCAGCTTCATTTTCCAGGATCCAGTCCAGTCCGCTTATACCCGCGTCAAGCACGCCTTCAGCCACATACCTGGGAATTTCCTGGGCCCTCATCAGAATTATCTCCAACTCCGGGTCATTTACCACCGGGAAATAGGAGCGTGAGCGCACATTAATTGCAAAACCGGCCTGTTTAAAAAGGCTAAAGGTCGCCTCCTGCAGGCTTCCTTTGGGCAAGCCTAACCTCAATTTCAACTTTCTTTTCCTCCTCTGTAATTACCGGTATTGTTTTCATTGTAAAAGTATACCTGCAAGAATTTCTGGTGTCAAGACCGGCATCACAGTAAAAATTCACGGAATAATTAATATCTGCCCGGGGTAGATCATGCCGGCAACAGGAATCCTGTTTAACTCGGCGATAGCTGTTTCAGTTGTCCGGTAACGTAAGGCCAGACCGTATAATGTTTCACCCGGTCTTACTACATGTATAGTCCTCCCCGCGGGAGTCAGCAGCCATACCTGGACCGCACCGTCAGACGTGCCCAACCCCAGCAGCCCGGCACTGCTTAAAGCCAGGTCATATACCGGACTGCCGGTACTTACAGCCCAGTCCGGCGAAGGGCCTGCTACCGGTGCTGTAAAACCGAAAAGAAAACCTTCTGGAGTTCCTGCAATAAGTGTATCCTGGTTTCCTCCGGCTATCATCCCGGCAGTCAAAGCAGGTACAAGATTGCCCAGGTTGTCAGAAGTAAGAATGTTGGTCAGCTGATCGTTAATTCCAACTATTCTTACCGCGCCGTCCCCTCCGCCCCAGGCAATTTCTTCGGCAACCGGTTCTCTTAATTCGCCGGCCGCGAGTGATGTAACAGATACCGGCAAATTTGGCTCTGCCGGTCCTTCTGCAAAACCTCTTTCAGTAAAGGTCAAAGTCAAAAGACCGGAAGCGCTGTTATTCTTAAAAGCTGCCGCAATCAGCGGTAGATTTCCTGCTCCTCTGTCCAGGACTGTTACTTTTTGAGCCGATCCCGGCAATATCCTTAGAGCCAGTAATTCCAGCCTGATTTCTGTTGGTGTTTCTTCTGCCAGCCTGTACATATAAAGCGTCTGCCTCCCTTCAGACGCCGCGATAACTTCATCCCTGCCGTCACCGTCGATGTCGGCAATAGCAAGATCAATAAAAAGCGCGCCTGGCTCAGGTTCTGTTTCAAATACCCTTGTCAGCGTCCCATCCCGTATGCCGAAAACAACAACTCTGTCCGCCAGACCTGTAACGATATACTGCGGTGGAGTTATTGCCAATCCCACCGCCATGCTTAACACCCGCGCGCCCACATCTGCAGCGCTGATAAGCGTGTATTCCGTGTTTGCCGCAGGAGCAAACAGATAAATTACGCTACCCGCCGCCGCGACAAGATCAGACCGGCTACTGATGATATTTCCCCAGGCGACCATTACTGAATTATTAAGATTCGTCTGAGACCATATTTGTTTAGCTTTTATTGTTGGCATACAAACCATCCCTTTATAATTTTAATTTAAATGTATGCTCTATTTTTTTAAAAATAAGCTTAATATTTTTTGTGCCAGACAAAAAACGAAAACCGGTCAATGGACCGGTTAGAAAAAGTTTTATACTTAACAGCATATTACGGTTAATAAAATACTACCATGTAAATTAAATAACAAGAATTAACGTGAGCCATAAAAATATGTTTATACTAATTTTGCCAAGTTTAAACAGCTTTATATATCAAGTTATCTGATGTTACCAGATCTGCCTTTTCGATTTTTTTCATGATCAACATGCCGCCTTGAATTTCAAATATAATATCATTTCCTCCTTTGATATTAAGAAATTTCATAATCGAGCGCGGTATGGTGATCTTACCGTCGGGAGACAAATAGGATAATTTTGTCATTTTCCACTTCCTTTTTTGCTTTGATAACCGCCGGCCTTTTCATTATAATTTACCCAACAGGTTATAACCAGAGTGTATTATTGTCGTGATATGTCGCTTTTTGCTTGAGCCTTATGACATAATAACTTTTACTTGAAATTATTTTTAGATAGTATAAGATACCAGAAAAAGAGCTTAATTATCAAAAGGGGGATCCCAATGGCAATATCCAAGAAAATAGAAAAATTAATTACCGGCGCTTCCTGGATCCGTAAAATGTTCGAAGAAGGCGAAAAGCTCAGAAAAATTTATGGCAATGAAAAAGTTTACGACTTCACCCTTGGCAATCCTGAACTTGAACCACCGGCAGCGTTTAAGGAAGCTTTAAAAGAAATTGCCATGAAACCTGTTCCGGGCATGCACCGTTATATGAGCAACGCCGGCTACCAGGAAACACGCCAGGCCGTGGCGGAGGTGCTGGCGGAGCAGACCGGCCTTTCATTAGAAGCAAATCACATCATAATGACCTGCGGCGCCGGCGCCGCGATGAATATAGTTTTAAAATCAATTCTTGATCCCGGCGACGAAGTAATTATTTTATCTCCTTTCTTTGTCGAGTACAAATTCTATATAGACAACCACGGCGGTATACCTAAAGTGGCGCCCACAAAGAAAGATTTCACGCTGGATATAGACGCCATACGCAGCGCCATAACCTCCCGGACCAAAGGGATCATTATTAACTCACCCAATAATCCGACCGGGGTAGTTTATAACGAGGAATCTCTAAAGGAAATGGGCCGGATGCTTGCAGATATGGAGAATAAATGTGGCAGCCAAATATTTGTCATATCTGATGAGCCATACGCCAAGATAATATATGACGGTCTGGCTCTGCCCAGCATATTCAACTGCGTCAAAAACAGCATCATCGTCACTTCACACAGCAAAGACCTGGCACTGCCGGGAGAGCGTATCGGTTATGCAGCTTTATCACCGCTTATTGAAAACGCCGGGTTGCTGATGGAAGCGCTGGTCTTCTGTAACCGCACCCTTGGTTTTGTCAACGCGCCGGCGCTGATGCAGCGCCTCGTGACCGGCCTGCAGCATGAAAGTGTGGATATAGCCGGGTACCGGGAAAAGAGGGACATCCTATATGATGGTTTAACCGCCCTTGGTTTCAAAATGGTTAAACCCCAGGGCGCCTTTTACTTTTTCCCTGAATCCCCACTGCCGGATGATGTTGAATTTGTCATGGCTGCCAAAAAACACAACATCCTGCTTGTACCCGGCAGCGGTTTTGGCGCGCCGGGGTATTTCCGCATCTCTTACTGCATAGATAAGCAGATTATCCTTAATTCACTGCCGGCTTTTAAAACCCTGGCCGCTGAATTGGGCATGACCGGGTAAGACCAAACAAAACATCTTTTTCTTAAAACTAACTGAACCCAGGTTAAACCTGGGTTCAGTGCTCGTACATTAATTTTCATGGTATTGAAACTACCTGGTATATATGAGGTCTTGGAACCTAGTCGTGAATCGTGAGTTCTCCCTGTATTTCTGTAGAGCGGGATTTGTCTCGCCTTTTATATAGACCTGATTATAATACTGCCATAAAGAACCACACAATCATAACGATCTCTATCGCCAGCTTAATTACAAACCCGCCAAGCAAACCGACCAAAGTCCCCACACCAACCCTGAAAGCTTTTTCCAGAGTATTATTCACATACAGTTCCCCGGCCACAGCCCCCAGGAAAGGGCCAAATATAAGGCCAAAAGGCCCCATCAGAAATAGTCCCAGCAAAGCGCCGATGACGCTGCCCCAAACAGCTTCTTTCGAACCGCCGTAACGGCTGACACCCCATACCCCGGCAATATAATCAACGAAAAATATTAACGCTACCGCCAGGCCCTGGCCAAGAAAGAAGGTCCAGGGCAGGTTATTAAAATCTACTATCAAGCCGTATAATAACATGCCCAGCCAGATTAAAGGCGCACCCGGCAACACCGGCAGCACAGTACCGGCTATACCCACTATGAAGAACAAAACCGCTACGATCATTCCAAAAATGGACATGGTATTACACCCCTCTCTATTATTCTAATTTATTATACGATAAAAAAGACCACTTTAAGTGGCCTTTTCTATATTTATCTTACTATATTACATCACTGGTTAAATCTATGTCCATTGTCTTCCGCTTCCGCTTCCGTATAATGCCTTTAACCCTGCCGGCTGCCTTATCGGCATATTCAGCGGCAGATTCACCTTTGCAGTGCCTGCTGATTTTTGATAGAGCAATAAACGCAAGCGCGGCCGCGCCAATCTTGGCCATAGTGCGATACGAGAACATAACGGCGCCCCCTTATAAGCTTGATATATATTTATTATTACCGGAAGCGATCTATGTATTCACTTTAATTTAAACACAGACCTATCGCTTTTTAGCAAATATTATCTGTTTATCGTTTGCTGAATCAAGATTGACATCGTAAAAACCCGCGTCTGAAAGCCATTGTCCATACTCATCATAAGTCCAGGCCCCGCCGTTCACGGAGCTTACAAGCATATTCACTCCGAAAACAGCCGCCGTTACGCCGGTCCCCCTGACAAAATCGAGAATTGCTATTCTCCCATTGGGCTGAAGGACTTGCGCAGCCATTTTAAACAAATTTCTGTTTTGATGTTCGCCGTAAATGTGACATATGTTACCTAAAAACACGAGTGAAAAAGGACCTGCAGGCAGTCCCTGGTTAAAATCACCGGCAACCATTTCTATTTTTTCCTCACCCCTTAGAAAGTCAGACATATATTCAACAACTTCAGGGGTGTCCAACACTGTCACATTGGCGCCCAAGTCAGCAAATGCTTTCGCGTAAGTGAGCGGTCCCCCGCCGACATCCAGCACCTTTGCGCCCTGGCCTATTCCCTCAAGACATAGTCCTGTTACCGCAGGTGCATGCTGCCTGGCGCTGAGGCTCATGGCGGACATGAAATACTGAGTTTTTTCGCGATTCTTGTCTTTAGGGTGAGCCTTGCCTGTAAATATTACTTCCGGCAGGGTTAGCCATGACCTGATTACATGGTAGCGGTGCATGAACGAGAAACCCTTATAAACCTGTGATCCGGTGTTATAAAATATTTCCCGGGCTTCGCTGCTCAGCGTGAGCCGGCCATTTTCTTTCGTCAGGTATCCCAGTGTCTTCAAGGCTTCCGTGACGACCCACACCGCCCGCGTGTCGGCGCCCATCAGCCTGGCCAGCTCAGCCGCGGACATCGGCTTATTGTTAAGATTTTCAATGATACCCGTCTCAACTGCCGCGGCCAGGGTTAATAATTCTCGCGGCACCACAAACGCAGATTCATCCATCATTTATTTCGCTCCTTAATTAATCTATTCAAGGTTCAAGCATAGCCTGTGTCATCGCCGGCCTGACATCAGCCAGGTAGCGGGCCGTGCCGGCGTATATAGACCAGGCTATTTTGTTCTGATAAACGGGGTCCAGCATTAGTTTTTCTTCGCCGGGGTTAGTAATAAAACCTATTTCAACAATAACGCTGGGCATTTTTGTCATCCTGTTAGCGAAATAATCCACCTGTTTGGCTTGACGGCCGGGGTTTTCCAAAAAATTGTTTAATTCCTTCTGAATGGACATGGCCAGTTTTTTGCTCTCTTCCGACCCCGGTTGAGAAAATGTCTGTGCCCCGCGTTCCCGCTTGTCTGGAAAACTGTTAACATGTATACTCAAAAAAATATCCGCGTTATTTTGATTGGCCAACTCCACCCGCCTGGTCAAATCCTGCACCTTAATTTTATGAAGGTTGTTCAACTCCGGCTCGCTCAGGTCCCGGTCACTCTCCCTTGTCAGTAATACTTGCGCGCCGGATTGGCGCATAATGTCAGCCAGTTTCATGGAAACCTCAAGCACGATATCCTTTTCGAGCACGCTATTGCTTCCCAGGGCGCCCGGGTCCACTCCCCCGTGGCCGGGGTCTATAACGACCAGTTTATTTGCCATTACCCAGGACAACGTTGAAATATATTGCTCCTCATATCGGGTTGATAGAGGCTTATAACAGCCCAGAAAGATGATCAGAAGCAGCATTAAAATCAAAACGCTGCTTTTTTTTAGTTTAATCGTGCGCAGCATAACAGTCAATTACGGATTCCTGCCTTTCTAAGAATTTGGTACAACCTTTTCCAGATCAAGCTTTACTCGCTCTATTTTAGAAAGGTATGCCGGTTTTTTTTGAAATATGTTTGCCGGTTAGAACAGGTCCGTTTTGCATAGATTATTAGTTTTTGACACAATATATTGATTATGCTAAAAGAGACAAAATCCGCAAACTATTTATCTGATAGAAACAATACGCATCTGAAGAACTTATACAAGCCGGTGCAAAAGGAAATAAATGATGTTGAAGAGATCCTGGAGCGGGTCTGCCGCTTGCCTGAACTGAAACCCCTGTTAAAAGGCGGCAAAAGGCTGCGTCCGGCGCTGGTTTTACTTTCCTCGCTCTTTGGACGCGGCCCCTGTCCGGATGTGACCAGGCTTGCCGTAGCAGTCGAAATACTGCACCTGTCCTCTTTAGTCCACGACGATATAATAGATTGTTCTTTAAATCGCCGTGGCAAGCCAACAATTAATCAGCTTTTTGGGGATCAAAGCGCCGTCCTGGTCGGGGACTACCTCTATTTTCTTTTTTTAGAGCAAGCGGCAGAACTCGGTGAATACGTCCTGACATCTCTTTCCGGCGCTTTAAAGGATATGATCCGGGCAGAGTTTGATCAGCAGCGGGAGCTTTTTAACTATGAGGTTTACGAAAAAAAATATTTTAAAAGATCAGCGCAAAAAGCAGGAACATTCCTTTCCTGCTGCTGCAAACTAGGCGCTATGCTGGCCGGCGCCCCGCCTAAAGCATTATGTTCCTTAGAAAAATTCGGCCTTTTTTTGGGGATATCTTTTCAGATTAAAGATGACCTGCTTGATTATCAGGGAAACCCTGCTGCCACCGGCAAGCCGGTTTCAAACGACATAAACCGGGGTGTATTCACGCTTCCTTTAATACATGCGCTAAAAAACAGTCCCAATAAAAATATCCTGCGAGGTTTAATTGGAAGCAGTAAGCTGCCGCTTTCTACGCTTGAATATATCATCAATGATATGCGCGAAACCGGCTCTCTGGATTATGCCGCGGGCATGGCCAAACGCTACGCCCTGCTGGCGGAGCGCGCACTTTCCTCACTGCCTGCAAACCCTGCCAGGGATAGCTTTTACTCTTTAGTCGAATTTGTAACAAAAAGAGATTTCTAAAAACTAATTCACAGGATTAATAGATTTTATTTATTAACAGGATTTTATAAATAATACTAGACCACCATACAACTTGAGCGTTACCAGCAGAAGATGAAAATTTAGCGATGCAGGCGCTATTTCAATCGCACACGGTGCTTTAGCAACGGACTTATTAGAGCTTAGAAGTGTTACTTAGAAGTGTTACATTTGTGTGAATGGATCCTATAAATCCTGTTAATTTGTTTAGAAAGCTATTTAGAAGAAAGGAGGGTTTTTTGTGGTCCATTTTAACGCGGCTGCCCTTAGGCCCGGGATAGTAGGTGTTTTTAGAATAACAAGGTTTCTGCCGGTAGTAGCTTCAACCTTAGGCGCCTTTGCCCTTGGAATTTTTCCCGCCATAGCAGCTAACGGGCTTAATTTCTTGACAGCCTGGCACATTTTATTGATCGTTTTTGCCGGAACAACGTTGCACTGTATCACCGGCCACGCCTACAATGATTTTGCTGACTGGCGTTCCGGCACGGACGGGCATAGTCCCGGCATACTGTCGGGCGGTTCCGGGGTAATAGAAGAAGGTTTATTGAATGAAAGAGGTCTCTTTTTTATCGGCCTGGCCGGAATGGCGTTGCCGGTATTAATAGGTCTGTACTTTTACAGTTTGCGGGGCGTAAATGTCATATACATCCTTTTGACAGGGATCTGGGCGGGGGCGGCCTATTCCCTGCCGCCTTTCAAGCTGGCTTACCGCCCGCTGGCGGGTGAATGGCTTGCTTTGTTTCCTGCTTTTATAACACTTACAGTTGGTTCTTTTTTTATTTTAACAGGGAGTGTCAACTGGCAGGTAATCACTGCCGGTATTATTCATGGTTTAATCACACTGGGATGGATAATGCAGCATCACCTTACCGACATAAAATCAGACCTGAACGCTGTTCCTGTTAAGAACACAACTCCCGCTTATGTTTATAAAAAGTGGGGTTTGGACACCACCAGGTTTGTCCCTGCCGCATATTTTTTTTTAGCAGTGAGCGCCGGTCTCACAGGCGGCATCTTGATCAATCCGGTATTAGCCCTGACTGCCATTCCTTCATGCCTGTGTATATATATTGCTGTTATGACTGATCCCTCCGATGTTCGGTCAATTACCGGCGCAGAAATAAAAATGCTCGCGATTGCTACAGGTAATGCATTTGTATTGTCTATACTGCTGGCATTGGGTTTTTAGTCTGCTCGATTCGTTGGCTTTAAACCTGACGGCTGCACTTTCCTGAACAGCATGAATGGTATATGGTGGAGAAACCAGCGATAGTATTTCTGGTAGCTGAGCCGGCCGTGAATTATCTCCAGAGACTTTTGAAAAGGTTCTTGCGAGTTAAAATACATTCCAAACAGGAAGTCCGGCAGTCTTTGAAATAACCTGGCAATAGACATGGCAGCCTTTAGATCAGCGCCAAACTCTGCATAGCATCTTTCTTCGTAGATTAGAAGGTTTTTTATTTTTAAGTCAAGTCCTGCCAGGAGCAACGACGCTGCCGTTTTAGCCGCGAGCCGTCCTGAAGCGACGGCATAGCGGATGCCCTCCCCGGTAATCGGATCGGCAAACCCGGCCGCATCACCTGCCAGTATTACCCGATCGTCGACTGTTGTTCTGCGTATCCCGCCAAGTGGTAAGGCATGACCTCTCACATTCTGTTTCTCAAACCCTTTTTTCTCCAGAAAATTATGCAATGCTGCCTTTAATCCAGCAACATCCGCACACCATCCTCCCGTTCCGACCGACAGGCATTCCCTCTTGGGAAATACCCAGCTGTAGCTCATCGGCAGGGGTCCGTAATGTATTTCAATCATTCCCTGGTTGTAATCACTATTTTCCTTGTCAACGCATTCTGTACAGAAGCAGAAGGCCAGCTCATTTCTGCGAAAGGGGCCTCTGATTGTTTTTGCAATGATACTATTTACACCATCCGCGCCGATTAATAATTTGCCGGTATAAGCGGCAGTTCCAGTCCGTACCGTTACACCGCCGGGCTCTATGTCAAAAGAAGTTATCTCCTCCCCTTCTCTCAATACTGCCCCCACATGAACGGCTGCTCTAACCAGCCAGTAATCGAATTTCTCTCTGGCCACAACATACATAAACTCTTTTTCCGAATCTATCTTAATACTTTTCGCACCGTAAAAGCTATGAAAAGAACTGCATCTTGCCTCCACAATTTTCTCGGGAATCGGGCACCAAAGTAAATTTGCAGCGGCGGCTGTCACTCCTCCCCCACAAGGCTTGCAGCGGGGCAGGTGTTCCTTCTCAATAATTATTACGCTCAGTCCGGCCCTGGCACATTCCATAGCGGCAGTTGCCCCTGCTGGACCTCCACCTGCAATGATCACATCGTATTTCATTTAATTATACCCCCCGGCGGTTTCAGTCATATTATCCCACTATAAGGTTAAAAAAACCTTACCATAATATTAATGGTGAGGTTTATTGGAGATCTTTTAACATTGCAGGAGGACTGTCCCCCCGTGTTACCGGTTATCCAGCGCTTTGCCCGGCAGGCGCGTGTCGCCGACTCGTTTGGTTAGCTTTTCCCGGTCAAAATACTCCAGCAGCGGCAGGGCATATTTGCGGGAAGTCTTAAGCAGGTCCCGCAGTTCACCCACTGTAATTTCCCCGTGCTCACTGAGATAAGCCGCGACCTTACTAATCGCTTCCAGCAATACCTCTCTTTTAAAATAAAGGTCATCGGTTACTTTGACCATTTCTCCGGTTCTTACTAAGTATTGCAGCAGTTCTGCGCCCTTCGCCTCACCAAGGCCTATAGTATTGCTGAGTTCAGCCCAGCTAGGAGGCAGAAAAGCCGACTCGCTCATAATCCGGCCGATCTGCTGGATCTGTTTTTTTTGCTGCTGGTCGGGGCCGGGTGCAAAATCATGCACCGCCACAACCTTCGGCAGTACCTGGAGGACTTCTTCCTTTTCCATTTCCAATAGCACCAGCTGAAAAACTTTTGCGCTGAGTTGCTGAAATTTCCTGGAGCGAATCTCTTCCTTCGGATAGCCGTCTCTTAACGGGAACTGACGGTGATAAGAAATCACCAGCGCTTTTATATCCTCCAGCCAGCTGGTATAAACAGCTGTTGATACAAAGTATTGTTTGCCATCACCGCTGATCTGCTTAACCTCTTTTTCCTCAGCCAAAACAGCGGCCGCTTCCATCACCTCTTTTTCCTGCAGGCCGGTACCTGCTGCTACCTCCGCCGGCAGATGCATATTGCTGTTAGCGTCCAGGTACAGTTTTACTATCTCAGCGGGATCGCCTTTTTCTCTGGTGGCCAGGGCGTCCAGCACATCCTCGCGAAAACGCTTGTGCTTGCGTTTGGGCGCCGGGTCTATGACAGTGCCGCCACCAATTGTCCGCATCGGCGAGTATGATCTAATCACAAAACGGTCACCTTTAGCCGGTACCGTCTGTTCCTCCAGTATAATCTGAGCGTAAACCGTGGAACCGGGCTCCAACTCCTCTCTGTCCAGCAGTACCACTCGTCCCAGTGTCTCTCTGGTGCCCAAATAAAAACGTACCCTGGCCCTGTTTTTTAGGGGTTTGACAGCGCTTTTCAGCAATAGCAGGCGCACATCCAGGCGTTGTGACGGTTTGAGCACCCCCGGTCCGGCAACAACGCTGCCGCGCCCAATTTGTTCAGCCTCAAGCCCCGCCAGGTTGACTGCCACTCTCCGGCCTGCTTCAGCAACTTCAACCTTTTCACCGTGCACCTGGATTGTGCGGACCCTGGCGGATAAACCTTCGGGTTGGACTTCAACCATCTCCCCGACTTTTATAACACCGGACAACAGTGTCCCCGTGACCACAGTACCGAAACCTGTTATGGTAAAAACCCTGTCTACAGGTAGCCTGGGCCGGCCCTGGCCAGCTTTTGGAACGAATTCCTCCATCGCCTGGCCGATCAATTCCAGCAATTCAGAGATTCCTTTCTTAGTAACTGCCGAAACCGTCACCACTGGAGCGTCTGCCAGGACCGTTTCTTGCAGAAAATCGCTAACGTCCTCTTTAACCAGGTCCAGCCATTCATCATCCACCAGATCGCACTTGGTTAATACAACTATCCCTTTATTGACCTGGAGAAG
This sequence comes from Desulfotomaculaceae bacterium, assembly GCA_028709235.1. GTDB lineage: Bacteria > Bacillota > Desulfotomaculia > Desulfotomaculales > Pelotomaculaceae > Syntrophopropionicum. The sequence continues at coordinate 28,652 of JAQVXL010000013.1, forward strand.
CTGAATGATATCCATGTGCTCCCTGGTCTGGGGCATGACACCTTCATCAGCGGCTATCACCAGCAGCACCAGGTCGAACCCACCGGCCCCCGCCAGCATGTTTTTAATAAACCGTTCGTGTCCCGGCACATCAACAATACCGGCTCTGCGACCGCCGGGAAGATTGAGGTAGGTAAAACCAAGTTCAATAGAAATGCCCCGTTCTTTTTCTTCCTTCAGGCGGTCTGTATCCACTCCGGTCATAGCCTTTACCAGTGCGGTTTTTCCATGATCCACATGTCCTGCGGTCCCGATAATCAGGTGCTTCAAAATTACACACTTCCAGTCATTATTCTAAAGCTCTTGCAACAGCCTCTGCCAGAAGCTGTAGTTCCGTATCGCTGATGGTCCTGAGATCCAGAATAAGCCTGTCTTCCTGTACCCTGCCCATAACAGCGGGGTCCCCGCGCCGCAGCGCCGCCTGCAGTTCACCAGCGCTTATATTACGAGGGCTCACAGCCACCACTGCCGTAAGTAGTTCTGCGGTCGGCATGGCCCCGCCGCCAACAGCCGATATACCCTTTTCAACTGTAAACTCAGCTATGGTTTTATCTAAAACATTCTGCAAAAAACTCTTCAGGGTATAAGCTCTTTTTTCAAGAATTCCCTGGTTCACAGTCAGCATTTGCAGGGTTGGAATTTCCCCGATCGCTTTCTCTTCATCCTGGTATTCCCTCAGGGTCGCTTCCAGAGCTGCCACAGTCATCTTATCAACCCTGACCGCCCTGGTCAGAGGATTCTTTTTCATCTTTTCTATGTAATAGCGCTTACCGAGGATAATTCCTGCCTGCGGGCCTCCCAGAAGTTTATCACCGCTGAAAGTAACTATGTCCGGGCCAGCTCCCAGCACCTCCTGCACAGTTGGTTCCTGCGGTAGCCCAAAACGGCTTAAATCAAGCAAAAAACCGCTGCCCAGGTCAGACATTACCGGCAGGTTATATTCCCTGCCGATCTCAACCAGTTCACCGATAGTGGTTTCTCTGGTAAAACCGATAATGCGGTAATTGCTGGTATGCACATGGAGCAGCATGGCAGTTTCGCCGCAAATAGCCCTCCTGTAATCCTCCGGGTAGGTTTTGTTGGTAGCTCCTACTTCGACCAGTTTGGCGCCGCTCTGGGCCATCACTTCGGGAATTCGGAAAGAACCGCCGATTTCAACCAACTGCCCCCGCGAAACAATAACTTCCCGTCCCCTGGCAGCAGTGCTCAAGGCCAGCAAAACCGCCGCCGCGTTGTTATTCACAACAAGGGCATCTTCCGCTCCGGTCAGCGAGGTAAGCAGGTTTTCCAGCGCGGCATATCTTGATCCCCTGCGCCCGGTTTTAAGGTCAAGTTCGAGGTTGGAGTAATTTGAGGCCACTATGTTAACAGCTTCCCTGGCACGTTCGCTAAGAAGGGCGCGCCCCAGGTTTGTGTGCAGTATAACCCCGGTAGCGTTAATCACCCGGCGCAGGTTTGGCCGTACTGCAAGCTTTACCACTGCTGCCGTTTTTTCAACTACCATTTCCAGGTATTCTTCTTTTTTTATTTCCGGCCGCGTCTTGGCAGCGCCTGACAATATTCCCTTCCTCTCATCAGCCAGTACAGCCCGAACAGCCCCAAGGATGACAATACGCGGGTGGTTTTCCAGCATTTCCGCGACCCGGCCATCCCTCAGCACCTCGTCAACAGACGGTAGCTGTCTGAGGCTTTTTTCCATGCAATTTTCGCTCATACAGCCTCCAATAAGCAAAATTATATTATTCCATAACTTTTTTAAATTATATGGCAGTAAACCAGCAAAAGCAAGTAATTAAGGAATTTGGCCTTATAGCCATTTTCTTTTAACAATCACAACTAGTCAATCGTCAATCTGCTATATATAATAGAAGAAGTAAGCTTAAAAATATTTAAGACAGGTTGGCGCCTGAGCTGGAAGCTTCAAATGCATAACCGCAATAAAAGCGGTTTCTTTGATTTATTGACATTACTAAAGCAAGGAATATAATATCACTATCTAATTCTATTTTATCTGATGTAAGACGTAGACCCAACCGCAACTATTAGAAAGGAGGAAAAATATGATCCAGGAAGCACGGGTGATGGTCAGAGACGGTATCCCAGACAGCAAGGGAGACGAAGTCCTGTACGAGATCCATCACGCCCTGGGTATCAGCAGTGTGGAAAAAGTCAGGACAGCAAAGGTTTTTCGCTTTGAGGGCATTGATGAAGATGCTGCCCGTTTTCTTGCCGAGAGATTGCTGACCGAAGAAATATTTCAATCCTTCCGGGTAAACAGCACGATAATTAATGACGCCGCTTTCGTTATCGAAGTGGCTTACAGACCCGGAGTTATGAACCCCGAGGCGGATTCTCTGATGAAATCAGCCTCTGACCTGGGAGTAGATGGCTTAATCGCAGCTGATTCAGCCTGGCAGTATGGATTTTACGGTAAAAATGTTACTGAGGCTGATATCGAACGCATCGTTAACAGCCTGCTGGTTAACGCCACAGTGGAATATGTGGTAAAAGAAAGTCCTGAAACACTGATCATCCAGGGCAGCCCCGGCCGTACAGAGATTGTCCCCATCCGCAGCATGAATGATCAACAGCTGATTGAGTTAAGCCAGGACAAGCTATTCTTAAATTTAGAAGAAATGAGGGTCATCCAGAATTACTTCAATTCTCTTGACAGGGATCCTACCGATTGTGAAATTGAAATCATCGCCCAGACCTGGTCGGAGCACTGTGGCCACAAGACTTTTAAGGCCAGGCTGATAGTAGACGGGAAAGAAAAAAAGCCCCTGCTGAAGAGACTGCGTGACGCTACAGAGGAAAGCAAAAACCCGCTGGTGTTGTCAGCTTTCGTTGACAACTCGGGTGTAATGGATTTTTATGACGGTATGGCTATCTGCGGCAAAGTTGAGACCCATAACTCCCCGTCGGCAATTGAACCGTACGGCGGGGCTATGACAGGCAGCGGCGGCGTTTTTCGCGATATTGCAGGTACCGGACTGGGCGCAAAAGTAATCGCTTCAACAGATATGTTTTGTTTTGCGCCCCCTGATTTGCCCGCTGCAGAAATACCGCCCGGCTGCCTGCACCCGCATTATCTCTTAAGGCGCGCGATCGCCGGTATCAGGGATTACGGCAACCGCATGGGAATACCTACAAATAACGGGTCTCTGCATTTCCACCGGGACTACCGCGCCAAACCTACAGTTATCGCGGGCGCGTATGGTATTCTGCCGGCGGCTGCCTGCCAGAAAGGCCAGCCACAGCCAGGCGACCGGGTTATGGCGATGGGCGGCCGGACCGGCCGGGACGGTATCCACGGCGCCACCTTTTCCAGCGGCGAGATGACTGACCGTACCATAGACGTAAATGCCAGCGCCGTACAGATCGGCCACCCGATTGAAGAAAAACGCATGTTTGACGCGATATTAACGGCCAGGGACGAAGGTTTGATCCGGGCCATCACCGATTGCGGCGCTGGGGGATTTGCCTCAGCGGTAGGTGAAATGGGCGCGGAAACCGGGGCGCGCATCGCTCTTGATCTGGCGCCCCTGAAGTACCCGGGGCTTTCACCCTGGGAAATACTGCTTTCCGAAAGCCAGGAAAGAATGGTGCTGGCCGTAGCGCCTGAACACGTTGAACGCTTGTTGGAAATCTGCCGCGATTATAACGTTGAAGTCACTGTGCTGGGCGAATTTACGGGAGACGGACATTTTTCCGCCACCTACGATGGTCGCAAAGTAATGGACCTGGATATGAATTTTCTGCATGACGGGCTGCCCCAGCGTGTGCTGAGCGCTGCCTGGAAAAGACCACCCCTGACTGAGCTTAAAATTAAGGCGCCCGCTGATTGGCCTGGTCTGTATAAAAAAGTCCTGGGACATTTAAATGTATGCTCCAAGGAACCCATTGTCAGGATGTACGATCATGGGGTCCAGGGTACCAACGCCTTGCCGCCCTTCGCCGGCGTACACGTAGACGGCCCCAACGACGCAGCAATCCTGACGCCAATACTCGGCAAACCTTACGGTTTGGTGATTTCGCACGGCCTTAACCCTGTTTTAAACCAGATTGACCCTTATTACGGCAGTATCTGGGCGGCAACGGAGGCGGTTGCCAATGCTGTAGCCTGCGGCGCCAATCCAGACGAGATGGTCTTAATCGACAACTTTATCTGGCCTTTCCCGGATGAAGAACAGCTGGGCGCTCTGGATATGGCCATTGACGCCTGCGTAGATTTCGTAAGGGCTACCGGTATGCCTTTCATATCCGGTAAAGACAGTCTTTCCAGCACATACCGGGGCAAAGACGGTACAGTAATCAAAATCCCGCCCGTCCTTTGTGTTTCTGCATTTGGCCGCATTCCTGACGCTGCAAAAACTGTTTCGGCAGATTTCAAAGCAGCAGGCAGCCATATCGTCCTTCTAGGCTACCGCGACACGAAAGAAATGGCCGGTTCAGTCTACTGCCAGATCCATGACGCCCCGGGCAGCAACCTGCCCAGGATCAATCCAGACAATTTAATGCCAGTTTTAAAAACACTTTATCGCACTGTCAGTTCACGCCAACTGCTGGCCTGTCATGACCTCAGCGAAGGCGGCCTGGCTGTCGCTCTAGCAGAAATGTGTTTTGGCGGCGATACGGGCGCAGTTATAAATATCCCTGAAGATGAGGACGCGATAAACTTCCTGTTCAACGAAACCGCAGGCTGCTTTCTGGCCGAGGTCCCTACCGGCCTGAAACCAGCAGCAATCTTTGGCGGTATTCCATGTAGAATAATTGGCGTGACCTCAACAGACAAAAGTATAACAGTAAAGCAATCAGGAGATGAATTATTCACCCTGGAACTGAATGAATTAAAAACAGCCTGGCAGCAGCCAATGAAGGAGGTTTTCCGTTGATGAAAAAACCGGGCGTCTGTGTTTTAAGGGCCGACGGCATTAACTGTGATGAGGAAACCTTCCATGCCTTTGAGAACGCCGGAGCTAAATGCGCTATGGTGCATGTTAACCAACTTAGACGCGGTGAGGAAAATCTTTCCAGCTACCAGATCCTCGCTCTGCCCGGCGGTTTTTCCTACGGGGATGACGTCCATTCGGGCAAAATCCTGGCCGTGGAACTGACTTCTTTTCTTAAAGAGCAGTTAAATGACTTTGTCCATAAAGGAAAGCTGGTTATTGGCATCTGCAATGGCTTTCAGGTGCTGGTCAGGACCGGTTTGCTGCCGTACCGCAGGCTTGGTGAAATCAAAACTACCCTTATGGTCAATAGCAGCGGTCATTTTGAATGCCGCTGGGTAAACCTTTTGGTCGAAAGCACCCCCTGTGTTTTTACACGCGGTATGGCAGGAAAGATTATGAGTGTGCAAGTTGCTAATGGTGGGGGTAAATTTTATACTGCCCCGGATACTTTGCAGGATATTGAGAACCAGGGCCAGGTCGTATTCCGCTATGCCGGAAACGATGGCAGCCCCACCCTGTTATATCCGGCCAACCCGAATGGCTCCCTTAACGCCATAGCGGGGATATGCGACAGTACGGGCCGCATCATGGGTATGATGCCTCACCCGGAACGGTGTGTGGGTAAAACTCAGCACCCCAACTGGCGCAGGATGTCGGGCGATAATTCGTTGTGCTGTCAGGATATTTTCAAAAACGCTGTGGAATATGCGCGACAGATGTGATTTGATGATTTGGGAAGTAAGAAGTGAAACTGGGATATTAGATAGTTAGAACAAGGCCTGTCAATTAATTGACAGGCCTTATACTTTTGCCAACATTATTGGAGAAATAGGGCATACCATTTCTAAAGCACTATATCGCTGCATGATACCAGACAGAAGGAATGGGGATACACCTCTGTTTGGGGCCTGGCTTTGGAGTTAAGGGATGTCCCCGATTGAAAGGCCGAGCTATGTCCCCGTTCGGGAGGACATACCTTTTCAACGTGCGCTGATAATCTTAAGGCATAAATCGGGCTGTTTAAGAAACAATATAGACATAAGACATAAATTATTCAGGAGGAAACAGACTTGAGGAGATTTGCCCGATCAACTGCTGTTCTTTTTTTCGCCTTACTTTATATTTTATCATGCCCCCCCTTAAGTGATGCCGCCAGGATAGTACCGGAAAAGATGAGCATAATTATTGACATGGACAACCTCACCCTGACAATCTTCAACGATGGGGAATTTTACAAGAAGTACCCAGTGGCTATGGGAAAATATGAAACTCCAACGCCGGTAGGAAACTGGGAGATTACATCCATGTTCACCAACCCGCCGGGTGTTATGGGCACCCGCTGGATGGGCCTGAATATACCCTACGGTCAATACGGTATTCATGGTACCAACAACCCGCACAGCATCGGTAGTTTTGCCAGTCATGGCTGTATCAGGATGTTTAATCATGACGCCGAAGAAATTTACCGTATGGTAACTGACGGTACGCCTGTTATAATAATTGGAACTCCTTTCGGCGCGCCGGGCGCCAGCCCGTCACAGTTAAAAATTGGCGATAGAGGGCCCGATGTCCTGGAAGTACAGCGAGCTTTAAAAAGGTTGGGTTACCTTAAATGGACACCAGACGGCTTCTGGGGTCAGGGAACGGATAAAGCTGTGAAAAAATTCCGTGAAGACAACGGCCTCACGGGAGCCAATATTGTAGATGATAAAACATACAAACTACTGGGGTTTTAAATTTTTTGTTTACGCAAACAAAAATAAGCGCCGGATCTGCATTCTTAAAAACCCGTTCGCATCGGTAATTTTTCGGATATCAGAGTACCGAAAAGCTGTTTATTAATAATGGAATTACGGCAGTTAAATAACCATGCGCTGTTTAATAATATTATGGCTGCTAAGGTTTTTAATTATTTGTTCCAGTATGTATCTCTCTTCTAAATCAGGAACATCCCGCAAGTTTGCCAGAGCCTCTTCCAGATAAGCGGCCGCAAATTTTACAGTAGCGCCGCGTTCCATTATACCGGACGCCATGCCGATATTTATACCCAAACATCTCATGCTTTCCTGTTGCTCTACTGACGCGCCGGCAAGCCGTGCGCCCATGACGGCGCACCCGGCGAAAAGCTCCGCCGTTTCCTTGCGTACAACCTCGCGGTAAGCTTGTGAAGCAGGGTTATTTACTTTCATTCTGTTTTTTAAAATACCGCCTTCATGGATCCTGCAAATAATTTCAGCTATCGAGCCCATAAAATTGCTCAAGCCTGTATTATAAAGAAATGCGAAAGTTTTTCCGTAAAAATAGTCGCCCACCAGGATCGGGAGCTGCGATCCGTCTCTCGGGTCTGAATCTTCTCTAATATAATCAGTATCTTTTTCCGGTATAAATTTATGCGCGATGGAGGCCATATGCGTAAACTGAAAAACACAGGCCAGGTGCAGGGCTTTTTCTCCGGTATAGCCATAAAGGCGTGATGAAAGTATAACCAGGGCCGGTCTGATCACTTTGTCACTATATGAAAATTCCAGGTGAGCATATCTGCCGATATGGGTTGTTCTGATAAACATCTCCTTTTCTATAAAATTGTTTACAGCATGCAGTTCATTTTCTATAGGTTTTACAATTTCCCGCAGCATAAAAAGCACCCCCTCCACAACAAAAAAAACAATTTATAGTGATAATATTCGTGATAATCCTTTTACAATCCTGCTGTTCTGTAACATTTACAACAGATAACCGGCGTTTAAAATTAGCGAGCCCTGCAACTGAACGTGTTGCAAGGCTCGCTAACCCGGTATTCGCTTGGTACTAATAAATATCCCTCCTAAATATTCACGGCTTCCTGCAAGGTTTCCTCCAGCGTCATACCACGTTTCAATTCTTTAGCTGTCATATGTTTCGCGCAAAAACGATTATTAAGGTAGTTGCACGCGTCCCAGGGATTAACCCGATCACCGCAGGTAAAAACGTCTACTGCCGCATAGCCCAGTTCCGGCCAGGTATGGATAGCCAGGTGCGATTCTGATATAACAACCACACCACTTACCCCTTGAGGACTGAATTTGTGGAAAACACACTCTCTAACTTCAGCGCCGGCTTCGAGCGCGGCATTGACCATGATCTCTTCTACTTTTTTAATGTCGTTGAGAATGTTAAAGTCGCAACCACAAACCTCAGCCAATACATGGCGGCCCAAATGTTTCATTTATCTGCCTCCCTTATTAATACATTTTAACCCTGCAAACCTCCAATACATTTTGCATACTCATGTATTTTCAACCAAATTAAATTCTAGCATATTATTCAATCTTGTCAACAAAATTTTGAGGCTTACAGCCATAATCTTTATTCTCCCAGCATACTATGAATATTTGGCTGAAAACGCTATTTTTCTCCTTTTAGAAGAGAATAGCCTTTTAAACCAATAGGTAATTTTAAACCTTTTACAATATACGAATCGAGTATTAAAAACGTGTCATTTCCTTATCTCCCCCTGTTATGCCATAAATTTGCCTCAAAGAAACACCCCTGGCAGAAAAACAGGGGTAATAGTTTCCATCGCATTTATTTTTTATTTTTCTTGTTTTTCAAAGCAGCATCTTGGCGATGCTGAGCCATTCTGTTTTTAAACTCCTCTATTTCCAGAGTGCCCGGGGGATTCGCGTTAATGCTTATTTTACTTTTATCCTTCTCCGTCAAACCACCACCGCCTAGTTCTAATTTTAATCCTCGCTAATGGCATCAGTCGGACAGCTTTCCAGCGCTTCATTAGCCTGGTCCTCCACCGCCACCGGTACCTCATCGACTATGCTGTGCGCTTTATCGTCCTCATTCCAATCAAAGACTTCCGGGCACACATCGATACACGCGCCGCAACTAATACATAATTCCTGATCAACTATTAAACGCAATAGTTACCACTCCTTTATATTTTTAAAGCAGTTATAGTTTGGCTTAAGAGGCACAAATTATGTAAGCCTAAAACTTTTATAAAAAAATTACGATATGTATTATAGGACTAAAAATTGCGTTAATGAGGTGAATCTGGTGTTCGTCACAAACGACCTTGACCGGATCATCAAGGAAACCCTTGAATCCATTGAACGAAGCAAAATACAGTTATATAACATTGAGGAAAATTCAATGGAAAAACTGGTCGGGCTAAATAAAGAACTAACGGAACTAAATTATGAGGTAGACAAAATTATCAAACAAGCGGACAAGCTGGCCGCTGAAGAAAAAAAAGCACGCGTAAGATTAATGGAAGTAAGTAAAGATTTTCGTAAATATACCGAAAAATATATCAAGGACGCCTATGATACTGCTTACCTGCTACAGCTTGAACTAGTAAAGACGAGAGAAAAAGAAAAAGTTTTAATCTGCCGGCGAAATTACCTGGAGGTACGCATGCGGCGGCTTGAGGATACAGCAAACAAAGCTGTAAAACTGGTCTCCCAGATGGGCGTAGTGTTAAACTTCCTCAGCGGCGGACGGAAGGATTTAAATACAAAAACTAATGAATTGCAAAAAGCGCAGGACATGGCCCTGAGCATCATCAAAGCCCAGGAAGAAGAGCGCAAGCGTGTAGCCCGGGAAATTCACGACGGGCCTGCCCAGTCCATGGCCAACATCGTAATGCGGGCGGAGTTTTGTTTAAAACTTTTGGACATGAGCCCCAAGAAAGTGCGGAACGAGCTGATCTCGCTCCAGAATATTGTCAGGATCAGCTTAATGGATGTCCGCAAAATAATCTTCGATCTCAGACCGATGGTTCTTGATGATCTGGGACTGGTGCCGGCCATAAAAAGATACCTCAGTAATTATAAGGAACAGTACGGTCTTCAGGTGGAGTTTACTTATTCCGGCCAGCAGGCACGGTTGGAGAACTCTGTGGAGGTAGCTCTTTTTAGAATTATCCAGGAAATCGTCAGCAATATCCATAAACACGCCTGCGCCAAGAATTCAGTTATTAAAATAGAAATGATTAATAACAGGGTAAACATACAGGTAAGGGATGACGGTAAAGGGTTTGACCTGGACGAGGTTATGGCCAACAAAGAACGCGAAGGATACGGGCTGCTCGGGATACAGGAACGGGTGCAGTTGTTAAACGGTGAAATTAATATTGTTACCGCTCCCGGCAAGGGCACGTCCATAATTATTTCAGTTCCTTTAAAATGTGATGTAGTTTAAAAAAAGAGGGGGAAATTATTTTGAAAAAGGTTAAAGTCTTAATTGCTGATGATCACGCACTGATTCGTGCAGGACTCTGTAGAATATTAAATACGCACGAAAAAATTGAAATAATAGGTGAGGCTAAAGACGGTGACCAGGCTGTGGAACTTGCTCTCAAGCACAGGCCGGATGTCGTCCTGATGGACATAAATATGCCAGGCGCCAATGGTATTGAGGCCACCAGATCCATAAAAAGAGAAAGACCCGAGATAGGTATTATCGCCCTGACCATACACGAGCAAGGGGATTACTTGTTTGAGTTGATTAAGGCCGGTGTATCGGGTTATGTTTTAAAAGACATCAGCCCGGACCTTCTGGTACAGACCATTATTGGAGTATCAAAAGGTGAGTCTTTCATCCATTCTACCATGACATCTAAAATGTTTTCTGAATTCAACCGGCTATCCTCCTTTTCCCAGCACCATACCAACTCCCGGGGGTTGACTAGGCGTGAATTTGACGTGCTCAGCCTGGTGGCCAGGGGCCACAATAACCGGTCTATCGCTAAAAAGCTTTACATTAGCGAAAAAACAGTCAAAAACCATTTAACCAATATATTCCACAAGCTGGGTGTGGGCGACAGGACCCAGGCTGCCATCCACGCGGTAAAATATAGGATGGTAGATCTATAGTGAGTCATAAATTTCCAGAACAGCGTTTCATGTTGTCTATCAGGGCGTTAACAAACCCGTACTCGTAAATAAAGAAATGTCTTATATAGAAATACCTTATATAGAAGCAATAAATATTTTGAATTAATTCTAGGAGCATTCCTGTAACAAACAAAAATGAGCTTTGAAAATAAAAGTACCTCCTGTTAACATACGAGGTGTCAGCTTCGCGAAGCGACCCTTAAATAACAGAGGAGGTACTCAAGATGAAGTATATC
>JAQVXL010000014.1 GCA_028709235.1 Desulfotomaculaceae bacterium
ATCTTGTCAACTCACCATTATTTTGCCAACCATCTTATCAACTCACCAACTCAATAACCGTATTGGCCGATGACTTTTTAATTTCATCAATCTTTGATAACTTCCCTCAAAGCAAAAATCCGTGATTATCCTTCCGGCTTAGAACCAGATCTCAAATCACGGAAAGCCTTTATTTACTTATCTTATTACACTCTTACTTCTCAACCTTTGACATCAATACTACCGTCTCAACGTGGCGGGTCCAGGGGAACATGTCCACCGGTTGCGCTTCCAGTACCCGGTAACCACTGGCAGCCAGAATGCCGAGATCCCGGGCCAGTGTGCCGGAGTCACAGGAAACATAAATCACCCGCTGCGGCCGCATTTCCACCACTGCGTCCAGTGCTTTCCGGCCACAGCCGGCCCGGGGCGGGTCCAGCACTAACACGTCAGGGCGCAACCCCAGGGCGGCGAGTGCGGGAAGGAGCTTTTCCACTTTTCCCTTATGAAATTCAACATTGCTTATATTATTTAAATCCGCGTTCCTACGGGCGTCCGCCACCGCCCGGGAGACAACCTCCAGGCCGTATACTTTTTTGGCCTGCCCGGCTAAAAACAGGGCGATTGTGCCCACACCGCTGAAGGCGTCCACTACTGTCTCCGCTCCAGTCAATTCCGCGTAAGTCAGCACTTTTTCATACAGCACCAGAGTCTGGGCCGAATTGACCTGGTAGAAGGAAGAAGGTGAAATCCGGAATTTGAGTCTACTCATTTGGTCTACTATGTAATCACGACCAGCCAGAGTGTGGTTTTGCCTACCTAAAACCGCCCCAGATGGATTATCATTGATATTGCGCACCACGGAGGCAATTCCGGGATAACCGGACATGAGTTCACCGGCAAATTTTTTTCCACCTGGCCATGACCCGCTCTTGGTCACCATTACGGCCATTATATCACCGCCGGCAAAAGCTTTGCGCAGGACGACATGGCGGAAAAATAAGCCTTGCTTGATACCGGCGGAGCCGCCATATTTATTAAGCAGCTTTTTTATAAACGCCGCGACCCCGTTCAAATCTCTGTCCACCAGCAGGCAGCCCGCATATGCGCCTTCGTCTTCTTTGAAAAAATCGGTCAGCGTGCGGGAGCCTTCCTCGTAGTAACCGAGCTCAAGCGCGCCGCCACACTTCTGCACATGGAAGCTGGCCTTGTTGCGGTAGTGCCAGGGATAATCCATTCCTGCCGTGGGGAGGACAACTACATAGTCCAGCCCGGCCAGGCGGGCCAGGCTGCCCCTGACCAGCTCTGTTTTCAGCCTCAGCTGCTCAGCGTAGTCAACATGCTGCAACTGGCAGCCGCCGCAGGCGCCGTAACTGGTACATTCAGGCTGGCGCCGGCTTGAAGACTGTTCTATAACTTCCAGCAGCCGGCCGCGAGCGTAGTTCCTTTTTGTATCCGCGATCTCAACCAGAACCGTATCCCCCGGCGCTGTGCCGGGAACGAATACGGCCATCCCGTCGTGCCGCCCCACGCCCTCACCGGCATGGGTAAGCCCGTTTACCTGCAGTTTGATCTTATCCTTTTTTTTCAGGAGATGTTGATTTTCCATTTAAAACTCCCGCCGCCTTACCCTGAAAATTTTTGAATTACTGTGTTTTATATTCTTCCAACTCTACAGTACCATAAAACAACTTTTTTCCACAAACACGGCAACTTAAAACCAGTGAAAATACATTTTCGGATACCTTCAGTTGACAACTTCTGCAATATAATGGAGAATTGTTTTTAAAGCCATGTAAGTGTGCTCAGGAGACGGTTTTTGTGAAAACTATTATAAATTCACATCAGAAGCAAAGCGTGCCAGAAGAACCGTTACCCTGACAAAGCCCGGAGGAAGACGCCATGAAAGATGTTTGGTTGAAGTTCGCCATAATTAGTGAAAATACAGTCGGGACTTCACGCGGTATAATGGGTGAATGGGGCCTGTCCATCTATATTGAAGCAGGCGGAATGAAAGTCTTATTTGACACGGGGGAAAGTGGTGTTCTGCTGAACAATGCTAATATGCTGGGGATTGACCTCCAAGCCGTAGAGGCCATGGTCTTGAGCCACGGGCATTACGACCATACAGGCGGCATGAGGTCTTTCCTGCGCTGCCGTGGTACACTGCCGGTATACGCACACCCCGGTCTGTTTGCCTGCCACTGCCGCACACCGGAGAAACCGCGCTATATCGGAATCCCATATAGAAAAGAGTTGCTGCAAAGCCTGGGGGCGGAATTTGTATTTGTGAAAGAACCTCTTGAGATTACGCCGGGTGTTTTTATCAGTGGTGAAGTGCCCAGAAAAAGAATTTTCGAAAACGCGGAGGAAACCTTGTTCTGTCTGGAAAACGGCAGAACAATTATGCCGGACCCGTTTCATGACGACATGAGCTTGTACTGCGTTACCCCTGCAGGGTTATTTATTGTACTGGGCTGCGCCCACGCCGGCCTGATAAATATTGTGGAGCATGGGCGGGAGGTTACCGGCGAGAGCCGGGTCTACGGCATTATCGGCGGCACTCACCTGGGCCCCGCACCTGATGAGCAGCAGGAAGCGACCATTAATTACCTGAAAGAACTGGACCTGCAGTTCCTGGGCGCCAACCACTGTACCGGGCTAGATGTAATCGCCCGGCTGGCAAACATTTTTGGACCACGCTTTAAATTTTGCCCAGCCGGAAGAATCTTTACCATCCCCGAAGAATAGTTTCAGCGTGGTTATTTTTGAACAGCGTGATACTGCGGGGTGTCGGCCATGTGGTGGACTTTAGCCCAGAACTCCGCAGGCACAGGCATCACTGACAGGCGCGGCAAACGTACCAGTTCCCAGTTTGCAAAAGCGGGGTCACTCTTAATCTCGGCCAGTGAAACTGGACGGTTCAGGCGATAACCTGCGGTTAAGTCCACCAGGTAAAGGCCTTCCTGCCGTGGGTCGGGGTAAGGCTTGAAAGCGACACGGGCCACCCCAACGACCGATTTCTCTTTGCCGGTGTGGTAAATAAACGCCAGATCCCCGGGCCGCATGTTTTTTTTGTTTCTAAGGGCGGCATAATTTTTGACACCGTCCCAGACGTCCCGGCCGGCTTGTTCCAGGTCTGAATAGCTGTATTCCCCCGGCTCGGTTTTCATCAGCCAGTAAGCTATGCCAGGCTCCTCGCTTTCCTTCCTGTATCATCAGGGGATCGAGCGGCAATACAGCTTGCTCGGCATAATCAACCGCCCAACGCGCCAGGGTTGCCTTGCTCTGGGTTTCAATTAATTTCACCAGTGACTGAATATACGGTGCGTTCCAGTCACTTAGCATTTTTCGTGTTTTTGGCATACTCGTCCCTCATTCCGTGATGATTCCAGTTTGCACCATTACGCAAACCCCTGCAATCAGTTATCGATGCTGATCAAATTCTGCGTGGAATTCATTCCTTCGTATTTTGCTTCCTTTTCTCGCTTTTATAGCTTTGCAGACGCTCTTCACAATTGTCCATCTTCTATAGCTTTTCTGACCACGCAGTCTGGTTCACTTTCATGCCGGCAGTTCATGATTAAATTCCGGAGTGCGCTTATAAATTGAAAAACCGGGCACAGTGCAGCACTATGTCCGGATTGATTACTGGTAAGCGCAGTCTGACACAGTTCTGTACGGAATAGAATTGAACAATAAATAAAAGCAATTCAAACTATCGCCTTTACAATTCTTATGCAACTAATATGCTCCTAACAAAACAATGGCCAAACAGGCGCCACCCTAAAATAATGTATTGATAGCCTTGATTCAAATAGCCGCTATATCAGGGATGTGCTAAAATATCTTTCAACCCTATCCGGTAAAACTGTTACGATATTGTTTTCCATTCCATACTTTTGGGCCATTTTTATGGAAGCCCAGACATTGGCCCCGGAAGAAGTCCCCACCAGTATACCCTGGACTTTGGCCAACTCTCTGGCAGTTTGAATCGCGTCATCGTCTGTAACCTCCACAATCCCATCAATGAGACTGACATCCAGCACTTTGGGAATAAAACCGTCACCAATTCCTTGTATCTTATGCAATCCTGGCTCATGCCCCAAAAGGGCAGAAACGTTTTTTGGCTCTACGGCAATTATTTTTGCGGCAGGATTTCTTTCTTTAATATATTTTCCAATTCCCGCCAGCGTTCCGCCGCTACCCAAACCGGAAACAAAAATATCGACTTTCCCCTTCATTTGTTCACATATCTCCGGAGCCGTTGCAAGGTAATGTATTTGTGGATTGTCTGGATTTTCGAACTGTTGGGGAACAAAAATCGCAGCATCTTTTGCTTTTTGCCTTTCCACTTCCGATACGGATCCTGCAATGCTTTCATCAGCTTTCGTTAAAATAAGTTCTGCCCCTAAGGCTTTTATAATCTTTTTTCTTTCATCACTCATATTTTCCGGCATCACAATAACTACCCGGTACCCTTTTTGAACACCGGCTAAAGCAATACCTATGCCTGTATTGCCTGATGTTGGTTCCATGATGGTCATGCCAGGCTTCAATATACCTTTGGCTTCTGCCTGTTCAATCATATATTTGGCTACTCTGTCTTTGATACTTCCACCGGGATTCAGATACTCTGCTTTAGCAAAAATATTCAGGCCGGTGAGTTTTTTTAGACTAACCAGAGGCGTATTGCCAATCATATCAAGAACGCTTTCCTTGAACATTAATATCTATCCCTTCGTACGATTACTTTTAAGAATAGTTCCCCGACATAAAATATTATATCAGTGATATTGTATTTTTGCTTTTATTTCTTTCTGCCATGATAACTCTTTTAATCCAACATCATGATAAAACCTATGATATTGCCCAACTTAACGAGAAGACCTATAAGGACAAATGCTTTAAGTCGCGATGACAGAATCAAAGCACATTTTACTACCTGCTTTATGTCGCTTAAGAAATGATTTACACGCTGGTTTACAAATGAAAAATATTTTCGGATACCTTCTGTTGACAACTTTTGCAATATAAAGGAGAATGATTGTCAACAAAGAAGAAAGGTGCCATGGAAAATATTTATTTAAAAATTGCGGTACTCAGCGAAAATACAGTGGGGGACTCTGGCGGCTTAGTAGGTGAATGGGGCCTGTCCATCTGTATCGAAGTAAACGGAATGAAAATCCTTTTTGACACGGGAGAGAGCGGCATACTGCTGAATAATGCGGAGGCCATGGGGATCGACCTTAAATCTGTTGAAGCCATGGTCTTGAGCCACGGGCATTACGACCATACAGGCGGCATGAGGTCTTTCCTGCGCTGCCGTGGTACACTGCCGGTATACGCACACCCCGGTCTGTTTGCCTGCCACTGCCGCACACCGGAGAAACCGCGCTATATCGGAATCCCATATAGAAAAGAGTTGCTGCAAAGCCTGGGGGCGGAATTTGTATTTGTGAAAGAACCTCTTGAGATTACGCCGGGTGTTTTTATCAGTGGTGAAGTGCCCAGAAAAAGAATTTTCGAAAACGCGGAGGAAACCTTGTTCTGTCTGGAAAACGGCAGAACAATTATGCCGGACCCGTTTCATGACGACATGAGCTTGTACTGCGTTACCCCTGCAGGGTTATTTATTGTACTGGGCTGCGCCCACGCCGGCCTGATAAATATTGTGGAGCATGGGCGGGAGGTTACCGGCGAGAGCCGGGTCTACGGCATTATCGGCGGCACTCACCTGGGCCCCGCACCTGATGAGCAGCAGGAAGCGACCATTAATTACCTGAAAGAACTGGACCTGCAGTTCCTGGGCGCCAACCACTGTACCGGGCTAGATGTAATCGCCCGGCTGGCAAACATTTTTGGACCACGCTTTAAATTTTGCCCAGCCGGAAGAATCTTTACCATCCCCGAAGAATAGTTTCAGCGTGGTTATTTTTGAACAGCGTGATACTGCGGGGTGTCGGCCATGTGGTGGACTTTAGCCCAGAACTCCGCAGGCACAGGCATCACTGACAGGCGCGGCAAACGTACCAGTTCCCAGTTTGCAAAAGCGGGGTCACTCTTAATCTCGGCCAGTGAAACTGGACGGTTCAGGCGATAACCTGCGGTTAAGTCCACCAGGTAAAGGCCTTCCTGCCGTGGGTCGGGGTAAGGCTTGAAAGCGACACGGGCCACCCCAACGACCGATTTCTCTTTGCCGGTGTGGTAAATAAACGCCAAGTCCCCGGGCTGCATATTCTTTATGTTTTTAAGGGCGGCATAATTTTTGACGCCGTCCCAGACGTCCCGGCCGGCTTGTTCCAGGTCTGAATAGCTGTATTCCCCCGGCTCGGTTTTCATCAGCCAGTAAGCTATGCCAAGCGCCTCGCTTTCCTTTTTTGAATATGTCTTTATTGATAAGGGGTTTATGGAAGCTCTGCGAAAAGCTTAATTTCTTTTACAATTCCCTTTTCCACTTCAAACGTTATATACTTATATTCTTCCCGCATGCTGACCCGGTATGCGCAGTTATTGGCGTCAGTTCTGCCGTCCAGGACTATCTCGATATCGATGTATGCCTCTTTCAGCTGGGCCAGGGTGGACCCGACAGTAATTCCCATGGGCGTCTGCAGCTTTGAGCTGGTTAGATCCACGCTCATGAGCCAGAACTCTTTCCCGTTATCTTTCGGTGAAAACAACTTTATAACAAGGCCCTCATATTTAAGCGTTTTTATGTGCGAGCCTGAGTATGTGTCAGATGTGCTTCCCAGCACCTCGTTGGTCTCTGAAACCGGTTTGCCTAGAAGGGTGCTTAGGTCCGCTTCTTTATACCAGCTTTTTAAAGTTATCGACCTGTTGTCAGCCATCAAAGAATACTCGTCGACGTTTTGCGGGTTTTGATGCCCGGCGGCGCTTGCAGCTTGCCGGTCATCGTCTTTCTTTGTCGTAAAGCTGCCGATAACCGTATCGAATTCTTTTTCCAAAGCCCTGAAATCCTGTATGGTTTTTTCAGAAGCGTCCGCCGGAACCTGAACATCAGTGGCGTGGGCCCAGCTGATATAATGACTGCCGGATTCCCCCAGGTATCTGAGACCATACATGTCCTCCAGCTCTATTAAGTTTTTCCGCGTGAATTCTTTTTTGTCATAGGTTTCAATTCTCCCTATAATGCCGAAGACCTGTTCCGGATGCTTTGCCTGCACCTCTTTATCAACAAAATAAATGCAGTTCCCTTCTTCCCTTATATCAACTTTCTGTGCAAAATCACCGGGCAGTTTCAAAGAGAAACCATACTTGTCATTTTCATAGACAACGTCCTGGTTGGGTTTTCTGTTACATGCGCCAAGCAAGACAGCACACACTATTAATGTTGTTAAAAACATAATTGACAGAAAAATACGGGGTTTCTGATCGTTTCTCATAACCACACCAACCTTTTCATAATATACTTTTCATTATCCATAATGTATAAATACATGCATGCCAGGACCCATTCTAACTGCCGCCTGATTGCATCGGCGGTAATAGCCTGGTCCTGGTTTTCAAGATTATAAGAGGTATATAATAACGTCGCGGATCACGGGGACGCACCCAATGATTCCCTTATCTTTATGACGTCGCAAATATAAGGCAGGTTCATAAGGGGGTATCACGACATAACGGAAGAGCCAGCTAATCCAATGGCAGTACGCAGGTTATACTACGAAAGTACAGAACTACAAGCAAAAGGATGAGCTGGCCTATTATGGGGAGCTTGCCCCCTTTGATACCCGGCCGGTAATTATACGTTAATCGAATATGTTGTTTTAATTGCCACGTTATTTTTTAACATTGCCCAAACCGGACAAAAGGTTTGTTCAGATAATTGAATTGCCTTTTGAATATCCGTTTCAATAATATCTCCGGATTGAACAATAAAATCAAGGTTTATGGCCTTAAAACCCAGGGGGTGTTCATCCCTTCTTTCTCCCCTTGCGATTACTTTAAGGCCTGATATGCCTTTACCCATTTTTCTTAATAAAGTCACAACGGTTGAGCCACTGCAGCTGGCCAGGCTAATTAATAATAATTGCAGCGGCATGTAGCCCTCAGCGTCCCCAAGCGGTGGTATATAATCAATAATTATAGGCGGGTGGTCCGCTGTTTTTCCTTCAAACTTAATCTTTTGATTGATTAAGGTTGCGCTTGCTTCTATATTACTCATAATAAAATCCTCCCCGTATTTATTCGTAAAGGCTTATCACTCAGTGAAGCTGCTGCCACGCTCAAATCATTTTTTTCAACCCCCTTCAGATATATTATGAAATATCTTATATATCGTTCGATAGGTATTGGAGTAAAAAAAATATCCTTATTGAACCATACTTTTTTCAGCTATAATTGCTCCGTATTCAAACATCATATAGATTTCAGATCTTATTTGTTCCTCCAGAATATCCTCATTAATAAGCACCAGCTTATCAACCATATTTTCAAGCATTCTTATAAATATACTTACAAGCAGCTCACATGCCTGAGACTGTCCCCAATGTTTTCTAAGTAAGTTCCTGCTGTACTCTATCCTTGTTTCTTCCCACTGTTTCAGCTTAGCTTGTATATCAATATTCCTCTCTGTCCGCATCCATGCCTTTAGGGCTAATCTGTACACCGATTTTTCGTATTCTGATAGATTTTTTCTTTGTAAAACATATTGGGTATATATCTCCTTAAGGTGCTTTTGCTTTGGCAGCTCTGACTTGAGCCTGTCATTGATTTTTACAAATTCCGCATAGCAGCTTTTTGTTGTACATACGGGCTGTAGTTGCCAGTATAGCGGGTCAGGCTATTCCATTGCCCGCAGCTTTTTTTCCATATCAATGAGGGGGGTGAACACTGTAAGCATCTCGTCCCAGATGCCGCGGCCGGATTCCAGGCCGCTGTCCTGGGCCAAGTAGGACAGTGAAAGGCCCCTGGCCCTGGCAACTTCCCCTGAGTCCGGCGCCATGTGCCGTTTAATATTTTTCTAAATAGAAAAACGTGAAAGTCACCACCTCTCACGTCTAAATTCTAACATATTCCATCTTATGCTGTACTATAACTGCTTTTTAGCTTTTTCTCTTCTGCAACAGGGCTATGGATTCCAATTATGTCATAAGTCTATTATTCTACTTTACCGCACTTTTCTTCGTGTTAGGTACTTTTATCAGCAAACAGAAAATGTGCAACCCTGGTTTAAATTTTTTTTATAACTCTACATGGGTTTCCTGCAGCAACTATATTATCTTTTATATCTTTAGTAACGACACTTCCTGCTCCTATAGTCACATTATCTCCAATTTTTAATCCAGGACATATTATTACTCCACCGCCAATCCAAACATTATTTCCTATAATAACTGAATTTGCATATTCTTTGCCCGTTAGTCTTTCCATGGGGTTGATGGGGTGGGTAGCAGTATAAATTTGAACATTCGGCGCTAAAAGTACATTATCTCCGATTTCAACCTTATTTACGTCCAGTATAATACACCCATAGTTAGCATAAAAATTTTCGCCAACCTCAATATTATAACCATAATCACAATTAAATGGAGCTTCAATATAAAACGACCCTTTGGCGTTAATCAATTGTCTTAGAATTTCCTGTCTTTTTCCTTTTTCACCTGGCCTTGTATGATTAAACTCAAAAGTTAGATTTCTTGCATTTTCTCTTTCTCTAACTAACTCTTCATCACTTGCATCATAAAGATCACCTGCCAACATTTTTTCCTTCTCACTTTTCATAATCTCTTCTCCTCTACTGTTTTGAGAGACTCATCATAAAATAAAGTAAGGGTATTATTTCTGTGATTTTAAGAAATAATACCCTTTTTTATCTAAAAGCATACCTATGGAAGAGTACTCCCTGTCATCTAAAAAACTATATTTTCTTCTACATTAATTCCTGCTAGCTGCATAAGATAAAGGGCGTTGCGGGTAGTAGAAGGCCCCGGGCGTAATTTATAATCAAAATAAATCCTTCCATCTTTGTAATACTCGAAGCATTTCCAGTCGATTTTCGCCGGGTTTGGTTGCGTTCTCCACGGCAACGGTCCGCAGCGCGTCAAGCATACGCCCGCACTCTTCGGCGGCGCTTTGCTCGATTTGTACCCACGGCGTATCAGTCTCGAGCTATAGAACAGACGGGTATATCGAAATATTGTAATTGCTTATGTTGGTTTTCAAGTGGTCACATATCCGTTACTTGCCGGTTCTCAGTACAGGCATATCAGAGTTGTGCAAAACGCCCTTGGACAGCGCAAAGCAGCCAAGCGCAGCCAGCAATTCCCATAAGGCCAGCACCCCAAGTCCGATCAGTACACCGGTCCCCTCAACCATACTGCCAAGGACAATGGCGGCAATCAGGCCGGGCAGCATAATGACGATCACCGCAATGGTGTAAATGAAAACCAGGAGTCCGGCGCTAATGTCCGCGCCTGTCCAGCGCAGGGAAAGATAGTTTATGCCCAGCAATAAAAAGGAAAACAGGGTGTAAACCGCAATGGCCGCAGCAACCAGCCCAAAAGGCTCTTTCATGATCAGGCCCGCGATGCCGAAAACAGCTAGGCTTTCCACCAGTACCTTAAACACTATTTCCAGATTGCTCCAAACAATTTTCCGAAAAGAGCTTTCGGGAATCAGGTAGATATAATGTATATAAAGCTCTTTGAGGCCGCGCCCTGTTCCAATCATGAAGATCTGCATCCACATCAGGATTTGCAGCAGAATAAGGATCCGGCCGTCCCCGCCGCGCTGGAACAAAGAAAACAGGGCCGCGCCTAATACCAAGATTACGGACGACACTCCCCAAAGACCAAGCCGGTTGGCACGAAAGGATTCCCGCAGGTGCTTATAAAAAATGGCGCTTGGTCCCAGACCGCCGATACCGGTTTTGACAACCTTCACTTTTTTCGCCGATGAGGCTTCCGGGTTGATCTGCCCTTCGGCCAGGACGCGTTTTCTCTCAAACGCAGTTTCCGTAGCGACCAGTACGTCTTCATAATAATCGGGATTGCTCAAGGCAATATAGAGGATCAGCAGCGCTCCGGACAGTACAAGCAGCCCAAAAAACAAGAACCCGCTGCCCGTATCGCCGGAAATCAGGGAAACGGCGCCTGCCGACGCCCAGCCGGCCACAGGCGTCCAAGCGGCGAGCGGCGAACGCAGCGTATTCTCCAGCGCCGGAAGAAGATCACCCGTTCCTGCAAGCTGCACGCCGGTATAAACAAGAAGCGGGAGAAAGACCGCAACGGCCAGTACTCGGACCGCCAGTTTCCGCCCCGGTTTTCCGTTGGTCAGGCTGTAGATCAGAAGCGACAGGATTTGAAGCACACCGACGGCCAGCATAAAGCCGAGCAGTACCAGGAGCACCGCATCAAACCCTACCCCAAAAACCGTGCTGAGGGAATTGCTTTGAAAAAGGATAAAAAAGCCCGCCAGGAAAGCCGTTTTCGCCATGCGCACGATGCCGTACATCAGGATCAAGCGGGAACTGACCGGTGAAACAAACAGTAAATTGACATCGTTCATGTCGAAAATAACGTCTCCGTTGGCCAGGCCCTTTTGGATGGCGATCACGACAAAAAGCAGGATGAGTAGGAACAGGATGCCCTTGAGCCAGACGAGATCAAGGGAGCCAGCTTCGCTTTGGCCTGTAAACAGAGAAAGGAGAAAAACCCCACCAATCCCTGCAATCACAAGCACCCATAACGCCAGCTTCGCCGGTTTCCGCCGAAGCTCCAGCAGAGTATTTTTGGCGCTTTTGGCCAGCAGAAAAACAAGGCTGTTCATGGCTTGTCCTCCTGGCCTTTTCCTTCCGTGATGGTGAAATACACATCTTCAAGGCTTTGACCGGGCGCGAGGTCCGTACGGCGGCAAACGCGGGCGATCCGGCCATTGACCATGATGTAGGTTACATCCCAGTCTTCCTCCACGCTTTCGATCATATGGGTGCTGACAAGCAGGGCGCAGCCGCTGTCCCGCAGTTTAGCAATGACCGCTTTCAGTTCGCGGATCCCATGCGGGTCAAGGCCGACCAGCGGTTCGTCCATAATGACAGCTTTGGGCTGGGGCAGGAGCGCACAGCAGACACTGACCTTTTGCTGCATTCCTTTGGAAAGCTCTTTACCCAGCTTCATTTTTTTATCGTCCAGCTCAAAGCGGCGAAGCAAGGCCTCCCCTTTTTCCTTCCAGGCTTCCAACCGGTACGCTTTAGCAATAAACTCCAGGTGCTCGGCCACCGTCAACATCGGATACAGCACGGGAAACTCCGGCACGTACCCCAAAAGCCGCTTCGCCTCCACCGTATGATTCTCATACCCGTCGATGGTAATGGCACCCTGGAAACGCAGGAGGCCGCAAACTGACTTGATCAGTGTTGATTTGCCCGCGCCGTTGGGGCCTAGCAGTACGGCCAGCTCGCCGCGGCCCACGGACAGGTTGATGTTGTCATTGGCTGCCAGCTTGCCGTATTTTTTGGTCATATTCCGGACGTCAATCATATAAAAATCTCCTTGCTGCGATAGAAATACACATCCCGCCTGCTTGTTCCAGGTCTGATCACTTTTACTATTCCCTTTTCCACTTCAAACTTATATACCTATATTCTTCCAGCGCCGTTAGATTTCTGCTGGTGATGCTCCCCATCAACTCTCGACAAGTGCAAGCCACTTTTCCATGTGCTCGTTCAGCTGCGTGCGGGCTTCCTCCAGTTCGCCCTGCCGCTTCTGGCAAGCCAGGTAATCCTGGTAAACCTCCGGCAGAAAAAGCTCCTCCTCAAGGCGGGAAATAGTATCTTCAAGATTGGCGATAGCCTGCTCCAACTCTTCCACACGGCGGCGGCGCATGCGTTTTTGCCGTTCTTCTTCCTTCTTTTGCAGGTAGTTTTTCTTTTCCGCGCTTTCCGCCCGGACCGGTTCGGCGCCAGTGCCGCCCCTGTCCTCCTGCTGCTCCCGCTCCGCTTTTTTCGCGAAATAATAATCGTAGTTCCCGAGGTAGCTGGAGACACCGTCGGTCGAGAGTTCCAGCACCCTGGTCGCTACTTTGTTAATGAAGTAACGGTCGTGTGACACAAACAGGATCGTGCCCGGATAGCCGTCCAGGGCCTCTTCCAGCACCTCCTTGCCGGGCAGGTCCAGGTGGTTGGTGGGTTCGTCCAGGAGCAAAAAATTAGCCTTCTGCAGCATTAACGCGGCCAGCGCCAGCCGGGATTTTTCACCGCCGCTCAGGTCAGCCACGCGTTTTTTTACCTCGTCACCGCTAAACAAAAACCTGCCCAGCACTGTCCGTATATCCACCTCGTCCAGTTTGGGGTAGCGGTCCCAGAGCTCGTACAGGACCTGCTTGTCACCGTTTAACCCCTGTTGTTCCTGGTCGTAGTAGCCAAGCTGGACATGGCTGCCCAGCCTGATCCGTCCAGTCAGCGGCGGGAGTTGGCCGGCAATGGTCTTCAGGAGGGTGGATTTGCCGATCCCGTTCGGGCCGACCAGGGCCACCCGCTCACCCCTGTTAACTTGAAATTCCAGGCCTTGGGCCAGAGGCAGGCCTCCGTAGCCGATGCCAAGGTTGTCCGACTGTAACGCCTCTACGCCGCTGGGACGTGTAACGTTGAAGGAAAGGGCCACCCGCCGCTCCTTGCCGGGGCGTTCCAACCGCTCCATTTTTTCCAGCGCTTTGAGGCGGCTTTGCGCCCTTTTGGTGGTGTCTTTGGCGGCGATATTGCGCCGCACGAATTCCTCTTGGCGCGCGATTTCAGCCTGCTGCCGGTTGTATTCCTTCTGCTGCTGTTCGAGCATAGCAGCTTTTTGTTGTATATACGAGCTGTAGTTGCCAGTATAGCGGGTCAGGCCGGCGGGAGTTAATTCATATATAATCTTAGCCAGCGCGTCAAGGAAATACCGGTCGTGGGAGACTACCAGAACAGTGCCGCGGTATGATTTCAGGTACTGCTCCAGCCAGGCTAGATTATCCATGTCCAGGTAGTTGGTGGGTTCGTCCAGAATTAACAGATCTGGTTCGCCGAGCAGGCAGCGGGCCAGGGCCAGGCGTGTTTTCTGGCCGCCGCTGAGGGTGTTGACCGGTGTGGTGAGGTCTGACTCGGCAAATTTCAGACCGCTGAGAACCATGCGGATGCTGGTCTCATACTCGAAGCCTCCCCGGCTTTTAAACAAGGCGTAAAGGTTGTCGTAGTTCTCCAACAGTTGCTGGCTTGCCCGCTCGTCCGCTGAGGTCTCGGACATATGCTGTTCCATTGCCCGCAGCTTTTTTTCCATATCAATGAGGGGGGTGAACACTGTAAGCATCTCGTCCCAGATGCCGCGCCCCGATTCCAGACCGCCATCCTGGGCCAGGTAGGACAGCGTAAGTCCCCTTGCCCAGGTTACTTCACCTGTGTCCGGCGTCATGCCGCCGGTTAATATTTTTAACAGGGTAGATTTTCCCGCCCCGTTGACGCCAACAATACCAGACTTCTCACCCTCCTGAACAGTGAGGTTGAGATCGGTGAAAACCCGGTGAGAGCCGAAAGATTTTGATATTTGAATAGCCTGCAGCAGGACCATGGTAGTACTCCCCTTTCAACTATCCAGTTTACAATAGTTGCCCGGTTGGGACAAGCGCCAAGGTATTGTCAGGAGGAACGGTATTGTTGACACTCCAGGGACGAATCGCCCCGTATAATTCCCCCGAGCCCCGCTCCAGACAATATAATTTATAAGTTGTTAATATAAATACAAACATAAATATACCTGGCTTGCCTTTATAAATACATTTATAATACCAATAAGTCAAAATGTTAAAATACGTATAATTGATATATCACAATCACCTGGCCGGAAGGAAGTGAAATAATGACAAAACAACCTGAGCAGGCATCTGAAAACTGCGCTTTTACCCTGGATCAAGCCAAAGCTGTGGCTCAGGAAGCTGGCGAACAAGTGGTACCCACATATTGCGCAATGTGTGGGCCAAACCCCACATGCGGTATTTATGCCTTTGTCAAGGACGGCCGTTTCACCAGAGTAGCAGGCATGGCCGAATCCCCCCTTAACAAAGGGGGAGTATGTCCAAAAGGCCATGCGGCCCCTCAATGGGTTTATTCTCCCGATCGCTTAAGGAAACCCTTGCTGCGCAAAGGCGCCAAAGGCGAAGGAGTGTTCCAGGAAATCTCTTGGGACGAAGCTATTTCTGTCATCGCTGATAGACTCCGGCAGCAAAAAGTGCAATACGGCCCTGAATCACTGGCCATTCTATCCCCTGCCCGCCGTTCGTATAGCGATTTCATCCAGCGCTTTTTAATCGCCCACGGCAGTCCCAATTATGGGCACAGCGGCATTTGCTTCGTGCAGCGAGAATTTGCTTTTTCCTACACCATTGGAGGCCAACCCAGGTGCGATTATAAAAATGCTGACTTGATTGTATTGTGGGGACGGCAGCCAATCTATTCCGGGCCAGCCATGGGCCCGGCAAGGGATTTGGTTGCAGCTAAACGGCGGGGGGCAAAGATTATTGCCATCAAACCGTCAGTGGAACCTGATGTGGGAATGGCCGATATCTGGGCGCCCTTGCGCCCAGGAACCGACGCGGCGCTGGCCTTGTCCATGCTTAACGTCATCATCGGTGAAAACCTGATCGATGCGCCGTTTGTCGAAGCCTGGTGTTATGGTTATGAGCAGTTGCGGGCACATATCCGAAAATACCCTCCGGAATGGGGGGAGCGGATTTCCGGCGTGCCCGCCGGGCAGATTCAAGAAATAGCCCGGCTGTATGCCACCACCAGGGCAGCGACCATTGATCTGGGCAATGGTGTCGAACATGCCCCTTCATCCAGCGACGCCATCCGTTCAGTAGCGATCCTGATGGCTATCACCGGGCATTTGGACCGGCCCGGCGGAAACTTGCTGGGTGGAGGCAGGCGCAGTATGCCCAGTCCCAAAACAGTCAACCTGGCCGATCGTTACACGCAGGAAATGGTAGACAAACTGGTCGGCCCGGAATTACCCAAAGTTTTTCAACCTTTTTGGGGAGGCACGTCTTCTGCCTATTACAGGATTCTCGACAGCGTGCTGACCAAAACACCATATCCGATCCGGACGATCATCGCGCCCGGAACCCAGCCCACTGTAAGCAACCGCGGCAGCAAACGGGTTGTAGAAGCGCTTAAAAAGGTAGATTTCTACGTGGTGCTCGATGTGACCCGCACCGCCGACATGAACTATGCGGACATCGTGTTACCTGTCAGCACTCCCTATGAATCAGATCATCCCTTTGAGAGCCGGGGCAACTGGATTATGGCCCGGAACCAAGTCATTGAACCGCTGGGTGATTACAAATCAATGTATGAGTTTTTTCTGGATCTGGGCGTGCAGATGGGATATGGGGCAGATTTCTGGAACGGCAGTATCACAGACTGTCAGAACTACCAGTTATCTCCCTTCGGCTTGACTATCGAAGAATTGCGCGAGTATCCTGTAGGCCTGGTTTATGATCCAAAAGGAAACGCGCGGTCTTATGAAAACTATTCCCGGATTTTCAAGCGCCGCAGCAACGCGTTGAGCCATGAACCCTACCTGCCCCAGGGCAAAGTTGCCATTTATAACACCACCTTCGAGCGGGAGGGTTACAATCCCCTGCCCGAATGGCGGGAACCGCCAGAGAGTATCACCGGCACTCCGGAACTGGCCAAGAAGTATCCATTAATTTTATCCGATTATCATACCTCCAAGGTCTATTCGGCGTCCTGGCAGCGCAATGTGCCCTACTTGCGCGAGATACAGCCGTTTCCAACGCTGCACATCCATCCAGCGACTGCGGCTGCCCGGAAAATCAATGATCAGGACTGGATCATTGTGGAATCTCCCCATGGCTGGATGAAGGTAAAAGCTGAATTATACCCCGGGATCCGCCCCGATACGGTAATGATCCTGCATGGCTGGTGGCAAGGCTGCCGGGAACTCGGTTTTGACGATATGCCAATCCTGGACGGCGGGGCCAATGTAAATAATATGTATAGCGTCGATCCGGATCAAGCGTTTGACCCTTTGATCACCGCTATGAGCAGCCAAACACTGGTGGAGGTACGAAAGTATGAGCCATGATCAATGGGGATTTGTTTTCAATAAAGAGAACTGCATTCAATGCCATGGCTGCGAAGTTGCTTGCAAAACCTGGCGTAATATTGATCTGGGAGTAAACTGGCGGCGCGTCATTAATCTTTGGAGTGGCGAGTATCCGCATGTCACTTGCTCATCAGCATCGATTGCCTGTATGCATTGCATCGAACCCGCCTGTATAGACGTGTGCCCAACAGCAGCCGTCAGCAAACACGCTACCGACGGAATTGTGCTGGTTGACGCTGAAAAATGTAGCGGTTGTCAGGCTTGCCTGGATGCTTGCCCCTACGAAGTACCCCAATTTGGATTGGACGGCATCATGCAGAAATGCGACATGTGTCTTTCGGGAAAACCAGATGGTTCGAACTTCTCACAAAAAGCTCCTCCTTGTGTCAGTACCTGTCCCACCCAGGCTCTGGTACTGCAAAAAATGACAGTTTCGCAAAAAAAGGAAGCCGAGCAAACTATAAAAGTACTTCTAAATAATCAGTAAGGAACGCAAACTAATGTAGAATAAGCTTTTTATTAATACTCTCTTAAATAGACCATGCACGTTTATTCGTGGCACGCTGGAGCGGAACAAAAATAGCTATGCAAATTTAGGGAAGCACGGGATTCGATAGGAGGTAGTTCTTTGTCATTCTGCGGACAATCCGGTATTCTGCTTCTAGTCATCATTTTACTGGGCATTGTAGGAAAAAACTACGTTGTGGCCGCCGCTGCAGGGGCGCTATTGGTGCTGCGTCTGCTACACGGCGAAGCACTGTTCCCCATATTGGAAAAACATGCCATCAATGTGGGTATCGGTTTTATCACCCTGGCCATATTAGTTCCCTTTGCCAGCGGGGGAATTGGCTGGTCTGAGATATATAAAACCCTGGCTAACCCCATCGGGCTGACAGCCCTGGCTACGGGTATTTTTGTAGCCTATTTAGGAGGGCGGGGGGTTGGTTTCTTAACCTCCCAGCCCCAGGTGATAGTAGGACTCATGGTGGGCACCATTGTGGGCGTAGCCTTCTTCCGGGGCATACCCGTGGGGCCTCTCATCGCCGCCGGTATGGTGGCCTTGATCATGGGACTATTTGGGTACGGCAACTGAAGCACATGAGGGCATGGGAACCGTTGAAACGGTGTGTAACAGAAAGAAAGGATATGTTTTGCGGGGACTGTAAATAATAGAGATGGAGATGTTTGACCGCATTTGCGCAAGGTTTATAATACCGCCCTGCTAATAAGGAGGAAAACAGATGGAAGAAAATAGTGCCTTCAGGCCTCAGGCGAATATTATTAGAATAAAAAAGATTGTGTATTATATACTCGGTGTCTTTGAATTCCTTTTTGCCTTTAGGCTTATTTTTAAGCTTCTTGGAGCTAATCCCGGCAGCGCTTTCGTTTCATTCATCTATACTGTTTCAGGCGTCTTCATAGCTCCCTTCAATGGTATTTTTAGATCTGCTGTAACTGAAGGGATCGAAACCAGGTCGGTTCTGGAGCCTACCACCATTATAGCCATGATTGTTTATGCGCTCATTGCCTATGGAGTGGCAAGGCTGATTGAAATCTACGGTACAATCACACCTCATCACTGATTTATATTCGGCGCTCAATTGTCATATATGCAGCACGACCCTAATAATACCATTGTCTGTTAACAAAAAACATCCAAAATGCACATTTATGCCCTTTAAATCCTTAAAACAGTCCCGGCTGGCTGGAATCCTTCAGAATGTCAATTTGCCAATTCAGAGTTTAATTGATTTAGCGCTTCTACTTGATTTTCTTGCCATCCCTTACACACATCGATCCAACCCAAGCTGTTCGAATATTTTTCTAGTTCATCTGGCGTTAACTCAATTACACTGTTACTGCTACCACACGCCGGAAAGACAGTGTCAAATCTATTGATGGAAATATCCAAATATATTCTGACATTGTCATTTACAGCGAAAGGACATACTCCACCAATTTCATGACCAACTAATATTTCGATCTCGCCAGGTGCAAGCATCTTAGCTTTTGTCTTAAACAACCCTTTAAATTTGGCATTATCAATTTTGGCGTCACCAGCAGCAACAATTAATACGCAGCTGTCATTTACTTTAAAGGATATCGTTTTGGCAATACGTTCCGGCTTGCAGTATAATGCCTGCGCGGCCAATTCAACAGTAGCACTTGAAACGTCAAACTCTCGGATGTCTTTATCCTTGTCCCATTGTTTTAAATACGCTCTAACTTTATCGATTGCCATATGTTATTATTCCCCTCCAGAATATCGTACAATTTATTGTCATTTATTCTGCCCAGAGGGCAGAGGTATTCGTCGATATTGGCCTTATTTTTACTGATTCCTCCAGGCCATAAACGGTTAAAACTATCCCCAAAACCTCCTTTGTGCAACAAATTGGGATTTACTTTTTTATGGCTTTTTACGAAGTCCCCTTGCTTTACGGTTATGTTTCGATGATTATAACTCTCCTCCCGCCATCCCATTGTACATCAGCGCCGAAATATTCACTCACAAAACGCAGCGGTACCAGGGTACGGCCGTCAATGATTTTGGCCGGCACGTCAAGAACAACGGCTTTGCCGTTCACATGGGCCACCGGGTCGCCGATTATGAGCACTATGTTCGTTGCCGGCATTTCGAGGGTAACTGTCCGGGACTGGCCTTCCCAGCCAACTTCAGCTCCCAGAGCCTCTCCGATAGTTCTCAGCGGCGCCAGGGTACGGCCGTCCTCAATAACCGGCGGCACATCAAAAAACAGCTGGTTTCCGTTCAGATACACTTTGATAGTCTGTGAACTGGTTTCTTCCCAGTCGGTTTGGTCAGGCTCCAGTTTGGCTATGTAGAT
Organism: Desulfotomaculaceae bacterium; assembly: GCA_028709235.1. Lineage (GTDB taxonomy): Bacteria > Bacillota > Desulfotomaculia > Desulfotomaculales > Pelotomaculaceae > Syntrophopropionicum. The sequence goes on from JAQVXL010000014.1 coordinate 19,940, forward strand.
ATTGTACTTAAGGTCATAGTCTGCGCTGTCCCATCCATGTCTGACACCAACTGCCAGGCATCCTCCGTCACGTGTCGGCAATAGCTCCATAGAGGGTTCAATAATGCCTTCGCCCAGCGTTTTTTTCCACAACACGCCGCCTTTAGAGTCAGTCTTTATAACATATGCGGCACCGCTGTCTTGATCTTGTTCTCCGCCGGCGATGATGTAACCGTCACCTGACAGCTCCACTCCGGAGCCCCAGACATAATCCTTATCCTGAAAAGTTGACTCCCAGACTTTATCGCCAAAGGCATCAGTCTTTATTAACAAGACAGATCGGCCTTCCCCAAAGGGTCTGGTATCCCCCAGGACAATAAAGCCGCCGTCTTTGGTCTCCCGCACCGCGATCCCGTAATCATGGTAGTCCCCGTCCCGGGCAAAAGTTTTCTCCCAGCTATTATTGCCGGAAGCGTCAACTTTGACCAGGTAGATATTTTCCCAGCCGGAAAAAGAACCGGTAGTACCTGCCATGACCAACCCGCCGTCAGAGGTCAGCTGTGCAGCAGCAATGGTATCCGGACCTTTTCCCCCGATGGTTTTTTCCCAGATTTTGTTGCCGCCAGCATCGATTTTAACAATGTAAACATCTTCGATATTGCCACTTGTTTTAGAAAATGTACCGCCGGCAATGAAACACCCGCCGTCATCACCCGCACATATAAACTGCCCGGCGTCGTCATCTTCCCCGCCGTAGGTATGCTCCCAAACTTTATCGCCGGACGCATTCAGCCTGACCAGGTATACGTCGTAATCGCCTTTTTTGCTGAAGGAATTTGAGCTGCCCGCCACAAGGTATCCCCCGTCACCCGTCTCTTCCACGGAGGTTATATAGTCATCTTTTTCTCCGCCAAATATTTTTTCCCACATTTTGTTACCGGAGGAATCGGTCTTAATTACGGCTATATCCCGTAACAATTGGTCAGTTGAGCTGCCGGGGAGCTTGGTGGACAGCCCGATAATCAGCCCTTCATCAGTTGTTTGCAGAGCATCTCCGACCCCGTTGCAGTCATCCACAAGCACCTTTTCCCATACCTTTTGGCCGCTAGCATCGAGATTGAACACGCAGGCGCCAACGGTGACATATGTGCCACTCCTCCAGTCAACATCAAGTCTCTTTTCAGCCACCACCATATACCCACCGTCACCTGACTGCGCCACGGTCACCACACGACTGTGATAGTCCTGCCAGCCAAAACTGGTTTCCCATTCCAGTTGCGGCTCTTCCTCCGCCTGTACCGGTGAAATTACAACTGTAAAAAACGACATGGTTAAGGCCAATACCAGCAGCGTCTTCAGAACACAACCAGGAACTGTACGCCCGCGCCCGCCTAAGAGAGCGCTTGTTCCCATCTTTCCGCCAAAGCCGGAACCAAACACAACATTTCCCCCTTTAACATTTATTATCTTTTCTAGATCGCTCCATCCCCTGTCCTCTCCCGGTTTTAACCCTGACCAGTACGTTCCCCTGTTCCCTTAAAAAACATTTTCAATAACCATTTCACCGGGCCATAAGCTCCATTCTATTAAACGGCTTGGTGACGTAATCATCTGCGCTATCGAAAGTCCCAGCACTTTAATATGTAACTCATTTAGCCGTTGTCCGGCCGTTCCGACTCCATTTTGCACAGTACGGCCTTGATGGCGAAGTAATCCACCTGGGCCGGCAACGCATCCTTGATGGGCTTTAATTTGTGAGCGCCGAATTCTTCAATCTTCCGCCGGATCAGGGCCTCATACTGGGGTGGAATAAAAGCGTCCCAGTCGATGTGGCACCCCTCCGCGCTGCACCGGACAAGGTGGTCCTGAATGGTCATCAGGCTCAAGTTCCTCTGCCGGGCAATTTCCTGAAGCGTGCCGCCGGCCCGGTACAGATCCAGGGTAACCAGATGGCTCAGTGTTTCATTCTCCCGTGCCTTCTCCCCGGCGGGATTACCCAACCGGAGGGTAATTCCGTTGGCGGCCGCGTATTTCCGGATCAGTTCCAGAAACGCTTCACCATACTGCTCAAACTTCCTTTGCCCCACTCCCTTGACGGCAAGCATGGCCAGTTGATCCGCCGGGAGATAGCGTGACATTTCCCGCAGGGTGCTGTCAGTGAAAACGATGTAAGGGGGTATACCTTTCCTTTGCGCAATTTCCTTGCGCAGTCCGCGCAGTTGTTCAAAAAGGGAGTCGTCCACGGCGGCTGCCGTCTCTTTTGGCCGCACCTTGAGCAAAACTTGCTCCTGCCCTTTCAGCACGGAATAGGCCCGGGGACTCAACCCGGCCACGGGATACTTGCCTTCCGCCAGTTGGATGTACCCTTCGGCGATGAGGATATTGGCCAAGTCGCTGATTTGCTTTAAGGTGCGTTCTTTCATCAGCCCGTAAGTGGACAGGTTGCTGAACCCGTATCGCAGCACTTTTTTGTTCCGGGAGCCCTTTAAGACCTCCGCCACCAGGGAGATGCCGAACTGTTCCCGCATACGCAGGATACAGGAAAAGATCATCTGGGCGTCAACCGTTTTGTCTTCCAGTTCGTTGTTGTCATTGCAGTTGCCGCAGTTCCCGCATTCTTCCGGGATATTCTCCTCCCCGAAATATTGCAAAATATATTTTCTCAAGCAATGAGGTGTATGGCAATAGTCCACCATCGCCCGCAACTTCTTATACTCGTTCGATTTTCTTTCCGGGGAAACCAGCGTTTGTTCGATCAGGAATTTTTGGATCTGGGTATCCTGCGCCCCAAAAAGCAGGATGCATTCTCCGGGCTCATCGTCCCGCCCGGCGCGGCCAGCTTCCTGGTAGTAAGACTCCATGTTTTTGGGGAGGTTGTAGTGAATCACATAGCGGACGTTGGATTTATCGATGCCCATACCGAAGGCGTTCGTCGCCACCATAATCCGGATGTCATCATATAGAAACTGGTCCTGGTAGCCGGCTCTCTCCTCGTCACTGAGCCCGGCGTGGTATTTTCCCGCCGCGTATCCCTTCTTACACAGGAACTCAAAAATATTGTCCACTTCTTTCCGGGTTGACGCGTAGATGATACCGGCCTGGTCCTTTCTGTGGGCCAGGTACACCAGTAAAAACTCTCTTTTGTTCTCACCCCGGGGCACCGAAAAAGACAGGTTCTCCCGGTTGAATCCCGTTACGACATGCTCCGGGTTTCTCAAACCGAGCATCTTGATGATATCCTGCTGCACCTCGACCGTGGCAGTGGCTGTAAAAGCCGCCACCACCGGCCGGTGCAACATTTCCTTAATAAACGGCTCAATGGCCCGGTAACTGGGCCGGAAGTCATGTCCCCACTGAGAAACGCAATGTGCTTCGTCCACGGCCAGCAAAGAAACCGGCAGTGAGCGGATACAAGCCAGGAACCGGGCTGATTCCAGCCTCTCAGGGGCCACGTAAAGCAGTTTGACTTGTCCCCGGGCGGCCCGGCTGATTCTCTCCTCCACCTCATTAAAGCTCAAACTGCTGTTGATAAAAGCGCCCGGTATCCCTAGACTGTCCAGAGCGTCCACCTGGTCCTTCATCAGGGAAATCAGGGGGGAGAAAACCAGAGTCAGCCCGGGAAACAACAGCGCCGGAATCTGATAACAGGCGGACTTGCCGCCCCCCGTGGGCATGATCCCCAGAGTGTCCCTGCCCTGCAGAATACTGCCGATAACCTGCTCCTGTCCTTTTTTAAAGGAGTAGTAACCAAAATATTCTTTTAAAATTTCCCGTGCTTTTTGCAGCATTTATCGTGCTCCCAAAGTGAATAGCCGTTGCTGATACAATATTTTTCATCCAAATATTGCTATCCTATACAAATTCTATATTTCCTTCCCTAAACACGAATTCCCCGGTTAAAACAGCCTTAATAAACCATTGGAACTAAACTGCGGGGTTTCTTTTACTTGTATTCATTTTATTCATCAACAAGATATGGGTTAATAATAACCAGCCCTTCAATAAATTTAAAGTGTTTTGTATTCAATGTGAATAAAACAGCTTCGTTAACTGAAGCTGTCGCCGCGATTATTGCGTCCATGGGTTGCAATCCATGTGATGCACGATATTTTGCCAGATACCTCCCGGCAGCAGTCGCTATCCGCTCATCTACCGGAACGTGCTCAAACATCTCAATCAGTTCCTTGATGGTCTCAAATCGTTGTTCCGTCATTCTCGGCGCCGCCATAAGCTCCAGTATGGTGATCGTTGATATGTATCCTTCGAAACTGCCGTTTTCAATTTCTTCCAACAAGCTGGTAGCCCGGGGAATATTGCGTAAGTGGTCGATAATAATGTTAGTATCGCTAACAATTTTCAAACTCGTCCAGCCTCCTGCCAGAACCTTTGCGAATGCTTTCCACGTACTCCAATCCGCTCATTTCCATGTCCGACAGCAGGCCGGCCGTTTGCGCCACCACACCTTTTCTCGCCCGATCCTTCCGGGCGCCCTTTAATACCAGCCTGCCGCCTCCCTCAACTTCTGCTGAAAGAATATCCCCTTCTTTAATGTTTAACCTTTTTCGTATTTCAGAAGGTATTACTACCTGCCCTCTGGATGAGACAATAATTTTATACATGTATGCTTACCTACCTTGCATTACTTATCTTACTTACCATATCACCTGTGGCAATATTTGTCAATATCAACCTTTGCCCAATAATAAAGCATAGTTGGAGCCAAGAAGCACATCCCGCACCTGGTTAAGCGCAGCGGAACGGTCGTTTTCTCTGCTATAACGATAAAACAGCCCATGCAGAACCGAGAAGAGAATCAGGCAAGCCAAGACTGATGAATGCAATGTTATATGATTATAAGTAAAAGTGAATACATGAATCCTCCAAACAATCGGCCAACGGCTCCCTTCATTAAACGAATCGGTTAATGAAGGGAGCCGTTGCATGAACTCTACAGTAAACCGGACGGTTCAGGCGATTACCTGCGGATAAGTCTACCAGGTAAGGGCCCTCCTATAGCGGGTCGGGATAGGGTTCTGATTTTATTTAAATCTTACCGTACAGACGTCAATGTCTTCATCTTCTTTGATACATGACGTTTTAGCGTTATACAGAGGTTTTCCGTCCAGTGCTATCCTTGCCTTGACCATAGGTGGTTGAGCGGGGTTTTGTTCATTGTCCGGGTGCCCCGGGATCTGTTCGGTTACTATCTCTTTTACATATTTGAGGCCAGGGCTTTCGATAATTGGTATCTCTCTTAAACTGTCTCCCACTTCTGCATTCAAAAAGCTAAACTCCAAATAATTTGCTTGTTCATCGTACCGGACTGTTGTATACGGCAACCGCCTGCCGCCGGCAAGGACTTCTCCCGCCGCAGGCTTAAACTCAAAAACAACTGCCTCGTCCTGAATTTTAATGTCACTTAGAATTTGCTTCCAGCCATCCTTCCCGAAAGCAATATCTTCTTTTTCATTCAGGGGCAGGAAAAGATCCTCTTTTCGTAATTCTTCGGTGTTGGGATTATAAGCTAACAGATAAGGAAACTGGTAGTTGCCGGTGTCATCGCCTCCCCTGGCGGTAAACCAGAGTTCCCCGTCTTTGTATTCTTTAAATTCAGCAGTTTCAATAAAGCTGACGATGTGTTTCATGCCATTAAATGACGGGTGACCGAGATAATAATCGTGCTCGCCGGATGTTCCCTTCTCTACCAATATAAAACTGTCGCCGACAACGATGCTGTCGTTCAAAAAGCTAAACTCGGGTTTCAACATATCTTTCAAGGCTGAAAATTCAACCGGAAACTCCTGTATGCCGGCGGCATAAGGCCAATGTTCGTACTGTTGGAAGTAGACCACAACTCCGTTATTGGAAAGGTAAAAATCGTGGTCGTCCTTGATGGTATTGAAGGGTGCAATTGAATCATCAGGCAGTATACCCTCCTTAACCCTCTCAACAATCATATTCCTGACTGTATCGCTAATAAAGGCAACATAGTCTGCGTCAGCTTTCACCAGATCTTTAAGCTGGTATTCTCCTCCTGTTTTAAGGTCAAGGGTACAGGAGCTTTGCACCGTCAGACCATGAGCCCCTCCGGTATACTGGTAGTCCATAAATACAACGCTCAACAGTCCGTTTTGGTTGTATTTAAGCCTGTAGTCAAAGTATGTTTCATACTTGTTTGGACTGCCATAACCTGACGCGTTGTCCTTTTCCTTTTCAGCCGCATTTTTCAGCCCTTCATTTCTGGCCCCCAGGGCTGATTCTCTGAAGATTGAATTTATACTGTCCTGCACGGTTTTATCAGTTAAACCGCCAATCTGCGGATACTGTAAAGTTATCTTGATTATATCGGAATCAGAAGCTTCTTTTATAGTCTTTATGGAAATTGAGTTCTCTGTTACTCTTTCAAGTTGCACTATTCCGTTTAGTCTGTCCCAGCGGACTTTAAGCCGCAAGCTGTCAAAGAATAAATCAGCCCCCAGGTACGACCTGTCTGCGATTATCTTATAGTCCCCGCTCATAAAATAAATATGGTCATCTGCGGTAATTTGATGGTTGTTCAAATCGATCATTATATTTTCCCCTGGCCTGGTAACGGAAATCTTCTTATCCGTCCCCGACCACTGTATTTCATAGCCGAGGGCTTCACCAACCGCCCGCAGCGGCAGATAAACATTTCCTCCGTCAATATAGGCAGCGGCTTCAATTTTAGTACCGTCCAGCATGATTGCAGGCTGACTGCCGGCTGCCGCAAAACCAGATACACACATAGACAGAATCAACGAAATAATAACCCCTGCCAAACAAAACTTTTTCATCATGACATCGACACTCCTTCCTGGTATTAAGCGTTTTAACTCGGGGCAAATCACGGGCGACGGGAGAATCATGGGGACATGTCTAATTTTCTTTTTTAAGGATGCAGATCATCAGTTTGCCTTAGGGTAGCGGAAATGGCATGTCAAAGGGGAAGGCCAGTTCAGCAGGCTGTTGTCTTCCCTGGTACAGGGACCGGCGTTGTGGATCAGGAGGGGAACCCCGTCCGCCCGCCTCTTGTCCGATACTACCCCGACGTGATCATATGGCGGTCCAAACACAACTATGTCACCGCCCTGCCACTGCTTTAAATTTTCCGCATCCCACGGTTTTATCTCAGTAGTCAGACTCCCGGCGTATTTTTTGAAAAACACCTCCTGGTTCGGCACCCGCCGAAAGTCAATATTGGGTTCGGGGTTACCATCCACCCGCGGATAATCTGCCGGGTGTTCTTGAATATCCCGGTCCATCATACCCTTTAAGTCGTACCCGGCGTTTTGCAGCGCCCGCCAGATTACATCGGTGCAGACGCCCTCGTTATCGGGCGGATATCCATCGGCATAGTAGGTGTCCTTATATAAAGGCTTCGCCTCCAGATCCTTGCGCGCCCCCTGGACTATGTCGTCCAAATCATAGATCCCGTCACCATCTTTGTCGCTGTCCAGCACAACTTTTTCAACAATGCAGCGTTGTTCAACTAACCCGTGCAAATCTAAAGGGGACCTGTCAAAGCTATTGTTCCACCACTTGTAAAAAACAAATAATGACAATGCGGCAGCAATGCATACCAGAATTTTAATTGTCTTTAACAATATTTGCATATTCATAGTATAACTCATATGTAAAAGCCGGTACCACAACCTCGCTTTTTTCCAGCACTTCAACTGAGATGCCGCATTCATTCAGATAATCAGCCAGGCCTTCTTTTAATTCCAACCTGCCCTTTAGAGCGGAGGCATCGCCGATGGCGATAATATGGTAAGGAGGTGAGAGGGGGGCGCCGTTAACGTTGATATGACTGCCGGCCAGTCGCACCTCACTGACGGCCGTAATCCGCTGTCCGTTAATGGCCACAGCTTCCGAACCTGCACAATATAATTCGTTGACTATTTTTAAAAGATGCTGGTCGGTGATATTCTGCTGGGCTCGACCTGGACCTGGTTCGACCTGACCCGGGCGACTTTGTATAATTAATTCCACACCCGGTCCGGATACCTGGGATAAGCCGGCAAATCGTTTTATTTTGGCGAGTTCTAATCTCAGTGCCTCCTCAGCCTCTATCTGTCCTATCCCTGCCTGATCGAGTTTGGTTGAAAGATCAGTAATTTCCAGCTGCATTTCATACAAGTCCTCCACCAAACTTTTTTTCTCCATGGCTAACTTCTGTTCTCTGTCACCGGGGGCAGCAGTATTACCGGCATTGGTGCCCCGAAGTTGGAACCCCAGCAACACCCCCAGCATAAATACAACTACGGTAAAAGATAAGAAAAAAGACCTTTTCAAGTTAAGCCCTCTCTTATAACACTATTATTTTACTCTGAAAACAATAATGAATATTTTCTTTTAACGACCTCCTGGGTCCATTGAAACCGAACCTACATTGATGCGTTTTCCCCATCTTCAGGTACGGGCAAAAGTCCGGCATCCGTTTTAGCTATGTAATTCATTTTAATACTGCCTTTATAGGCCGGGATAGTAATGTTCTCCAGCTTTTTAATTGAAACCTGGATGCCGCAAAACTGCAAAAACTCAACCACCCCGCCTCTCATCTTCAATGCGCCTTCCAGTGTCTCTGGGCTGCCGATAGCAGTTATGACAAAGGGAGGAACAAGCACTTTTTTGTTTATACTGATGGATGGCCCACTGCAGCTGATCCCGGTAGAGGCTATGAGACGTTGGTCATTTACCGCGATAGCCTCGCACCCGGCTGCTTTTAGTTCGTTTACAACTTTTAATATGTCTTCATCATGTACAAGGTAGTAGTTGGGATTCTCGCCGGGTTTCTGTTTAGCGCTGCTGTCTTGCAGGGTCACCTCCACACCGCTGCCTGTCAGTTCGGTTACCCCCGCAAAAATCATTGTGGGTTCAATATCTTCTTTACCTGGAGGCGCAGGGGAGTCGAGCGTAAGCATACTTTCCAACTGCCCTCGCATCCTGGTCAATTGCGCATGCAGGACATCACGTTCCTTTTTCATCTGGTCAACCTGGACTGTTAATTCCTTAGTTCTCTGGATCGACTCGTTGTACTGTATGCTCCTGGCAATTCGGAATTGTACAATAAGAATTATTCCAAGAATGATGCTGACCAGGGCAATTGACCCATAAAGTTTTTTCAGCTTACTGAGTTCATTCATACGAATCCTTTCATCTACCAGCAGTATATCCCTTATATGTATGACGGCATGAGAGACTGAAAGGTTCATAAAAAACGACATAATGAAGCAATTAATGCAAAGTTTCCATCTGAAAAACAATATCAAATGAAGCCGGATTTAAGGACTTATCATCCACGAAATATGGAGAGGCGGGTGGAACCTACTGGGTGAAATACAAATGTTATCCTTAGAAGATGGTCTTCAAGCTGCCTAAATTTAAGCAAGTTAGTTTGCAGGGTCTTTTTTTACTTTTTATGAAATGCCGGACTGCATCCAGGGGGTGATAAATGATCATTCTTGGCCCCGCGTATCTCATTATTTTTTTAACTTTATCCCGCGAGTCAGTTTTGTAGCAATGCACCGGGCATTTTTCACAGGTAGGCTTACCGGCGCCGAATCTACACAAATCCAAGCGTTTAAAAGCATAGTTCAACAGTACCCGGCAATCTTCACAAGGAATTTTATCACGGCGATGCTGTTTTCTGCAATATAGGTTAATCATCTTTCTAAGGGTGTTTTTTTCCCTCTCGATGGCGCTTTTCGATAAATTCATGGCTCTACCTACCTGAAAGAATCATTAGGTACGTCCCCAAACTTGTACCAATATAGCCTAATGCCACATTCGCCTGAGCAAGCAAATTTACACGACTCCCTATCCGGCATTACTATTTAACAAGAACCAGATATAGGCTAATGCACATGCTGTAAATATGATCATTCCTGCCAAGAAAATACCCTTGCGCCCATAAACATCTAATGCCTGTCCTGTAAAGGACCGGATCAGAATAGCAGAAATAGTAAAAATACCGACTACCAAACCGGCTGAAGTATCACTGCCGCCTAAATCTTTTACGTAGACCGGTAGAGTAGGAAGTAGCATTTGAAATCCAATAAACGTAAATAAACTAATTAGGCTTATAATAATAAAATCTTTCTGCCACAGCGGCTCTTTTTGCATAAATACAGTACTTTTCTCCATTTCTCCCCTCCTCCATAAATCTTCTCCTGAATATTTTTTTTCAAATTACCACCCTCATTACCACATCTTTGACTTAATTTGTTTTTTATCATTTTGATCAAGTAAATCCCCGGCCAGAGCTAAACTAATATATTGTTCAACCTCATCCGGATACCAGCCTTTCCTTATTACCATAAACACTTCCAGTATATCGATTAATACCGCTTTCCTCATTGTTACTTCAATATCCGGGATATTGACCGATATCAGCCTGTCAGCAATATATAAATACAGGTGTTTTTTATATGGAAGAATCTGATGCAAAGACTGGATACATTGACGTATTATAACAGGGTTTTTATCATTCAGGCACAGCAGGTAGGCATCTATGGCCCCATCGATTTTATTTTCCTTATCCCATTTTGTATTAGCAGCAATAAGCATAATGCCGATGCTTCTCTGCTCGGGGTTATCACTTTTGAGTTTTTCCTCAAACACATGCCAAAATGGGTACACATCATTATGGTTTAAAGAGCGATCTTGCAGTAAGAGCAGTGCCTTGCTCCTTATTTCCCGGTCTTTTTCCGCCAACCATCCCACAATTAGCCGCACATCCTTTTCATCAATAGCTTCGGCTGCTTCCTGCATGGTATTTTGCTCAATTTCCAACAGTTTTTCCATGGTTATCATGTAAATTTCCCTCCTGCTCGTGGCAATATGGACCTGAACGAAGCCAGCTGGCTGATAAGCAGAAACCTTTGGTCATATGTGCTGCCTGGTCTATGCTTTTTATTGTTATTATAGAGGTTGGCAATTCCTTATGCAATGAGTGACGGGATACATAAAGTTTCCGTGCCGGGGCCTGCCCGTACCCGGGAAAGCACACTGCCAGGTTGCGTCCTGCAGGCTTGGCGCGGGCAAAAACGTCTTATTGGCATTTAACTGGTTGACAAAAACCCAGTAATATAGTATGTTAAATTTAAAGTGCACTAAACTAATAATATTTATATGGTTTCCCTTGCTCCAACTCCTTATTGTTATTATTGGCATTAATTATACAGTACAAAAATTTATAAATACAGTGAGGAGGTGTTATAATGGATCTAGAAGAAAGGGTGCAAGATGGATATGATCAAAAGGCAATTGATGAACTCAACCGGACCATAGCTTTCACAGATACGAAAATTTACTGGAAAGACGGTTATGGTTGGACATCCCGCTATTGGGAAAGCTTACTAGCCATGGGATGGAAAATGGTCCCATCACCATTAGATCCGGATTATGTTCTTGCTCTGGATGAACACGGTGAAGAGTGCCTTGCGGCTGGACCTGGCCGGATACCATTATTGCAGCTATTAACCAACTATTTTATTGGCGGAGGTTAGGATAAGCCCGCAATGTCTGGTCCCGCGATAACGTCAAAGCAGATTCGATACCAGGCACACGCTGCGGCAGACAGGTAACGGCTGCCATCAGCGGTGCGATTAGGAGCGATGTGGTGCGCCCGTTTTAGAGCCGCACCGCGATCGCTCTAAATATATTTAGAGGTTTTTGCTTGAAAGAAGAGCATCGTCGCCAGTCTCTAATCCGGGATTAAAAGAGGGTGTAACGTTTTGAGTTTAACGAAAGACCAGATAGATCGTTATAGCAGGCATATTTTACTGTCCGAGGTAGGCGCCGGTGGCCAGGAAAAAATCATCGCCGGCAGGGTACTGCTGATCGGAGCGGGGGGATTGGCTTCTCCCGCGGCCTATTACCTGGCAGCGGCAGGGGTGGGGACCATTGGCCTTATTGATGACGATGTTGTGAGTATCTCCAATCTGCAAAGACAGATCCTGCACTTCACAAACGACATTGACAGGCCAAAGGTTGTTTCTGCCAGGGAAAAGCTGGCAGCGATAAACCCCTCTTGCCGGTTAGTTACTTTTCAGGAAAGACTGACAGCATCGAATGTAATGGAAATAATTAAGGACTTTGATGTTGTTGTTGATTGTACCGACAACTTTGAGACCAGATTTCTGGCTAACGATGCCTGTGTCCAGGCTAAAAAGCCGTTTTTCCACGGTGCGGTGCTAAAATTTTTTGGCCAGGCTATGACTATTTTGCCAGGGGAGGGGCCATGCTACCGCTGTGTTTTTAATTCGCCGCCGCCGCCCGCCAAAGTACGGACCAGCGCTCAGGTGGGTATAATAGGCGTTCTCCCGGGGACGATCGGTACTATTCAGGCTACCGAGGTTTTGAAATATTTTCTGGGGATAGGCGACTTGCTGGTAGGTAAGATGCTGTCCTACAATGCCCTGACTATGGATTTCAGCAAAATCGAAATAAGTAAAAATCCAGACTGCCCTGCCTGTGGGCATCCAGGGGACCATTCTTAAAAAGGAACAAAACATGGCGCATCAATAGGTATGTTCTTGTGATATACAGAGCCGGAGCTACAACAGCTCCGGCTCTGTGTGGTTAATTGCTTTGCAACATCCTGACCAGGGACTGCGCAGCCTCGCCTCTGGAGACCACCGCTTTCGGTCCAAACTGCCCGTCTACCAGCTCAATTAAGCCAAGCCCTGCTGCCAGGGCTACGTGTCCCCTGAGGTGCTCAGATACAGCGCCGGCGTCATTGAAATTAAGCACATAGATATCGCTCAGCCTGGCTACCTTATATAAATCCATGGTGTGGATGGTCAGGCGAGCCAGAACCTCGCGAGTGACAGGGAGATCCGGATCCGGGTTTTCTCCGGCCTGAATAATGCCTAAACGGGCCGCCATATCATAATGCTGCTGATACCACGGGTCTTGCCCGGTAACACCCTCACGGTAGACCGGCGCCGGGGCCCAGGCGCTGCTTTTAACCAGCATCGTGATCAACTCCGCCTGGGTAACAGCGTCATCCGGGCGGAACTTACCGCCAACGGGTGCGACGATTCCCGAACGGGCCAGCAGTTCCACCGCTTCGGCGGAGGGATGGCCGTTCAGGTCCTCAAACTTTTGATCTTTATAAGCAGGTGTAACAGCATTGCCATTGAAATCAAGCAGTTGACCGGTAAAGGCGTCCAGCATGGTAAAGTTTTGCCCAGCAGTATAGTAGACCAGGTGGACTTCTCCTTCCTCGCGTGTCTTCGAGTAAGGCTGCCCGGTCCAAAGCCGCAAGTAGGCCGCGCTTAAAGGGGCTTCCCGAAGATATTTGTCCGCTGCTTTCTCCCCGCCCATGACTCCCTGCTGATCGGGAAATGAAACGCCCCACCAGGTCATCCGGTAACTGGTGATTTCGCCCGTGGCACTGTCCACAACAACATTGAACCCGTTGTCCGGAAACTGCACACCATTGGCCAAGCGAGCCCAGTTAAAATTGTACGCGCTGGGCTGAGGCACACCTTCCCCGTCAATTAAGGGATAGTAATCCGGCCTGGAATTAACATGAACTACCTCGCTCCACCTGCCGGGCTGGACATTTTTGATGTAATCTTCGGCGATTTTAAGAGCATCTTTCTCGCTGAATTTAACCTCCGGAGATTCTGCGGGTCCATAAAAATAGGATCCGATATTAAACGAAATCAGCTCGCCGCCGGCCGCGTTAACCGTGATATCCATCATCTTGCGTTCCGCGCCGCTCCCGGCCTCCCAGCTAAAATACCAGTTTTTTATGTCGTTGAACAGATAGTCCTGCTCCAACCTGCTGTTGTTAAGAACATATTCACTGGGTACCTGCACCGCGCCCGTGGCCAACTCCAGGGCCTCATCTCTGGAAAGCAGGTTCTTGGCCTCTTCAACCGCAACTTCCTCCATGGGAGAGAGAGGGATAGCCACCTTGCTGGCCTCCAGCATATCACCACCGCTACCCCCAGCCATGTCATTATAGGCGTAGAAATTATCCTCCCTGCTGATGACCTTGCCGTTAAGGGCGTCTATAACCGCCCGGTTCTGCTGCCCCGGTAACCGGTAGACCAACTTCAGGGGCACTTTACTGCCGCCCGGCACGCGTTCCCGGAAATAATACAATTGCGGACCGGCTTCACTCCGGAAGATCTGTTCGGCCTGCTGTCCACTGATCATGCCGGCTGTGGCGGGAAATTCCTTAGTGTCATCCCAGCGCAAATCATACCTGATCACCTGGCCGGTGTCAGCGCTTACAGAAACATTGATTCCATTCTCAGCAAATGGAAAACCATTGACAATCCTGGCGTATTCGTACTGATACTCCACCTGGCCGCGCCTGCCTAGGGGGAGAGGCTGGTAATCATAATCCCGGGCAGGCTGCAGCCTGGTGGATTTAAAACGTTCAGGCTGCAGTTTTTCCGCCAGCGCAGCCGCTTCTCCTGCAAGCTGCTCCCTGGAATACCTGGGCAGCCCCTGATATTCCTGGCCGGGTTCAGTGGGAATCCACAGTCCCATACTCCAGATATCACCTGTCACACTATTAACACGCACATACATTTCACCGCCTGTTTCTCCGGAGCGATACCAGCGCAGGTTCCAAAATGAACCGCTTTCACTCTGGTCAAACCCCGATGAAAACTCATTGAAAATTTCCGGTACCACAAACGCTTCCCTGGCGATCCTGATCGCCTGCTCCAGGCTCACTGCCGCCTGTTGTTCCCCGGTACTGGCCGGCGCCGCATTTTCCTGAGCGGTATTTTGCATCATTTTTACCGCCGGCAAATCCAGCGCTGTTTCAGCCAGCGCCGTCGTGGGCTGCCAAATAAAAATGCTCAAAACCAGCCCGGCCAGAAATGCTTTGGTTCTAATCACCTGCAAAAAACCCATTTCCCACCTCTCCCATTTAATAAATTTTATAACAACTTCGCTTATATATCAGACGGCTGCCACCAAATATTGGTTCAGTAACTGCCAGGAAAAAGAAACGAAACAAAGGAAATATTTGGCGCCCTTATCGGTAAAGATACCGCAAAATCGTCCTTTGTATAGGTTTAAAAGTTCTTGACTTGAGCAGCAATTGCTGTGATAATATTTTAAGGTGATAAAGATCCAAGGGGAGTAGCCGCCGGGAAGGTACCCGGAGCAGGAGCCGACATCTCGGTAGCGATACCCGGTTTCTGCAAACCCGCAACGGTTAGGCAAGACCTTCGTATTTTCTGCTAGAAAGATACGGGGGTCTTTTCATTTAGTATAAATTGGACAAGGGGTTGTTATTAAATGGGTACCAGTAGTATCCTGATGCTCGCCGTTGGTCTGCTGACGATCCTGGCTGGCGCAAAGATTTTCACTAACGGAATAGAATGGCTGGGTAAAAAACTGAACCTCTCCGAGGGGGCGGTCGGCAGCGTCCTGGCAGCGGTGGGAACAGCGCTGCCCGAAACTATGGTGCCCCTGATCGCCATCCTCTTCGCACCCTCTGGAACAGCAACTGAAGTAGGGATTGGCGCGATATTGGGGGCTCCGTTTATGCTGAGCACACTTGCTTTTGGCGTGGTGGGTGTTTCCAAAATGGTATTTTGCCGCGGCGAGGGCGGCAACAGGTGCATAGATGTTAAGCGATCCCTCTTAATGAGGGACTTGAAATATTTTATCTGCTTTTATTCCCTGGCGGTAGCGGCGGCATTTATCCCCTATATGGAGATAAAAGTCCTCATTGCCTTGACACTGGTTATGGGATACGTATATTACGTAATTAAGACTCTCGGAGACGGGGACACCCTCTCTGAGTTGGATATACCCCCCCTTTATTTTTTGAAAAAAAGCGAGGATCCCCCTCTTTCAGTAATTTTGCTCCAGGTAGCTTTCAGCCTCGGCCTGATCGCCTTTGGCGCGCAATACTTCGTAGACGCAGTCAGCGCACTGGCAGCAGAAACAATGATGCCGGCCTTGATCCTGTCCATCATCATTACGCCGATTGCCACTGAACTCCCGGAAAAGTTCAACAGCATCATCTGGGTCAAGGGTGGCAAGGACACTCTGGCTATGGGAAACATCACCGGCGCCATGGTCTTTCAGGGTTCTATCATCCCGACTATCGGCATCCTGCTGACACCGTGGTCAATTTCTCCCCTGGCTGCTCTAAGCGCGGGGTTGGCGTTGCTTTCAAGCATTATCATCTACCTGATCGTAGCCTGGAGAAGGGAACTCAGGGCCATTTACATGATCTATCCTGTGGCCATATACGGCATATTTCTGTTGATTATCCTTACAACCCTGTAAAACCCGGGTTACTACTCCGGCACAAAATCAAGGAGCCCGCTTCGTGCAAGGGCTCCTTTGTTTTAATATTGGTAAATTTTTACTACATATCAGGTTTAAACCGCCTTAACCTGAGGGCGTTGCTGACAACCGTTACCGAGCTGAAGGCCATGGCGGCGCCAGCCAGCACCGGGTTGAGAAAGCCCAGGGCAGCTACCGGAATGCCCACCGAATTATAAAACAGCGCCCAGAACAGGTTCTGCTTGATGTTCCTGATCGTGGCTCGGGAGAGGCTTATGGCTGCCGGTACCCCCCGTAAGTCACCTCTGATCAAGGTAATGTCGGCGGCCTCAATGGCCACATCGGCGCCGGTGCCGATGGCAAAGCCGATGTCGGCGGTAACCAGCGCCGGGGCGTCGTTTATGCCGTCGCCCACCATACCGACGACCTTGCCCTGGCTGCGTAGTTTCTCCACCTGACCTGCTTTGTCCTCGGGCAGCACCTCCGCCAGCACATTAT
Organism: Desulfotomaculaceae bacterium; assembly: GCA_028709235.1. Classification (GTDB taxonomy): domain Bacteria; phylum Bacillota; class Desulfotomaculia; order Desulfotomaculales; family Pelotomaculaceae; genus Syntrophopropionicum. The sequence continues at coordinate 36,716 of JAQVXL010000014.1, forward strand.
CTATACCCACCTGCCTGGCGATAGCAGCAGCGGTGCGCCGGTTGTCCCCGGTAAGCATCCACACTTCAATACCCATCTTCTTGAGTCTGGTTACAGCCTCCTGGGAACTGTCCTTGATGGTATCCGCCACACCGATGACAGCCGCCAAAGAGCCGTCCATCGCCATAAACATGGCAGTCTTGCCCTCTTCTTCAAGTCTTTCTATATCCTGAGCCAGTCCGGCTATGTCAATGCCGTTGTCTTTCATCATCTTCCTGGTGCCCAGTAATGTTTTGCGCCCTTCAATCCGGGCAACCACCCCGTGTCCGGGTACTGCCGCAAAATACTGCGGGTCATCCAGGCGGGCGCCTTTTTTCCCGGCATAACCGACAATAGCCCTCGCCAGGGGATGCTCGGAATTTTTCTCCGCCCGTCCGGCCGCTTCCAATAACTCATCCTCGCGGCCTTGATACTCCGGCGCCACAACCAGGTCCGTAAAAGAAGGCTCCCCCCTGGTAATAGTCCCGGTTTTGTCCAGCACTATCGCGGTAATCTGGTGGGTCCTTTCCAGGTACTCACCGCCCTTAATTAGAATGCCGTATTCAGCGCCCCGGCCGGTTCCCACCATTATTGAAGTAGGTGTGGCCAGGCCCAGAGCGCAGGGGCAGGCAATGACCAGGACAGCGGTAAAGTTTAACATAGCCCTGGTAAAATCACCGGGGGCGCCGTAGAAATACCAGGACAAAAATGTAAGCAGCGCCACGCCGATCACCACCGGGACAAAATAAGCGGAGATGATATCAGCCATACGCTGGATCGGCGCTTTCGATCCCTGGGCCTCCTCTACTATTTTAACAATCTGGGCCAGGGCTGTATCCCTCCCCACCCTGGTCGCCTCAAACTTGAATGTGCCAAGTTTATTTATGGTAGCGCCAGTCACTTCGTCCCCGGTCTTTTTATCCGCTGGCACACTTTCCCCGGTGAGCATGGATTCGTCCACTGTGGAATATCCTTCCTTGACCACACCGTCCACCGGAATTCTTTCCCCGGGGCGCACTACAACCAGGTCACCCGGCGCCACTTCTTCCACCAGCACCTCAACTTCCTGGCCGTTTCTAATCACGCGGGCATGCTTGGGCTGCAGGCCGATAAGCGTTTTAATTGCCTCGGATGTCCTTCCCTTGGCTAAAGCTTCCAGGGTTTTGCCCAGCAGGACCAGGGTGATGATAATCGCGCTGGTTTCGTAATAGACCTCGTGCATCCCGATCAGATGGCCAAAAAAAGTAACGATGACACTGTATATGTAAGCAGCGGAAGTTCCCAGCACCACCAGCACCGACATGTTGGCGCTCCTGCCCCGCAGCGCGATATAAGCGTCCTTGTAAAAGCCTGCCCCCGCCACAAGCTGGATCGGGGTGGCCAGGGCAAACTGAAAGTAATTGCTCATCAAAAACTCAGGTACATAGTGGTGCAGGTTAAAAACCATAACCAGCATGTTGAATAGCAGGGGTGCGGATAAAACACCCGAGAAAATCACCAGAAACTTCTGCCGCCTGATTTCCCTCTCTCTTTCCTCCCGCTCCGAGTCCACCGCCCCGCGGTCATCCACCGGAACTGCCCTGTATCCCAATTTTTCTACCGCTTTTTTTATTCCCTGCACACTGATCTCGGCCGGGTTGAATTCCACCACCGCCTTTTCCGTGGCCAGGTTAACCGCTGCCCGGATCATACCCGGCAGTTTATTAAGCCCCTTTTCAACCCTGGCCGAGCAGGCGGCGCAGCTCATGCCGGTAATCTTCAGCTCAGCCCTTTCCACCACCGGTTGGTAGCCGGTTTCTGTAATCTTGTCCAGTACCATCTCCGTAGTAACCCTGGCGGGAGAGTATTCCACGGTGGCGGTTTCAACAGCCAGGTTAACGACGGCGGTATGGACACCGGGCATTTTGGCAAGAGCTTTTTCAACGCGGCTGGAGCAGGCCGCGCAGGTCATGCCCTTAATTTTAACCGTGATTTTCTTCAGCTCTTCCAGCCTGGCCGCACTCTGTTCAACAGCTGCCAAATGCGCCAACTCCCTCTGTGCAAGGCTATAAAAGGCAATTAGCGTTAATTGCCTTTTATTGTTATTGTTCGATACTATTTTATTATATAAGCAAAGTGTTTCTTATTTATTAACATGGTCTTACAAAATTATTAATATTTTTTCTTCCCCTGAATAATGAAAACCTGCAGCTGGTTTGACGGACTGGTTGATCCTAATAAACAGCTGCAGGTTTCAGCATTTTCCCTTTTTATGCAATCTGACCAGGAAACAAATTATTTTAAGGTGACAGAGAACCGTCCGAGACCACTGAAAAACACCTAATAAAAAATAGCAAAAATACTACTAAATACCTCTAAAACACAACTGAAAAACCCCCTATATGATATAATGAATGTAGCGCAAACACTAGATCTAA
>JAQVXL010000015.1 GCA_028709235.1 Desulfotomaculaceae bacterium
TCCTCACGGAGAACCTCTAATACTATTTTGGCTTTTTCTTCGGGACTATACTTTTTTCGTTTATTAACCATAACTCCATTTTATCTTAGTTTCTAAAATTTGTGTCCAACCCTATGGGTACATTTTACTGGGCAGAACAAATTATCTCGGCGCCGGTGTCACGCTCCGTTAGGCCAAGAGAGCTTAACAGTTTTGCCTCTCCGGCAGGGTTTCCGCCACCGTGGGATCCCATCGCTGCAAGTAAAACAGGCCGCCCTCCCAGAGACCTGATATGGCCGGCCAGCACACGTAATATTAAGCTTATGTTAGCGATACCTCTGCTGCCAGCGGTAATGCCGACCAGCATGCCGGGCTTGATATCATTCTGCAGTTTCGCATCTGATAATATCCTGTTTAATTCACCGGTTAAATCAGCAAGTCCCAAACCTGGGAAGTGCTGTCTGATTTTTACCATGCGCGGAAGCTGCATTTACTTATTAGCCTGTCCGTCTTCTTCCTTGTTTTCTGAGCCAAAAGAGAGACCCTGGATATTCACGTTGACGTTCACCACACTCAAACCAGTCATATTTTCAATAGCATTTCTGATACTGTTTTGAAGATCTACCGCTACTGTGTGAATATTAACCCCGTACTCAACAATAACACTTATGTCGATAGTTACTTCATTTTCGTCTACTTCGGCCTTAATTCCTTTTGAAATGTTTTTGCGGCCGAGTTTTTCTACCAGATCACCTGTAATGCCGCCGCTCATCCCTGCTACACCTGAAACTTCTGCGGCGGCGAGACCAGCTATGGTGGCTACAACATCTTCAGATATCTTTATTGTACCCTGTTTTTTGCTGTTATCAAGCTGATCTGCCTCTTTTTTTTCCATTAAACATTCCTCCCAGATATTACTAATTAAAATTATAACATTTGTCCGGTAAGATTGTCCACTAAAAGGATTATAAAGAATTAGTGACAAGAAAGGGAAAAGGCATAATTGGGTAGAATATCCTGGTAAGAAAATATTATAAACAGATGGGAGGTAAATGCATTGACTACCTATCGCTCTATGTTGTTTGCTCCTGCCAATGATTTGCGCAAAGCGGGCAAGGCCCTTATGCTGAACGCCGATGGAACTGTGCTTGATCTTGAAGACGCGGTTGCGCTTAGCGAGAAAACTAACGCCAGGAATGCTTTAAAGGATGCTTTGAAGTTGCCCCGCAGAGGTGATGTTTTTATTCGAGTCAACAGCGTCCAAACTGAATTTATTTTAAGTGATTTGCTGGCAGCTGTAACAGAAGGTGTAAGAGGACTGGTCGTGGCCAAATCTGAATCAGCGGAAGAAATTCGGCAGGTTGATTGGCTGATCAGTAAAATAGAAAAAGAACGCGGCTTGACTGCAGGCTGTATGGAAATAATTCCATTTATTGAAAGCGCGAATGCTATTGTTAATGCCTTCAGTATTGCTTCATCTTGTCCCAGAGTTAGCCGGATGTTTTTTGGCGGAGTGGATTATGTCCTTGATATAGGCACCACATTTTCTAAAGGCGGGACGGAAATATTTTACGCCAGATCCCAGCTAGTAGTAGCATCTCGTGCAGCCGGTATTGAACCACCTATTGATACGGTTTATCCCGATTTCAAAGATATCGAGGGTTTGGTAGCCGACGCTAAAGCAGTCCGCCAGATGGGATTCCAGGGCAAGCTAGCCATACACCCCGGCCAGATAGAGCCTTTAAATGAAGTATTCACTCCGACACCTGAGGAGATTTCCTGGGCGGAAAAAATTGTAGCGGTATTCGACGAAGAGGAAGCCAAAGGACAGGCGGTATTTCAAGTTGATGGGAAAATGATTGAATACCCAATCGCAAACCGCGCCAGGCGCATAATAGCCTTGGCTGAGCAGATAGCCAATAAATCTGTTTAATACTGGTTTTGCATGAAGCTGCTGGGCAAATTAACAAATAGAAACATGTCGTTATGGGAAAATATTAAATATCCTGTCACTGCTAACAGGCAGATTAACGGGAATTTAGACTCAAATCTGATTACCAGGGGGCGGTTAAATGCTTAAAAGCAAAGTTTTATTGCCGAGCGATGGTTCCGACAATTCGCTGAAAGCTGCCTCTTATGCTTCCAGGCTGATGAAAATAAACCCGGATTTAAAGCTGTCTGTACTTGTTGTGGTGCCTGAAAACAGCAGCTTTGCGGAAATTGACAGGGCTATGGAAGAAAAGGGCAAAGAGATCATGAATAGAACACTGCAGGGATTCATAAAAGAAGGCCTTGAGGTGGTAAAGTTTATTGAAAAAGGAGACCCCGCCACGGTTATACTGAATTATGCGGAGCGGGGCAATTATGATCATATTATTATGGGAAGCAGGGGTGCCAGTGAACTGCGCGGCGCCGCCATAGGCAGTGTCAGCCATAAAGTGATCCACCTAGCCAACTGTCGGGTGACACTCGTCAAGTAATGTTTAATCTGAAATCTTTCGTATGTAGAGCACTATAAAAGGCAGTATGGAAAAAAATTCTTCCTTGCCAAATTCAATCAGCCAGATCATGTTGTGTTTAAGTTTCGCCCAAGAAGGGTTGGGTTTTAAAAGTTCATCCCTTAAAGCGATTAGGTTGAGCCTCGCCTCTTTTAAAAGTGCGGGGTCTTTTATTTTTGTTAGTATTTCATAAACTGCGTGGTCGAGAGGAGAAGCGTCCCGAGTTTTAGATATCTCCTCTGAATAGAAATCTCTCTTCGTAGGTAAACCGAATTCATTTATTTCGTCAGATGCCTCAGAATCCGGAGCAATGGTGCGGTTGGTCAGGTCTGTGATCAGGTTTTCCAGGTATTCTTTCTTGCACCTCATTATTTCCAGAAAATCTTCTCTTCTCTGGTATTCCGAATAATTATCGAAAACTGAAAAGCACTCGCCGCGTCCGGCTTGTTCAAAACCATGCCGTTGTCTGGAATCCTTTCCGTAAATACGATCGATTATTTTAGCGGTAAAGTCTTCCCAAAAGGAATATTCCAGACCATAAGGCACTTTGGTGCCAATATTATTAATGTCTTTTAACTGCATTTCTATAAGTTGTACGGCTGCGTAAAGATCTTCGATCTGCGTAATAATTTTCGCCTCCTCCACGGGCAGTTTATCCCGCCAATCTAATCAATTATAAAGCATTATAACATGACCATTAATAGGGCGGAAGAGCACCCTGCGCCATTTATTTTTCTCCCAGTAACAGGATTTACAGGATTAAACCTTTTTGATATTAATCCGTCTAATTGTTTTATACACCGTTGGCGGCAAGGTTGTCCAAAAAAGAAATTACCCGTTTATAGGCTGGGAAACTCTCTAAAAAAGTTTGTCGCACCTCTGCTGGGCTTCTTTCAGCTGAGTCCCTATTTTATAACATAGATCTTGTTTATAACATAGATCTTGCAGGCGTTTCTTTTCTTCGTGGCCTTGTTCCGGGAAGTTTGTCCAAGACAGTTCTCATCTCTGCCTTACATTCCTGGGCGTTTCTGATTGAATTTTGAATTCCAGCGTTAACCCCCGGTATCTATCATATTATTTCACCTCCCGCTTACTCATAATGAAAGTAACGAGAGGTATTTATACGTATTATATTAAGAAAAATAAACGAAAAAATCAAATTTTATTTATTGAGCTCTAGAATCACCGGCCCTTTTATTACTAATTTAACCCTGTCGCCTATTTTTAGTTCATTGCAGATCTGTGGTCTGGCCTGCCCGTTATAGACGCCGGCACTGGTCTGAAAAGAAAGATCATAATAAGTAGGGTAGCGCTTCAGGCCAATACAAGTTCCAATAATATTGCTGGTTGGGGTTAGCACCGATAATTTAAAAAACCTGTAACCAGCCAGTGTGGCTATGACAAGCAGTATTACTATACCGGCCAGTTTCATGTTTTCATTAACAAGAATCGAGCCTGCAACCGATATGACCATACCGGCCAGCACCGCTATCCATGTCAACTTCCGTAACATATTGTACGCCTCCTGTCGCAAGCTTTAAACAATTATAATAACCAAACATGGCACACCTAAAAGCATATATATACTTCTGCAAGCAAAGGGTTAATTCCTATTAAAAAAATTATAAATCATTTGCTGTATGACGCCTGTTTGCATAGGTATGTTTGCATATGGATAATTAAACCTTTATAATGGTTATAATCTTTCGTAAAAGGCGGTTACTTTTTGAAATCATATTTTATTATTACCTTTGGCTGTCAGATGAATGAGCATGATTCAGAGGTCCTCGCAGGAATGCTTGAGGCCATCGGTTATACTCCCGCTGATTCGATTGATGCTGCAACAATAGTCCTGTTAAATACCTGTTGTGTGCGGGAAACGGCTGAAAATAAAGTGTTTTCACTATTAGGGCGGCTGCGCCGGCAAAAGCTTGAAAATCCCGATCTAATAATAGGAGTATGCGGCTGCATGCCCCAGCAGGAAAATATGGCCGCCCACATAACGCATCTTTTTTCTCATGTAGACCTGATATTTGGTACTCATAATGCGCACCAACTGCCCGAGTTGCTTAACAGAGTTGCTAATAGCAAAAAAACCGTACAAGAGATATGGACCGGCGCCAGGGGCATATATGAAGGGCACCCTGTTAAAAGAAAGGATGGTGTGCGCGCCTGGGTTACAATAACCTACGGATGCAATAATTTTTGTACATATTGCATTGTACCGTTTGTGCGAGGGAGGGAGAGAAGCCGCAAACAGGAAGACATCACATCTGAAGTTGCCGGGCTGGTGGCAGAGGGTTATAAAGAAATTGTACTGCTAGGCCAGAATGTTAACTCCTACGGCAAAGATCTGGCATGTAATCACGACTTCGCGTCACTGCTACAGTGTCTAGAAGGTATAAACGGGCTTGAGCGGATCCGTTACATGACCTCCCATCCCAGAGATTTCAACGATAAGCTGATCAGCACCATAGCAGGGTTGCGAAAGGTTTGTGAACATTTTCACCTGCCGGTTCAGGCGGGCAGCAACCGGATTTTAAAAAAAATGAACCGGGGCTATACTAGGGAACACTATCTTGGTTTGATAAAAAAGATCAGGTCTAACGTGCCCCAATCCAATATTACCACCGACATCATGGTCGGTTTTCCGGGTGAAAATGGCAATGATTTCAGCGATACCATGGACTTGGTCAGACAGGCCCGGTTTGACAGCGCCTACACCTTTATATACAATACCAGGCCCGGAACGCCGGCTGCTGATATGGAAGAGCAGGTGCCTGAAGCGGTTAAAAAGGACCGGATACAAGCTTTGATAAGGTTGCAGAATGAAATCAGCCTGGAGAAAAACATAGAGGAGATCGGCCGGTGCCAGGATGTCCTGGTGGAAGGGGAAAGCAAAAAGAAACCCGGCTTTCTGCACGGCAGGAATAGGGGCAATAAAATTGTTCTGTTTCCAAGCGACAGGGATCTTAGAGGGGAAATAGTCAGAGTGAGGATAACTGAATGTCAGATGGCCCACCTGTCGGGACAAATAGTGGAGACGTTAAAATAGTGATATGGAATGTGAACCTGCCTTGGAATTTTAGCTTAACAAAATAGTAATTATAAATAGCAGGAGGTTGGAATTATGTCGATAATAGAAAAAGCCAGGGAACTTGGCAATTTCCTTTCAGAATCAAAGGAACTGAACACCATGAGAGAAGCGGAAAAAATGATGATGGAAAACCAGGAAGCCAGAGATTCAATAGCACAATTTGACGAAAAACAAAGGGCTTACCAGGCAATCCAAGCCCAGGGCGTAGACCTGACTGAAAAACAGGTAAAAGAACTTGAGGATCTGGAATTTAAAATGGTAAACAACCCGTATGTCTATAACTTTTTTAAGGCGCAGCAGGAGTTTCAGGTAATCCTGGAGTCAATAAATAATATTATTGGTGAAGCTATTGGAATTAAGCCTCAGGGATGCGACTGTGAAGATGAATCCTGCGGCTGCGGCGGTGAATGCTCCTAAGAATTATAAAAAGCCTTTGCAGCATAACCCTGTTTAACTAGCAGGGTTTTTCTTTTGGTTTAGAATGCCATATGTTATAATGTTCACCAGGAGGTATTCCGGTGAGTTTTACACCAATGATCAGACAGTATCTAGAGATTAAAAAACAATATCCGGACGCGATCCTTTTTTTTCGGTTGGGTGATTTTTACGAGATGTTCTTTGATGACGCTCTGACAGCGTCAAAAGAGCTTGAGATAACCCTTACAGGCAGGGACGGGGGGCAGAAGGAACGCGTGCCCATGTGCGGTGTGCCGTATCACGCCGCTGACGGGTATATAGCCAAGCTTATTGGTAGAGGGCGCCATGTGGCTATTTGTGAGCAGGTGGAAGACCCGGCGGCGTCAAAAGGTATTGTAAAGCGGGAAGTTGTACGGGTAATCACACCAGGCACGGTTATGGAAGGAAACCTCCTGGAAGAAAGAAGGAACAATTACCTGGCATGCGCCGCCCGTGGCGATAAAGGCTACGGTTTGGCTGTCACTGATGTGACTACTGGGACTTTTATGGTCAGCTCTCTGACAGGACAAAAAGCAGGCGTTGAACTAACTGACGAACTGAACCGGTTAATGCCCGCAGAATTAGTTGTGCCGCTGTCAATAGTTGACAACTTTTCGCGGGATATAAAATTAAGGGGGCAACTACTTGTCAGCGGTTACAGAGACGAGGCTTTTATTTTGGCTGCCGCGGAGAGGGCGCTGGAAGATCAGTTTGGACAAGGCGCTTTTTTTGCATCAAAAATTTCAGATCCGGAAATAGCTGCTTGCGCTGCCGGCGCACTGGCGAGCTTCTTAAAAGATACCCAAAAAAGAAGCATGACCCATATCAACAAGATACAGTTCTATATGCCCGGCAGATATATGACCCTGGACGCAGCGACAAGGAGAAACTTAGAGCTGTCCAGGTCCATATCAGACAACACGAAAAAGCATACGCTGCTTTCGGTACTCGATTACACTGTTACCTCTATGGGCGGCAGGATGCTCCGGAACTGGATCGAACAGCCACTCCTGATGCAGGAAGAAATCACGACCCGCCAAGATGCGGTTGATGAACTGGTTAAAAATGCTTTTTACCGCAAGGAGCTAAGAGAAAAGCTGAAAAATATATATGACCTGGAAAGGCTGGCGGGTAAAATATCTTTTGGTGCGGCAAATGCCCGCGATTTGATCGCGCTGAAAAAATCTTTGTTCTGCCTGCCGCCGCTCAAGGAATTGCTGAGACAGGCACATTGCGCTCTTTTAAAAGAAAAAGGCGGGACCGTTGACGCGATGGAAGATACCGCGGAACTATTAAGCCGGGCTATCGAAGGTGATCCGCCGCTGTCCCTGCGGGACGGGGGAATAATTAAGGTTGGTTTTAACTCAGATGTGGACAAGTACCGTTCAGCAGGAAAGGAAGCCAGGTTGATGCTGACCCGACTGGAAGAAAGAGAACGCCTTCGTACTGGTATAAAGTCCCTTAAGGTTGGCTTTAACAAAGTGTTTGGCTATTACATCGAGATAACTAAATCAAACCTTGACCACGTGCCGGAAGATTACAGCCGTCGGCAGACTCTCGCCAATGCGGAAAGATATATCACGCCGGAGCTCAAGGAGTATGAAGACCTTGTTTTAGGAGCGCAGGAAAGGCTGCTGCACCTGGAATATAAAATATTCAACGATATCCGGGAGCAGCTTACAGCACAGATCCGGCGGATTCAGACCACAGCTTCAGCCGTAGCTGAGGTCGATGCGCTGTATTCCTTGGCGGTAGCGGCCTTTAATAATAATTACGTGCGACCGGAAATACTAAACGACAGCCGGCTTGTAATCAGGGATGGCCGGCACCCGGTTTTGGAAAAGGTTATGGGACCGGGACAGTTTGTGCCTAACGACACCGATATGAATTATGAAGAGAGCCGACTGCTGCTGATCACCGGACCGAATATGGCAGGTAAGAGCACTTACATGCGCCAGGTGGCCATAATTGTATTGATGGCACAGACAGGAAGCTTCGTACCGGCTTCCAGCGCGGAGGTTTCGCTGGTCGATCGTATATTTACCAGAATTGGGGCGTCAGACGACATTGCCAGCGGGCAGAGCACCTTTATGGTTGAAATGAATGAATGCCGAAACATTATAGCAGGGGCGACTAAAAAAAGTTTGATCGTTCTGGATGAAGTTGGGCGGGGCACCAGTACATATGACGGGATCAGTATTGCCAGGGCGCTGGCGGAATATATCCACAAAAAAATCAAGGCCAAGACATTGTTTTCAACACATTACTTCGAACTCACCGATCTGGACAAGGAGCAGGGGATCACTAATATGAACGTGGCGGTAAAAGAAGAAGGCGATCAGGTTATTTTTCTGAGAAAAGTCATTCCCGGCAGGGCAGACCGGAGTTACGGCATTCATGTGGCTAGGCTGGCAGGCTTGCCGGCTGAAATAATTGAGCGCTCTGCGCAGATTTTAAAAGATTTAGAAAAAACTGATAAAGCACCTTCGCTGGCCGCTGCCGTAGCTGATAACGGGAACGGCATGAACAACAGAATAGAGAATGAAATTATAAAAGAGCTGCGCCACCTGGACATATTAAGCATGACACCGTTAGAGGCAATCAATAAGCTGTACCTTCTGCAGAAAAAAACAGATGACGGAAGTATGCAGTAAGGTCTTTATTTATCGATTGGGGGTAGATATATGTTTGCCGGCATTGACGTGGGAGGTACCTATACGGATGCTGTGCTCCTGAAAAATGATCAGGTGCTCGCAACAGCCAAGGTTCCGACAAGGGAGAACCTGATAGGCTCATTAACTGAAGCCCTCGATACTATTGTTAAGGACGAGGATAAGAAAAGGGTTAAAAGGATAGTATTCAGCACCACAATTATTACCAACCTTATCGCGGAACGGAAGTACGAAGCTGTCGACTTGCTGATAATCCCCGGTCCTGGTTTAAGCCACGATTTCTATAAGAATATACCATACGCTCATATTATCTCAGGTGCGATAGATTACCGCGGCCGGGAAATCATTTCTTTAAATGAACAGGAAATCGAAACGGTTCTGCGAGAAATTGCCTTGAAGGGCTCTAAGAAGATAGGAGTGGTTGGTAAATTTTCCCCCCGCAACACGTTTCATGAAAAAAAAGTGGCGGAAATTATCAAAAAAAAATATCCTGAATGGCAAGTTGAGATAGGTGCGAAAGTCGGCAGTCAGCTGAACTTTCCCAGAAGAGTGGTAACCACATATCTAACCTGCGCTACCCGCGATCCCTACCATTATTTTATTGAATCTGTGCGCCAGGCCCTGGACTCACGTGCAATAAGCGCTGAAGTATTTATACTAAAGGCTGATGGCGGCACTGTCCCGCTCCAGCGTTCTGAGGAATTTCCTGTTGAAACAATATTCTCAGGCCCTGCCGCCAGCACCATGGGCGTACAGGCACTTACCGCACCCGGAGAAACAGCAGTGGTCGTGGACATAGGAGGGACAACCACCGACCTGGCGCTGATTTTAAGCGGTCAGCCTCTACTTTCTGCAAAAGGTGCCCGGGCAATGGAGCAACTAACCCAGGTGAGGACACTGGCTGTTAAATCTGTTGCTATTGGCGGTGACAGCGTTTTAAGCCGTACGGGGAACGACATAAATATTCATAGTCAAAGGATGGGTCCGGCTTATTGTCTGGGCGGTCCTGTGCCTACACCAACCGATGCTTTGCGGGCGCTTGGCCTGACTGACCTGGGAGACAGGAAAAAAGCGATTGAAGCCATGGAGCTTTTAGGACAGGGATTAAGCATAACCGTAGAAGATATTGCGGGGAAAGTTATCAACAGGGTTGGTGATAACATAACCATTGAAATAAAGAAAATGTTTAAAGAATGGGAGCAGGAGCCTGCCTACCGGGTTTGGGAGATACTGCATAAGCACTCGGTAAAACCGACAATAGTCGCGGGCGTCGGTGGTGGGGCCGCCGGGTTCTCGGCGCGGATAGCAGAGAAACTGGGATGCCGGTCTGTTAAGCTGCCATACGCGTCTGTGGCGAACGCTATCGGCGCAGCGCTGGCCAAACCGACACTGCAGGTTAATTTAAGGGCGGACACCGAACAAGGATACTACATCATACAGGAAGAAGGACACCAGGAAAAAATCAGCGACCGTCAGTTTAACGAAAAAAAGGCGCTGGAACTGGCAAAAAACAGCCTGGTAGAGCAGGCGCTGAAATACGGATTAGCGCTGGCTGCTGATGATATTGAAGTTACCCGCCAGGAAGTATTCAATATGGTCAGAGGATGGGATACTACCGGCAGGCTTTATGATATCACGGTGCAGACACCAAGGGGAATTATAACCAGAATCAGGGTTGGAGAGTGATTATATGAATAAAAGCAAAAAAACAGGTTTGATATTTTTTCCTGCTTTTGACTGGGCCATAACGCCCACCCACCCTGAAAGGGAGGAGCGCCTTCTCTATACCAGGGACCAGATTTTTGAAGAGGGCATTATGGACCTGCCTCGAATCCAGGAATATAAGCCTTCCCTGGCCAGTATCCATGACGTTGCCAGGCTGCATTTTTGCGTGCCAACTATTGAAAAACAAACCACAGAGGCTCACCTGATCGCGGCAGGTGCGGCGATTCTGCTGTCAGAAAAAATAGTTAACGGTGAAATAAATAATGGCTTTGCCCTGGTAAGACCGCCCGGACACCATGCCATGAGGGTTGTCCGCGGTAATCGGGGCTTCTGTAATATTAATAACGAAGCGATAATGGTGGACCATTTACGTTCCCGCCATGGGCTAAAGAAAATTGCCATTATTGATACAGACGCACACCACGGTGACGGAACCCAAGATATCTTCTGGCACGATCCTGATGTGCTGTTTATCTCATTTCACCAGGACGGTCGTACCCTGTTTCCCGGTACCGGATACACCTATGAGCTTGGCGGCCCGAGAGCCTACGCCCGTACCATCAACATTCCGCTGCAGCCAGGCGCCACTGACAAAAGCCTGCTTTATGTGTTGGATAATCTAATCCTTCCTATTATAAAAGACTTTAAACCGGATTTTATAGTCAACTCGGCTGGCCAGGACAACCATTACACAGACCCGCTCGGCAGCATGCGTATTACCGCGCAGGGCTATGCCAGGCTTACGGAAAAACTGCGTCCCGACCTGGCTGTGCTGGAAGGTGGCTATGCCATCGAAACAGCCCTTCCATATGTGAATATGGCCATCATATTGGCCCTTGCCGGTCTGGATTACAGTGGTGTAAGGGAACCGGATTACTGGCCGGGTCGCTTCAAGGAAAGCGCCGACATTACCGAAAGTGTAGAAAGAATGGTGGACGAGTTGCTGCAGCGCTGGGAAATGCGTGATCGAGTGTCTCCCGATGCCAAAAAAATCTCCGGTAATTACTACACCAGGCATAAACATATTTTTTACGATACCGACTACATTGAAGAAAATCAAACTGAACATCTGAGGCTGTGTGATAACTGCCTTGGCTACCTGGTAATTGATTCAGATGCAAAACACGGATACAGCAGAAGCGGACGGGTGCTCTGTATTTCAGTGCCCCACGCGGCCTGTGGCAGGTGCCGTGCCGAAGCGGCTGATTTATATGAGCACTCCAAGAGAGCCGCAAATTACAAGTACGTTTACCTGCAGGATAAACATAACGATATATTTTACAGCTACAGCACAGACAGTGATCATGAATGGCGCTCTGCGGAATTGTAGGTGCAAAAATTTTGAAAAAAATTATAATTCTTGATGAGTTTACCAAAAATCAGATCGCCGCAGGTGAGGTGGTTGAGCGCCCGCTTTCGGTAGTTAAAGAGCTGACCGAGAATTCATTGGATGCCGGAGCCCGCAGGATAACTGTGGAACTTGATGAGGGAGGACTTGCATCAATTACTGTTACGGATAACGGGTGCGGTTTGGGGGAAGAAAACCTGTCACTGGCTTTTGAACGGCATGCTACCAGCAAAATAAAAAGCGCGTCTGATTTGAGCAGGCTCCTCACTCTCGGTTTCAGGGGTGAAGCAATACCGAGCATAGCAGCGGTTTCACGTATGGAGTTTATCTCCAGAACCGCTGATGTTTTAAACGGAACCAGGGTGGAAGCTGTTGAAGGAGTAATAATAAATAGATCTGCCGCTGGCTGCCCGCCAGGTTCAACAGTTATAGTAAAGGATTTGTTCTTCAATACACCTGTTAGAAAAAAATCCATGAAGAGCCCTTCTATTGAAGGTTCTCTGTGCAATGAGGTTATAACTCACATGGCCCTGGCCAGACCTGATGTAAGCTTTGAATTGAAGAATAAAAACAGGCGCACTTTTTACTCGCCCGGCACTGGGAGCCTGATTGACGCAATTATTGCTGTTTATGGCGTTAACCAGGCCCGGGAGATGATACCGGTTAACAGCGCAGGGAGAGGTATAACGTTGCAAGGATTCATAGGAAAACCCTCACTCAGCCGCAGCAACAGGAATCATATTAACGTGATTATCAACGGGCGTTACGTGCACTGCCCGGCAGCGGCAGGAGCTGTTGAAGAAGCCTACCGTACTTTGCTGCCCCATAGGAGAAAGCCTATGGTTGTTTTAAGCTTGGCCGTCCCACCTGAACTAATAGATGTAAATGTTCACCCCTCTAAGCTGGAAGTGCGGCTGATAGAGGAAAATCAAACAATCCGGCAGGTCACCAGTACCCTTAGAGAAGCACTGCTTTCGAAAACGGTAATTCCCTCAAAGCTGTTTGGCAAGGGGAAAAAGTCTGCCAGGCCGAATTCATATCAAAATAATTTATTTGTTGTAGCGTCTGAGCCGATAAAAAAAGAAAATTTTACTGACAGTGACGCTGACGCAGCCGGCAAACCATGCTTAACTGTGATATACAATAAACCAGCAGCAATAAGTCATGAAATGGAAAAAGTCGTAGCAGAGTCAGCGGATTATTTAAAAGATAAAAAGCTTCTGCCCGAATTAAGCGCTGTTGGGCAAATCGGACTGACATATATCCTGGCTGAAGGGGAAGAAGGTCTATATATATTAGACCAGCATGCCGCCCACGAGAGGATTCTATACGAGTCTTACCAGTCAATCGGGAGTGATAAGCCCAGCCAAGGTTTGCTACTGCCGGTCTCACTGGAACTGGATTGCCGGGAAGCGGCGATCCTGACAGAACGCATTTTTTGGTTTAACAGAGCAGGATTTGTTTTAGAATACTTCGGCGGTAGCACATTTCTGGTAAGGGGCATACCACCGGGTTTCGCGCCGGGCCAGGAGGAAAACTTTTTTCATGATATGCTGAAATACTTGCGCGAAAAAGGCGCCGGCGCCTCGTATGATGAATTTTCCAGACAAATAGCCTCGTCTATGGCTTGCAGAAATGCAGTGAAGGCCGGGGAAAAGCTGACGCAATCATCGATGGACGCCCTTCTCAAGCGTTTGTCAGGTGTTAAGAATCCCTTTACCTGTCCGCACGGCAGACCTACCGTAATTCATTTGTCTTTAACAGACCTGGAAAAAAATTTCAAGCGCTAGGTGAAACAAATTTGGCAGGACCTACTAAAGATAAAGCTGAATCAAAACTGAAGTTTGTGGTGACAACGTCTCTGCGACCTACACACGAGTTGGTTGAAAACTCTAAACAGCTTGCGGCGCATTTTAATATGAATTATGCAGCGAGACGCAATCTATCAATAAAAGATTTATCCAGTTTATTCTCTGCAGACGGTTTGCTGATTGTTTCATTCCAAAAAATATTGTTTGTAATGGGAGATAATAAATTTTTTTTCCATCCAGGGTTGGCTGGACTGCGTATAAAAGAGATAAATAATGGGAAAACTGACCAAATGATCAGCGCTATGTCTCTAAAGAAAGGATATTCTGTTTTGGACTGCACTATGGGCTTGGGGACAGACGCGATTGTCGCGAGCTATATAACAGGCGCCACCGGAAGTGTGACCGGCCTGGAATGCTCTCCGGTCATCTCTGAGCTGGTGAGGCAAGGTTTGCAGTCTTACTTGGAAGAAGATAAAGAAATAATGCTGGCAATGCGGCGTATAAATGTAATTAATACAAAGCATAAGAAACACCTGACGTCATTAAAAACAGGCAGTTATGATATTGTTTATTTTGACCCAATGTTCCGTTATCCCAGACGTAAGTCACCAGGGATAAACGCGGCTAGAATGCTCGCCAACCATGATCCGATTGACCGTGAAACAATAGAAATGGCATTTAATGTTGCTGCCAGGCGGGTAGTAATGAAAGAGCGACGGGACAGCGATGAATTTGCCCGACTAGGTTTTAAACACATATTTGGCGGCAGACATTCACCAGTTGCCTATGGCGTCAAGGAGAGGCAAGGGGTGCCGTAAGTGAAAGATTTATCTAAAATTCAGCCGCCGCTGGTAGTGATCTGCGGGCCGACCGCAACCGGTAAAAGTGATGTCGGTGTGCAGATAGCGGAAAAATTACACGGCGAGATTATTTCCGCTGACTCCATGCTGGTATACCGCGGTATGGATATTGGCACCGCAAAGCCGACCCCTTCAGAGATGCGCGGCATACCTCACCACCTCATAGATATTGTTGAACCAAATCAGGAATACAACGCCGCCTTGTTTCAAGAACAGGCCAGATCGATTATCGCAGATATCATGAATAGAAAAAAGTTGCCTATCCTGGTCGGCGGTACAGGCCTGTACATAGGGGCTGTAATTGACGATTATGAATTCAGCGGCGCCCGGGGCAGCGAGGTGTACAGAAAAAAACTTTTAAAAGATGCTGAGGAACACGGCGTAGCCAAATTGCACGAACGCCTGCGTGAGATAGACCCCGGGGCGGCTGCAAAACTACACCCCCATGACACTAGAAGAATTATTCGCGCCTTAGAAGTATACAAATATACAGGAACACCTATATCGAGTTTTCATAAAATAGACCGCCGCAAACCAATTTATAACCTGCTAATGTTTGGCTTGAGCCTGGAAAGAGAAAAATTATATAAAATAATTGAACAGCGGGTTGAACTTATGATACAGACAGGGCTCATAGAAGAAGTGCAAAGGCTTTTAAACAGAGGTTTTTCGCCGGAACTAAGTTCAATGCGTGGACTGGGATACAAGGAGATCGTTGAATATTTGCAGGGGGAGCGGTCACTGGCTCAATCTGTCGATGTTTTAAAGAGAAATACCAGGAGATTCGCCAAGCGGCAGATGACCTGGTTCAGGCGTGATAATAGAATAAAATGGCTGAATGTCGTTCAGGACGATGTATCCGGGGCGATTATTAATGAAATTAGTAGATATATTGAAGGAGTATCTTAAGGTTTGTAGAAAAGAACTATAGATAATAAATTCCTATGGAGGGAGCCCTTGCTATGACAAAACCACAAATTAATTTACAGGACGCATTTTTAAACCAGGTCAGGAAGGAAAATATTCCAGTCACCATATTCCTTGTTAATGGCTTTCAGCTGAAAGGGATAGTCAAGGGTTTTGATAACTTTACTGTGATCCTGGAAAGTGACGGGAAGCAGTTGATGATTTATAAACACGCTATATCCACAATCAGTCCGCTGAAGCCTGTCAGTACGACATTTTCTGAAACAAAGGGCTCTTAAGAAAAGATGGCGGCCCCTCATAAGAGGGGTTTACTTTTTTAGTCGTAAAAGCCTGTGTCAGGCGTATAATGGTAATGACTTAAGCCTGAGGCGAGGTGGCTGCGAACCTGTGAAAATAAAAATATGGAATCATACGGGAATCTCTAAAAACACAGGACATAAGGCTGTCTACAGGTCATGGAAGATAAATACGGCTCAATTAAATAGTTTAAAAACCGGGTGTGATGAACAGGTTAATTACAAAAATACCGGGGAAATACTCCTGGAACTAAACTCCCTGGTTGGCCTGCATGGTGTAAAAAAATTGATCGAAGAAATTTATTCTTATATAGAAATTCAGAAAATGAGGCAGAAAGAAAAGCTGGTTTCCGAGCCGCTGGGTCTTCACATGATATTCAAGGGCAATCCCGGCACCGGAAAAACCACAGTGGCCAGAATATTGGGCAAGCTTTTCAAGGAAGTCGGCGTGTTGCCTAAAGGGCACCTGGTTGAGGTTGAGAGAGCGGACCTAGTGGGTGAGTATATCGGCCACACAGCCCAGAAGACAAGGGACCAGATCAAAAGAGCTCTGGGTGGTATTTTGTTTATTGATGAAGCATATTCCCTGGCCAGGGGAGGAGATAAAGATTTTGGTAAAGAAGCAATTGACGCGCTGGTAAAAGGAATGGAGGACCACCGGGACAGCCTGATCCTGATCTTAGCCGGTTATCAGGATGAGATGGACTGGTTTGTTGAAGCTAATCCCGGCCTGCGCTCACGATTCCCAATTCATATAACTTTTCCCGACTTCAGCAACAGAGAACTGCTGGCAATTGCCGATTTAATGCTTCAGCAGAGACAGTATTATCTTTCAAACGGCGCAAGGGAAGAATTCCGTTTTGTAATAGAAAAAGAGCACAAGCGGCATGAGCATAGCGGAAACGCCAGGCTTGTGCGAAACCTTATTGAGAGGGCGATCAGGCGTCAGGCGGTAAGGTTGCTACGAAAAGAAAGCGAGCTGAGCCGGATGGACCTGATGGCAATAAACAGGGAAGACCTTATAGGTGTCTCAGATCAAATTTAAACGAGTTGGATTATTTTAAAGCCATTATAAGGAGATCAATCTATATGAGTATTAGCCTAGAGACACTTGCTAAAGAAGTTGAACGCGGCGTTGAGCCCGTATACCGTCTAATTGATGAGAGAGCACTGTCTAACCATGCCAAAGTCCTAGCGGCATTTCACAAGGCCAGGGTAAGCGACTATCACCTTAAAGGTTCCACAGGATATGGTTATGGAGACAGCGGCAGGGATACCCTGGAAAAAATATACGCTGATATATTTCGCGCGGAAAAGGCCTTGGTGCGTGGTCAGATTGTATCGGGCACTCATGCGATAGCGCTTTGCCTGTATGGAGTATTGCGGCCAGGAGATGAACTGTTATCTGTCCAAGGGGAGCCGTATGACACACTCGCTGAGATGATCGGTCTCAGGGGTAAAACGAGCGGTTCCCTCAAAGATATCGGCGTTATTTACAGGCAGGTTGAATTAACCAACGAAGGCAACCTGGATTTTTTACGTCTGGGACAGGCTTTAAGCCCTAAAACAAAGATGGTGTTGCTGCAGCGCTCAGCAGGCTACCGCTGGGGTGCATCCCTGGGGATAGATAAGTTAAGAGAAGCAATTAAATTCATCAAAGAAAGAAGGCCCGATGCAGTAATATTTGTTGATAACTGTTATGGAGAATTTGTGGAATTAGAAGAACCCGTTGAAGCCGGCGCCGACCTGGTAGCTGGGTCTTTGATCAAAAATCCGGGAGGTGGTTTAGCGCCGACCGGCGGCTACGTCGTGGGGCAGGAGAAGTTTGTGGATATGGCTGCCTCCCGTTGGAGCGCTCCAGGTATCGGAGCGGAAGTCGGCCCTTCTGGTGACATTCAAAGACTGCTCTACCAGGGTTTATTTCTAGCTCCCCATGTTGTTTCCGAAGCGCTTAAAGGGGCTGTATTTGCTTCCATGTTTTTCGAAAAGCTTGGTTATAAGGTTTTGCCAGGATATAGTGACCATAGGAGTGACATTGTTCAGGCCATAATGCTGGGTACGCCGGAGCGGATGATGGCCTTCTGCCGCGGTCTACAGAAAGGCTCTCCCGTCGATTCGCACGTAATGCCAGTACCGGACGATATGCCGGGCTACGGTGATCCGGTGATAATGGCAGCCGGCACCTTCATACAGGGGGCTTCGTTAGAATTAAGCGCGGATGGTCCTATACGTCCGCCGTACGCTGTTTACCTGCAGGGCGGGCTGTCCAAGGAATATATTAAACTGGCTCTACTCTCAGCTGCACATGAATTATTACGATTTTAGATTTTAGAAATATTAAAATTTAGAAGGTATCATGAGATACATGGCGAAGTTTTTAAAAAAGCCTTAAGGCGGTGTAACCTGTGAATTTTAAACAGCTGGAGGCATTTATCTGGGTTGCAGAACTGCAGAGCTTTACAAAAGCATCCCGCCAGCTATATATGAGTCAACCGGCTGTCAGCTTTCAGATTAAGGCACTGGAAGAAGACCTGCAGGTTTCTTTGTTTCAAAGAGGCGACAAAAAGGTAATGCTTACGGAGGCAGGCAATCTGTTATATCCAGAAGCAAAACAGTTGCTCAGGCATTATAACCGGATCAAGGCGGGACTGGATGATATAAAGGGACTAAAAACCGGCCAACTGGTTGTAGGCTCCAGCACGATACCGGGTGAATACCTGCTACCTATCATGATTGGTGGCTTTAAAGAAAAATATCCGGGTATAAAAATTACTCTCAAAGTGGCGGGAAGCGGTCAGGTCGGACGCTGGGTACGTGAAAGGGAAATCGATTTTGGCATAATTGGAGCTCCGGTTGAATGGGGGGAGACCGAATGCGTGTCCTGGCTCAAGGATTATCTTGTTTTAATTGTACACCCATCTCATCCGTGGGCTGAAGCAAGTAAAGTATGTTTGGACGACCTGAAAAACGAAACAATTATTTCGCGGGAAAAAGGTTCTGGTACACGACGGACTTTAGAGCGGAAGTTTGCTGAACAAAATATATCCCTTGACAAACTGTCGATCGGCATGGAATTGGGCAGTACAAGGGCGGTCATAACCGCAGTTGAGGCAAAATTGGGATTTAGCATTGTGTCAAAGTACGCGGTCTCGGAAGCTTTAAGCCTGGGAAAGGTTAAGGAAGTAAAGCTTGAAGGTGTCGATATGAGCCGTTACCTTTACCAGATAAGACACAAACAGGGCATGGGAGGTTATGCGCTGGAGGCATTTATTTCATATATCAACGACAAAGAAAACCAGCTGAAATTTACCGAAATTTAATTTCATAATTTTTTTGTGCGCAATAATGTTCAATTTAAAAATAAAAATAGCCGTCTTTTGGGACTGTTATTTTTTCTATATTTTGCATGTGTTTTTGTGCTTGACGAGAAGCTTTCGGTTCAAATGCAAAGTAAAAGCGGACAAAGAGAACGATTTAAGAATTATTAATGAATTTTTCTTACAAGTCCAATTACCTTACCAATGATTTTCAAATCAGTTGCATAAATCGGTTCCCCTGACTTGACCGAATTAGTGCATACTTTTACCGGATGACAATCTCTTGATAAGCGACGAAGCCGCATCTGGAATTCCGGCTTTAGTTCAAACGTATCACTTCCAACCGAAACGAGACCGGTGCGGACGGGTTCAAGCGTTCTGACGAACTTCTTCTGGCCTTTAGGTCTGACTTCGACATGCGGAAAGATTTTTCTACCTGGGAACAGCTGGTGGTACGCGTCAATCACCTGTTGCGCCGGGATGCCCAGGTCTGTGATGTAGCCTTTGATGCCGGCCCGGCGGCGGGCCTTCTCAACAAGCGCAAGGTTGGTCCCCCTTTTGTCGCCCGTGATTTTCAGGAACCTGTTCCGCTTGATGTCTGCCTT
This sequence comes from Desulfotomaculaceae bacterium, assembly GCA_028709235.1. Lineage (GTDB taxonomy): Bacteria > Bacillota > Desulfotomaculia > Desulfotomaculales > Pelotomaculaceae > Syntrophopropionicum. The sequence continues at coordinate 19,592 of JAQVXL010000015.1, forward strand.
CTTGTCGATAATCTTCTGCGCCTTCGCCACCGTTTTGTCGATGTTCGATAAGTCGAGCGCGGCCCGTTTCCGGCGATACTGGAAAATTTCTCGGCGTTTTGTGCGCTTGCCGTCGATTGTGACGGTCTTGCGCGACTCGAAGATCTGGCCGTCCTCGAAATCTTCGTCTCCCGACAGGTGCGCCTCAATTTCATACGGCGTCTTTGCGAGTTTCGACCCGATGATGTAGTGATACCCGAGACGCTCGAGAACCTCGATGTTCCCTGCGGAAAGCATGGCGGCGTCAGCAGTGACCGTGATGCCGGAAAGCCCGTGGCGCTCCTTGAAACCCGCGAGCACCGGAACAATCGTCTTGAATTCAGCGCGGTTGCCCTCGAAGCTCTGGATTTCGAGCGGGAAGCCCGACCTGTCGACCAACAGTCAAACCGTGATCTGCGGCTCGAGCCTGCGCTCTTTCGAAAGCCCCGGCTTCCTGTATTCGTCTTCTTTCTGTATCTCGAAATACAGCGTGGCCACGTCGTAGAGGACAAGCGTCAGCGCGGCCTTGGCGGTTTGCTTAAAGCACATGCCGCTGACGGCGTCCCTGTATCTGTTGTCGACGATCCGTTTCAAGCAGCGATGGATGGACGTGTTGGACGACGCGTCAAGACCCAGTCCGTCAAGGATGCGGATCGTGTCGAGCTTGGAGGCCGGCTCGATGATCCTCGCCAGGACGAGTTGCCTGAAAACAGGGTCGTCTACCGCGTTAAACCCGAGCGTGTCGTATACGCCGTTCAGTACGTCCCATAGCAGCCCCGAATACGACCTCCGAAGCCGCGCCTCCTTGTCGTTTTGTTTCGTAAGGTCAAAATCAAGGGATAATTGGCCTTCATGCATCTTCACGTGGGCCAAGGCACAGAGAAGCTTGAGTTGGCGTCGTTATGCGCCGTCCCGATGTGCACGATACAGGTACGCTCACGCCCGCGTTTGTACTCGATCTGGACAGAGGGAACGATTTAAGAATTATTAATGAATTTTTCTTACAAGTCCAATTACCTTACCAATGATTTTCAAATCAGTTGCATAAATCGGTTCCATCTGACAGTTTTCCGGCTGGAGTCTGACTCTACTTTTTTCTCTGAAAAACCTCTTGACAGTTGCTTCCTCATCAGCAAGCAGTGCAACAACAATATCGCCGTTATTTACATCATTCTGACATCTGACGACAACCATGTCTTCATCGAGTATGCCCGCCTCAATCATACTGTCCCCCCGTACAGTAAGCATGAAAAATTCGCCTATACCGGTAAAGTGAGTGGGGAGGGGGAAAATGCCCTCCCTATTTTCAACCGCCAGAATAGGCATACCTGCTGCAACCCTGCCCAGCAGCGGCACATTAACGAATTCGACTTGATCCTCTTCAATGTTGTCAAGGACTTCCATCGCCCTTGGTTTTGCGGCGTCACGCCTCAGATAACCTTTGGCCTCAAGTTTTTTCAAATAACCATGGACAGTAGAGCTGGAACTTAAACCAACTGCCTGACCAATCTCTCGTACAGAGGGAGGGTAGCCTTTCTGCTTGATATTTTTCTTTATGACCGCCAGGATGGCCGCCTGCTTGGGTGTGAGATCAGAGTCCATTTTGCACCAACCTTTACAACTATATTTATATAAAATTATAACACAAAATAAACTAAATAGAAACACTTGTTCGCAATTTTTATATTTAGCAATTTTTAATTATTAGAAGGATGAAATTCTAGAACGTCGAAATACAAATTATGATAGCATTGCATGAGGTAGGTAGGGTAAATAATGAGAGTAATCAGAGTCGCTATTGCCGGTGCTGGTGAAGACGGTTACAAAGCGTACCGAATGTTGAAAGAAATTAAAGAAGTGTCTATAGCCGGCATTGCCGACAAAGACCACACGGCACCCGGCATTATTACTGCTAAAAGTGAAGGCGTTTTCGTTGCGGAGGATATAAATATTCTCCTGAAAAAACCGGATCTGGATGTTATAATAGATGCAACATCCTCACCAGCGGATCTTGATTTTATACTACAAAATAAAAAATACAATACAGCAATAATGGAAGCCAAAGCCGCAAATTTAATAATTTCCATACTGAGAGAGAAGAAAGAAGAACTGCTCGAAATTAAGAGTATTAAGAGCCAGCTTTCGGCTATTCTCGATTCAGTCCAGGAAGCTATAGAAGTTGCTGATATAAATGGGAACATAAAATTTGTAAACCCTGCTTTCTCCAAGATAACCGGCATACCTGAAGATAAAAGGATTAACCAGAATATTTTTGAAGCATCTCCTGATGGAGCGCTAGCAACGGTTTTGAAAACCGGAAAACTGGTATTCGGGCAAAGGACAAAAGTAGGCGGCAGCAACGCTGAGGTTGTCTCCAACGCGGCGCCGATTATTGTTGACGGGGCTATGGACGGCGCTGTCGTAGTGTTTCAGCATTTTACAGATGTGATGAACCTGATGGAGGAACTGAAGAAGAGCACCAGCATTATTGAAAATCTTACAGATAAACTGGGGCAAGTAACAACCAGCAAATATACGTTCGATAATATTCTAGGGAGCAGTTTGGAAATAAAAAGATGTATTGACCTGGCGGAAAGATCTGCCCGCAGTAACACAACTGTCCTAATCCAGGGTGAAAGCGGAACGGGGAAGGAATTGTTCGCCCATGCCATTCACTCATCATCGATGCGGCGGGAGAATCCGTTTATTAAGGTTAACTGCGCCGCTATACCTGAGACGCTACTGGAAAGTGAGTTTTTCGGTTATGAAAAGGGAGCCTTTACCGGCGCGGTTAAATCAAAAATAGGTAAATTTGAACTGGCTCACAGCGGCTCGATATTTCTTGACGAAATAGGCGATATGAATCTGAACCTGCAGGGAAAACTCCTGCGGGTACTGCAGGAGATGGAGTTTGAACGCGTGGGCGGCACACAAACGACAAAAGTCGATGTAAGGGTCATAGCAGCGACCAACCGCAATCTGCGTGAATTAATACGCCTGGGCAAGTTCAGGGAAGACCTTTTTTATCGGTTGAATGTCGTTGAAATAACAGTACCGCCGCTTAGAGTGCGCAAGGAAGACTTGCCTGTTCTTTTAGATAACCTTATTGTAAAATTAAACAGAAAACTAGGCAAAAAAGTTAAACGTGTAGATAGTAAAGCTATAGAATTGCTGGTGAATTATGATTGGCCGGGAAATATTCGCGAACTTGAAAACATGATCGAAAGAATTATGGTGACTATGGATGAGGAGGTTATAACCAAGAAAACCATGGTCATGCATACCAGCCAGTTTAAAATAATAACTCACGAACCGGATCTAGACCTGCTGCCTCTGGATCAAATGGAAGAAAGGATGGTTAAAAAAGCCCTGGCTAAATATGGCAATACAGTGGAAGGCAAAAAACGCGCTTCGCAGGCCCTCAATATCTCTTTGGCAACACTCTACAACAAACTTAAAAAATATAACCCTGAAAATATATAAAATTAGAACTTTATAAAATTTAGAAAATTTATAAAGTTTAGAAACATCAGCAGTGCCGTGGTCTGAGACATACCATGTTTTTAATAATTAGAATATGGTATTTTTTATTGCCATCATTTGGGAATTAGCAAACAACATGGATTAACTTTAATAAATCAGCATTATTGCTACTTATGCTGAGGTTTACACTAAAATAACCCGCCATATGTAACGAGCAATGTTGATGGTACAGATCTTGCATGTATATATTTAATTGTGAACAACACTTAGCAAAGGGGGGAATAAAAATTAAAACCATTAACACCAGTGTCATTACGGAAAATGTAGCAAGGATGTGTCAGGAGGCTAACTTCAACCTTGGTGAGGACGTAATGGAAGCCTTCAAAAAAGGGTATGAGCAGGAAGTGTCCGCCACGGGAAAAGACATAATGCAGATTTTGATCAAAAATGCAGAGATAGCCCGTGAGGAGCAGGTCCCCATGTGCCAGGACTGCGGCTATGCGGTTATTTTCCTGGAGTTGGGACAGGATGTCCGCATTGAGGGAGGAGACCTATACGAAGCAATAACTGAGGGGGTCAGGAGAGGATATACTGACGGCTACCTCAGAAAATCCATCGTGAGTCACCCGCTCGAGCGTAAGAATACCGGTGATAACACTCCTCCGGTGATTCATACTAAGATCGTCCCAGGTGAGAACCTAAAGATTACCCTCGCGCCCAAAGGCGGCGGCAGCGAAAACATGAGCCAAATCAAAATGATGAAGCCAGCAGATGGTGTAGAAGGTGTAAAAGATTTTGTTATCGAGGTGGCTAAAAACGCCGGCCCGAACCCCTGTCCGCCAGTTATTTTAGGAGTCGGCATTGGCGGCACCATGGAGAAAGCAGCATTGCTCGCGAAGGAAGCGCTGCTCCGGGAGATTGGTTCTGAAAATGAAGATCCTGAAATGGCAAAGCTTGAAGAAGAACTTTTGGAAAAGGTAAACAACCTGGGAATCGGACCGCAAGGCCTGGGTGGCAGGACTTTTGCCCTGGCTGTACACATCAAAACATACGCTGCTCATATAGCCAGCTTGCCTGTAGCAGTCAACATCAACTGTCACGCCGCAAGGCATAAGGAAGTAGTCTTGTAAATATATTTTTGATTATGGATAGATAGAGATGTGCGAAATAATAGGGGAGGTGAAAATATTGACACAGATCAGGCTTACTACCCCATTAACTGACGCAGATGTAGAAAAGCTTAGAATCGGGCAGCAAGTTTTAATCAGCGGCCTCATTTATACCGGCCGGGACGCCGCTCACAAGAGAATGGTGGATCTGATCAAGGCAGGAAAAGTCAATGAACTGCCCTTTGACCCGAAAGGTCAGATTATTTACTATGTAGGTCCGAGTCCTACAAAGCCTGGGAGAGTTGTTGGTTCCTGCGGACCCACGACCAGTTACCGCATGGATCCATACGCTCCCGAACTATACAAACTGGGCCTGAAAGCCTCTATCGGCAAGGGGAAAAGATCCCCGGAAGTAATCGAGGCCATGAAAAAGTACAAGGGTGTATACTTCGCGGCTATTGGCGGCGCCGCAGCCTTGATTGCCAAGAGTATCAAGAGTGCCAAGGTTATAGCTTATCCGGATCTCGGAGCTGAAGCCGTCCATGAATTTGTGGTTGAAGATTTCCCCGTGGTAGTTGTTAACGATACCCTGGGTGGCGATCTCTATCAGGAAGGCATAAAGATTTATGCTGTTAAATAACCAATAGAGATTTTTAAAAAACAGCAGGAGTAATTATGACCGCAAAGACCAATATTGCCTTTTGGGAGAGAGATTTAAAAGTGTTTTATGAATACGCCCGACCAGTCAATGCAGGTTGGGCTATAACCTTTTTTAAATTCAAAGTTATTGTGATATAAAACCATTTTTATTTTGTGGTTGATTTTTTATTTCCGATGTGCATTGTTTTGCAGTTAGAGTAGGGGGTTATATTAGATCAGATATATAAAATCTATGATACAAGAGAAATATATTTTATAATATTTTGGATATTATTCGCTCCTGGAGAAATTTTCTTAAGAAGCGATTAAGGGGGGAGAATTAGAGAAATACTAGAAAAAAATAGAGACAAAAGAAGGAAAAGGAAAGCAAGTAAAGAAGTACTGATAGAGGAGTAATAAAGTGATATTTTCAAATAAAGCGCCAAATATAAAAATGAGAGGAGAGATTTAGCCCGTGAAAATGTTCGAGTACATGGGTAAGGAGCTATTTGCCAAGTACGGTATCCCAACTCCGAAAGGCAGAATGGCTAAGACTCCAGAAGAGGCCGAAAAGATCGCTGCGGAAATTGGTGGTCCATGTGTGGTAAAGTCGCAGGTCCTGTCAGGCAAGAGAGGTAAAGCTGGGGGTATTAAGTTTCCTAACACGCCAGAAGAAGCCAAGAAGGCTGCGGAAGAAGTTCTCAGTATGACCATCCAGGGACTACCTGTCGAGTGCGTCTTGGTGGAAGAAAAGTTGAAAATCGACAAGGAACTCTACATGTCGATAACCGTCGACGGTTCTGCCAAGCAAGCTGTCATGATCGCTTCCGCTTACGGTGGGATGGAAATTGAAGCCCAGCCGGAAGAGTACATCATTAAGAAGCACATCGATCCTGAGCTCGGCATGCATCCTTTCTTCGCTCGTGACGTTGTAAGAAGAATGGGCGTAGAACTAAGAAGCCCGCACGGAAAAGAAATGATAAATATAATTCAAACCCTTTACAAGATTTGCAAAGAAAAAGATGCTGAACTGGTTGAAATCAACCCGCTGGTGTTTAGTGACGACAGGGTAATAGCAGCTGATTCTAAAGTAACTATTGACGAAGACGCCCTGTTCCGGATGAAAGAACTGCCGTTTGTCGAAGATAAATCACCTGCTGAAAGAGCAGCAGCGGACCTCGGCCTTTCCTTTGTGGATCTGGATGGCGATATCGCTGTAATGGCCAACGGCGCCGGCATTACCATGGGTACTCTAGACACTCTGCAGGCTTTCGGCGGCACACCGAGGAACTTTCTCGACTGCGGTGGCGGCACCGGTAGGGAAGCCACTGCCAAAGCATTAGATATTCTCCTGGGCCTAGAACCCAAAGGTATGTTCATTAATATTTTCGGCGGTATTACCCGCTGCGATGATGTAGCCAATGCATTTAAGGATGTTTATGAAGCACGCGGCGGCTTCCCGGTACCGGTAGTAATCCGTCTTGTCGGCACCAACCAGGATGCTGGCCGGGAAATCCTGAGGTCCATCGGCGTTGAAGCCTTCGACTTCATGGAAGACGCAGCCAAAAGGATAATTGAGCTTACTAAGTAATTATCCTTTGCATTAAAGCTAAGTCGCTTGAATCCATAAAATACTTAATAAGGGAGGATAAGTAAAATTGGCTATTATCATTGATGAGAATACTAATGTATTAGTCATGGGAATTACCGGCAGACAAGCTTCTTTTCACACCAAGCAGATGCTTGCCTATGGGACCAAGATTGTTGCCGGATGCACCCCCGGCAAAGGCGGGCAGGAAGTAGAGGGGGTTCCTGTATACAACACTGTGCGTGAAGCCTGTGAGAAGCACCGGATCGATGCCTCAGTCATATTTGTTCCCGCCCCCGGAACTAAAGACGCCGCTCTGGAAAACCTGGAAGCAGGGGTCAAGGTAGTCGTTATCATAACTGAAGGCGTACCTGTATATGATGAAATCGATATTGTTGCCTATGCCAGGCGTAAGGGAGCTTATGTGCTCGGACCGAACACCTTCGGCATCGTTTCAGGTGGCAAGTGCAAGATGGGTATTCCGCCTAACCAGTATTTTATTGAGGGCGATGTTGGCGTAGTTGCCCGCTCCGGCACCTTAACCTATGAAATCGTCGGCAACCTGACCGCTAACGGCCTCGGTCAGTCCACCGTTGTAGGTATGGGCGGCGACCGGGCAGTGGGTTTGACCTTCGTTGACGTTTTAAAAATGTTTGAAAAGGACGACCAGACCAAGGCTGTGGTGCTGATTGGTGAAATTGGCGGCAACAACGAAGAGATCGCTGCCGAGTATATCAAGGAAATGACCAAGCCCGTGGTTGCTTTCATCGCTGGCAAGAGCGCGCCTCCAGGAAAGCGGATGGGACATGCTGGAGCCATTATTGAGCGCGGCAAGGGAACCTACCAGGGTAAAGTCGAAGCTTTGACAGCTGCAGGCGCCAAAGTTGCCCCGTTGCCGTTCGAAGTTCCCGCGCTGATTAAAGAGGCGCTTGGAAGAAAATAATAAGGTATGGAAGGAGGAGATCTTTTGTTTAAACAAGATCAACTGGACAAAATTGCAGCTGGCAAAGAGAAATGGGCTGCGAAGCTGGAAGCGACAGTAAAAAAGCGCCCGGAAAGAGAGCCTGAGTTTGCTGTTGATTCCGGTATTACCATTAACACTGTTTATACACCACTCGATCTCGCAGATATGGATTACGAAAAAGACCTGGGAATGCCCGGGGAATATCCGTATACCCGGGGTGTGCAGCCTAACTTATACCGTGGCCGTCTCTGGACCATGCGCCAGTATGCCGGGTTTGGCTCGGCAGATGAAACCAACCAGCGTTTCCGCTACCTGCTGGAGCAAGGACAAACAGGTTTAAGCTGCGCTTTTGACCTGCCTACCCAGATTGGTTATGACTCAGACCATCCGCTGGCACGGGGCGAGGTTGGTAAAGTGGGCGTGGCCATTGACTCCCTGGCGGACATGGAAACACTCTTTGACCAGATCCCGCTGGGTAAGGTCAGCACCTCGATGACCATCAATGCGCCGGCGGGCATACTGCTAGCCATGTATATCGCCTGTGCGGAAAAGCAAGGTTTTACAAAGTCAGAAATCAACGGTACTATTCAAAATGACGTAATTAAGGAATATATCTGCCGGGGCACATACATCCTGCCACCGGAACCCTCAATGCGTCTTATCTCCAACATCTTTGAGTTTTGCTCCAAGGAAATTCCGCAGTGGAATACCATTAGCATCAGTGGTTACCACATCCGTGAGGCCGGCGCCACCGCCGCCCAGGAAATTGCTTTCACACTTGCCGATGGTATCGCCTATGTAGACGCTGCTATAAAATCCGGTTTAGACGTAGATGCTTTTGGTGGACGTCTTTCGTTCTTCTTTAATGCCCACCTGAACTTCCTCGAGGAAGTCGCCAAATTCCGGGCAGCAAGACGCGTCTGGGCAAGAATTATGAGAGAACGCTTCGGCGCAAAAAATCCACGGTCATGGACCCTGCGTTTCCACACTCAGACTGCCGGCGTCAGCCTGACAGCACAGCAGCCAATGGTCAATATCATGCGTACTGCTTATGAAGCTCTGTCAGCTGTGCTGGGCGGCACCCAATCCCTGCACACCAACTCTTACGACGAAGCGCTGGCGTTGCCCTGCGACGAGTCAGTGATGATCGCCCTGCGCACCCAGCAGGTAATAGGATATGAAATTGGTGTCTGTGATCTGGTTGACCCGCTGGGCGGTTCTTATTACATTGAAAGCCTGACCAACGCTCTCGAAGAAAAGGCCATGGATTACATTGGTAAGATCGACGCCCTTGGCGGCGCTGTTAAGGCCATTGAGTTCATGCAGAAGGAAATTCACAATTCTGCCTATCAGTACCAGCTGGCTATTGACAACAAAAAGAAAACTGTTATCGGTGTCAACAAGTTCCAAATGGAAGAAAAACCGCCTGAGGGCCTGTTAAAAGTTGACCTTTCTGTCGGTGAACGCCAGGTAGAAAAACTGAAGAAAGTGAAAGCTGGAAGAGACCAAGCCAAGGTAGAATCCTTGCTGAAAGCAGTGCGTGAAGCAGCGCAGAGCGATGCCAACATGATTCCTGTATTTGTCGAAGCTGTCAAAGAATACGTGACTCTCGGTGAGATTTGCGACGTTCTGAGAGATGTATTTGGTGAGTACAAGCAGCAAATTGTATTCTAAGAGAAGGAGGAAAGCAGATGAGCGAGAAACGCATACGTGTTCTGGTCGCAAAACCAGGCCTTGACGGTCACGATCGGGGAGCAAAAGTAATTGCCCAGGCCCTTCGTGACGGGGGCATGGAAGTTGTCTATACGGGCTTAAGACAGACCCCTGAACAGATTGTATCAGCGGCTTTGCAGGAAGACGTAGATGTTGTCGGCATGAGCATTCTTTCTGGAGCCCATGCAACCCTGTTCCCCGAAGTAGTAAACCTGCTGAGAGAAAAGGGCGCAGGTGATATTCTTGTAGTAGGTGGCGGGATTATCCCTGATGAAGATGTCCCCGCTTTAAAAGAAGCAGGTGTCGCTGAAATCTTTGGTCCGGGCACCCCACTGGCAAATGTTGTTAATTACATCAAGGAAAAAGTAAACTAATCATAAGATAGACTAATTTACAGAGTTCAGGGCAGTCCGGATTGACCGGTTACTGCCCTGCACCAAACCTGTTTTAACAAGGGTTAGGTTACAAGGTTTGTGAATCCAAAAACATGGAGGGAGTCGGATGCTAAAAAAGATTGACCACATTGGAATTGCGGTCAAAGATCTTGCTGAAGCCACTAAGTTTTATGAGGCACTGGGATTAAAACCAGTCGGAACAGAGATAGTGGAAGAACAAAAAGTAAAAGTGGCATTTTTCCCCTTAGGCGACAGTGAAGTGGAATTACTGGAATCAACAGCGCCGGATGGCCCCATTGCTAAATTTATAGAAAAAAATGGTGCGGGAATCCAGCATATTGCTTTCCGGGTTGACAATATTGAAAAAGCGTTAGCGAACCTCAAGGAACAAGGTATCCGTTTAATTGACGAAAAGCCTAGGTATGGCGCTGGTGGAGCTAAAATTGCATTTTTGCACCCGAAATCCACCTTTGGTGTTCTGATCGAACTGAGTGAGCGCGACTAGAATGGAGGTAATCGCATGAGTATGCAGGAGAAACTGGATATTCTAAATAAGCTGCGGGCCGAAGTAGATGCCGGCGGTGGTCAAAAGAGAATTGACAAGCAGCATTCCGGCGGCAAATATACCGCCAGGGAAAGAATCGCAAAGCTGTTTGACGAAGGTTCCTTCAAAGAAATAGATGTTTTTGCAAATACAGAAGTGGACTACAGGTCTGTAAAGAACCCGAACGAAGGTGCTATAGGCGGTTACGGCGCCATGAACGGCCGTAAAGTATTTATTTTTGCCCAAGATTTTACTGTTGTAGGCGGTTCACTGGGCCGGGTACACGCTGCCAAGATCTGTAAAGTGCTAGATATGGCAATGAAGGTCGGAGCACCGGTTATTGGTTTGTGTGACTCCGGTGGCGCACGTATTCAGGAAGGTGTGGACGCTCTCGACGGTTACGGCCAAATATTCTTCCGCAACACTATTGCCTCCGGTGTTATTCCACAGATTTCCGTGATAATGGGACCATGTGCAGGCGGTGCGGTTTATTCACCGGCACTAACCGACTTTATCTTCATGGTCCAAAATACCAGCCAGATGTTTATCACCGGCCCGCTGGTAATTAAGGCCACCACTGGTGAAGATGTCAGTCAAGAAGCCCTCGGAGGCGCTGCTACCCATAACCAGATTAGCGGTGTGGCGCACTTTATGGCTGCAAATGAAGACGATTGCATAGCCCAGATTAAAACTCTGGTTAGCTACCTGCCATTGAATAACTTAGAAGAACCTCCGACCTACCCCGGGGTTGAGCCGTCTTTAGATAAGGAAACACTGTTTACCGTAATACCGGACAATCCGAACAAGGGTTATGATGTCCGTAATATCATCAACGGAGTAGTAGACGCCGGATCGTTTTTTGAAGTGCACCAGTACTATGCTACTAATGGTGTGGTAGGCTTTGCCCGTGTTAATGGTCAGGTGGTGGGAATTATCGCCAACCAACCCAGAGTACTGGCAGGCTGCCTTGACATCAATGTTTCGGACAAGATTGCCAAACAAATCCGTTTCTGCGACTGCTTCAATATACCGATTATCACGTTTATGGATGTTCCGGGATTCCTTCCTGGTGTTCAGCAGGAATACGGCGGCATCATCCGGCACGGTGCCAAGATGCTCTACGCATATTCTGAAGCTACCGTGCCTAAAATTACAATTATTACCCGTAAGGCATACGGCGGCGCCTACTTGGCCATGTGTGCAGCTTCACTGCGGGCTGACACCACATTTGCGTGGCCCAGTGCTGAAATAGCTGTTATGGGCCCTGAAGGTGCTGTTAACGTAATCAACCGCAAGGAAATTGCCGCGGCTGAAAATCCAGTTGAAACGCGCCAGCAGTTGGTGCAGGATTATCGCGATCGTTTTGCCAACCCGTATATCGCTAGCGCCAGAGGCTTTGTCGAAGACGTTATCGATCCTAGAGATACCAGAGCTAGGATTATTAATTCTCTTTGGAATCTGTCCACCAAGCGCGAAAGCAGACCCAAAAAGAAACATGGAAACATTCCCATGTAGTAATGAATACCGGCGTGTAGGAGGATATAACAAATGGCTAAACAAAAAGCAAAGGCCGGTATTAAACCCGAGATGCTCGCCGCTATCTCAGCGGCTGTGGCTCTTTACGGTTACTCGGCAGAGACAGGCTACCAGATCAGGAGCGTGACCAATGCTGGTAATGCGTGGAAAAGAGCTGGCATTGCCGAATTAATGCTTGGCCGTGATTTGAGTATGAGGGATTTCCTGTAAGACAATGGGCAACGAGTACAGGCCTACCATTTAGGAGGGAAATTTTGCATGAAAAAATTCAAAATTAAAGTTAATGAAGAAATCTTTGAAGTAGAAGTTGAAGAAATCGGCGGCAGTCCGGCGGCAGCAGCGCCAGTAGCTCCCCCGACAGCTCCTGTAGCGGCACCCCCGCCGGCTCCGGCACCTGCTGCAACACCAGCCCCGGCAGCTCCGGCAGCGGCGGCACCCAAGCCAGCAGCAGGCGGTGGCGGTGGTGGCGCTCTGTGCGCCCCGATGCCCGGAACCGTACTTGATGTTAAAGTAAAAGTCGGTGATGCCGTCAATATTGGCGATGTTCTGTTAATCCTGGAAGCCATGAAAATGGAAAACGAACTTACCGCCGACAAGGCAGGCACAATTAAGGAAGTTAAGGTAACCAAGGGACAGGCTGTAAACGGTGGCGATGTCCTTATAGTGATTGGTTAAATATAAAAACCGGTGGGAGTTGGAAAAATCGGACTTCCACCGGAAATGAACAACATTTTTTGTTCATAAAAAAATTAGGGAGGGTATGCAATGAAGAGAAACAAAATCACAGTAGTTGGGGCAGGCAATGTTGGCGCCACAGCAGCCCACTGGTGTGTAGCCAAAGAACTAGGCGATGTTGTGCTTCTCGACGTTATTGAAGGCGTACCGCAGGGTAAAGCCCTGGATTTAATGCAGTCCAACCCTCTAGGTGGAACAGACTGCTGGGTAAAAGGCACAAATAATTATGAAGATACTGCTGATTCAGATGTATGTATAGTTACAGCTGGCATTGCCCGTAAACCAGGCATGAGCCGTGACGACCTTCTGAACACAAACTACAAGATCGTCAATATGGTAGCTGAAAATCTTGCCCGCTATTCACCCAATACATGCATTATAGTTGTCTCCAACCCGCTTGATGTTATGACATATACTGCCTGGAAGGCCAGCGGATTCCCGGCCAACCGTGTATTTGGACAGGCCGGCGTGCTTGACTCAGCTCGTTTCCGCACTTTTGTCGCTATGGAACTCGGAGCGTCATTCGAGGATGTCAACGCATTGGTGCTTGGCGGCCACGGTGATACCATGGTATCGGTGTTAAGCCATGCTAACGTGGGCTGCATTCCGGTGACCAATTTGATATCTGCCGATCGCCTGGCTGAAATCGTTAAGAGAACCGCCAGCGGCGGAGGTGAAATCGTTAGCTTACTGAAGACCGGCAGTGCTTTCTACGCTCCTTCGGCATCCGCTGTTCAAATGGCTGAGGCTGTACTGAAAGACAAGAAACGGATCCTGCCCGTGGCGGCATATCTGAACGGCGAATATGGGGCTAAAGATATTTACACTGGCGTACCGGCCATTATTGGCGGCAACGGCGTGGAAAAGGTTCTTGAAATCGATCTCACACCAGAAGAGAAAGCGGGCTTGGATTATTCCATCCAGGCAGTCCGCGACCTGATGAAGGTAGTCGGGCTGGGAGCATAGAAAAGTCCGGCTAGCGATAAAAGGGGAGGATAATAAGATGGCAAAAGGACCAAAAGCTGTATTAATTACCGATACTACTTTCCGGGATGCCCACCAGTCCCTGTTGGCTACCCGAATGAAGACAGAGCATATGATTCCGATCGCGGAGAAACACGATGAGATTGGCTTCCATTCCATGGAAATGTGGGGCGGCGCGACTTTTGACACCTGCATGCGTTTCTGTGGTGATGATCCCTGGGAGCGGCTCAGGGTGATCAGGCGCCACCTGAAAAAAACCAAGACCCAGATGCTGCTGAGAGGCCAAAATATCGTCGGTTACAGGAACTATGCCGACGATGTGCTAATCGAATTTATTAAAAAAGCGGTCTTTAACGGCATGGATATTTTCCGCTGTTTTGACGCTTTGAACGACTACCGCAACCTGGAAGTCGCGATAAAAACCGTTCTTGAGGAAGGCGCACACGCCCAAGGCACAATTTGTTACGCGATCAGCCCTGTGCACACGGTTGAGCACTATGTCGATAAAGCTAGAGAACTTGAAAGTATGGGTGTTCAATCCATCTGCATCAAGGACATGGCTGGCATCATCGCTCCTTACATTGTCCATGACATAGTCAAAGGCATGAGGGACGCCGGGATCAAGGTTCCCATCCAGATCCACTGTCACTACACCAGCGGCATGGGTTCCATGGCTTACATGAAGGGTATTGAAGCTGGCGCTAACATCATTGACTGCGCTATATCACCAATGTCATCACAGACTTCACAGCCGTCAATCGAAGTAATGTGTTCAGCATTTGCAGGAACTGAATATGACACTGGCTTAGATCTTGAGCCTATGATTGAACTGGCCGACTACTGGAAAGAAATCCGCCCGCTGTACGCATCCTTCGACTTGGCACAAAAATACCCCGACGCCGGTATCCTGGTATCTCAGGTGCCAGGCGGCATGATGTCCAACTTCCTGTCCCAGCTCCAGCAGGCCAATGCTCTGCACCGGCTGCCTGAAGTGCTAGCTGAGATGCCACGGGTGCAAGAAGATTTTGGCTGGCCGCCGCTGGTAACCCCGTCCAGTCAGATCGTAGGTTCACAGGCAGTGCTGAACGTCCTGATGGGACGCTATAAAATGAACACAAACGAAGTTAAGCAGTACATGCGCGGTTATTACGGACGGCCTCCGGCGCCGATTAACGAGGAGGCCCGCAAGATGATTATCGGCGATGAGCAGCCGATCACCTGCCGTCCGGCCGACATGCTTGAGCCCGAACTTCCGAAGGCCAAGGAAACTATCGCGTATGTAATGGAAAAGGAAGAAGACATTATTTCCAACGCCATCTACCCGCAGGTAGCGCCAAAGTTCCTTGAGGAAAGAATGGCCAAGAAGCTTAAGGTAGATGTTGATCTCGCCAAACAGAGCAGCCAATACTATCCTGTATAGTATAGGATGTAACTCATAATTCATCTCCGGGCCGGCGGTTTTCACCGCCCGGCCCGTTATGGTGAAATAAAAGGCTAACAGTATATAAGGAGGTTACACAAATATATGGCCAATAACAAGATGAAGACGATGGACGGCACCAAGGCAGCGGCATACGTATCGTATGCGTTTACTGAGTGCGCCTGCATTTTTCCCATCACTCCATCATCACCCATGGCGGAATACGTGGATGAGTGGAGCGCTCAAGGTAAAAAGAACATCTTCGGTCAAACCGTAAACGTTACTGAAATGCAATCAGAAGCCGGCGCTGCCGGGGCTTTGCACGGCGCGCTATCAGCAGGTGCGCTGTCAACCAGCTACACCGCTTCCCAGGGCTTGCTGCTGATGATCCCGAACATGTACAAAATAGCCGGTGAGCTCCTGCCGGGTGTACTGCACGTCACCGCCCGCAGTCTGGCGACCCACGCCCTGAACATTTTTGGCGACCATTCCGACGTTATGTCCACTGTACAGACCGGTTGGGCGATGCTGTGCACGAACAGTGTCCAGGAAATTATTGACCTTGCTCCTGTTGCCCACGCGGCCGCTATCAAGTCTAGGATACCTTTCCTGCACTTCTATGATGGATTCCGGACCTCGCACGAGCAGCAAAAAGTAGAAATGATCGAATATGAAGACTATGAAAAGCTAATCGACATGGATGAAGTTAAGGCATTCCGCGACAGGAGCTTGAACCCGGACCGTCCGGTTACCAGAGGCTCGAACCAGAACCCGGACATTTTTTTCCAGGCTAGAGAGGCCTGTAGCCCGTTCTTTGAGCCAGTTGCAGACATAGTGGCAGATTATATGAAGCAAATAGGCAATATCTGCGGCAGGTATTATAAGCCGTTTGATTATTATGGCGCGCCGGATGCTGAAAACATTATCATTGCCATGGGCTCCATCTGCGACGCAGCTGAAGAAACAATAAACTATCTTATGGCCAAGGGCGAGAAGGTCGGTATTATTAAGGTGCACCTGTACAGACCCTGGTCGCCTAAATACCTCTTTGCAGTGCTGCCCAAGACTGTGAAGAAGATTGCTGTCCTTGACAGAATTAAGACTCCCGGATGTCCCGGCGAACCTCTGTACATGGATGTCAAGAATACTTTCTACGATGCCGATATGAAGCCAATTATCGTAGGCGGCCGCTATGGCCTTGGTTCTAAGGACACTGTGCCCGCTGACATCGTAGCTGTATTTGAAAACCTGAAAGCTGATCAGCCGAAGAACAACTTTACCATCAGTATCATAGATGACGTTTCCAATACCTCACTGCCGAGAGGCGAAGATATTGACGTTACTCCGGAAGGGACTATCCAGTGCAAATTCTGGGGACTTGGTTCCGACGGCACAGTAGGCGCCAACAAGCAGGCGGTAGAAATTATTGGTGACCACACCGGCCTTTACGCGCAAGCATATTTTGCCTATGACTCCAAAAAGTCCGGCGGTATCACCGTTTCTCACTTGCGTTTTGGCAAAAAGCCGATCAAAGCGCCATATCTGATTAACACGGCTGACTTCGTATCTTGCAGCAATCAGGCTTATGCCAACATGTATGATTTAACCGCTGGACTCAAGCCGGGCGGCGCTTTCCTCCTCAACTGCGTATGGACGCCGGAAGAACTGGATGAAAAACTGCCGGCCAAGATGAAGAGGTACATTGCTAAGAATAAGATTAACTTCTTTACCATAAATGCTGTGGAACTGGCAAGAGGAATTGGACTGGGCAACCGTACCAATATGATCATGCAGTCCGCTTTCTTTAAACTGTCCAGAGTTATTCCTATCGACGAAGCTGTTGGCTACATGAAAGACCAGATCCAGAAATCCTATGGCAAAAAAGGTGAGAAAATCGTCAACATGAACAACGCCGCAGTTGACGCCGGTATCAACAACCTGGTAAAGATAGATGTACCGGCTGAATGGGCAAACGCACCTGATGACGTTGTAAAAGATAAAAAGGATCCAGAATTCATTGAAAACATACTGCGTACGATGACCAGGCAAGAGGGAGACAGCCTGCCGGTCAGCGCCTTCAAGGGTGCAGAAGACGGCACCTTCCCGTCTGCCACATCAAAATTTGAAAAGCGTGGTGTAACAGCATTTGTGCCCAGGTGGATCAAGGAAAACTGCATCCAGTGCAACCAGTGCTCATTGGTATGCCCCCACGCTACCATCAGGCCGTTCTTATTAGACGAGGAAGAAGCTAATAGAGCTCCGAAAGAGTTTGAAACGCTGAAAGCTGTTGGCAAGCAACTGGCAGGACTGACCTACCGCATGCAGGTTTCACCACTTGACTGTATGGGCTGCGAACTCTGCGTCAATTGCTGCCCGTCCAAGGAGAAAGCCCTTGTGATGGAAAGCATTGAGAGCCAGGTTGACGTTGAAGCCGCCAACTGGGAATTCGCTACTACCGTTTCAATTAAAGACAACCTCTGGAACAAGTACAGTGTCAAGGGCAGCCAGTTCTGCCAGCCGTTATTTGAGTTCAACGGCGCCTGCGGCGGCTGCGGTGAAACACCATACATCAAACTTTTGACTCAGCTTTACGGCGACAGGATGTTGATGGCCAACGCCACGGGATGCTCCTCTATTTATCCCGCTGCCGCACCGTCCATGGCATACTGCAAAAACGCTGAAGGCAAAGGTCCCGCCTGGTCCAACTCACTGTTTGAAGACAGCGCAGAATTTGGATTGGGATTATACCTTGGCGTCAAACAAATCAGAAATAAAATAGCTGATTTGGCACAAGAAGCTATGGCCCAGGACATTCCCGCTGAGACTAAAGAAGCCCTGCAGGGATGGTTGGACAACATGTTGCTTGGTGATGGCTCCAAGGAAGCCACATCCAAGCTCCTGCCTCTGCTTGAAGGAGCAGACAACCCGACTCTGAAACAAATCTATGACTTGAAAGATTTCCTCATCAAGAAGTCCAACTGGTCATTCGGCGGCGACGGCTGGGGCTATGACATCGGCTACGGCGGTCTTGACCACGTGCTGGCATCAGGCGAAGACATCAACATTCTGGTCTTAGACACTGAAGTCTATTCCAACACCGGCGGTCAGTCCTCCAAGGCCACTCCAACCGCTGCTATAGCTAAATTTGCCGCAGCCGGCAAGGAAACCAAGAAGAAAGATCTGGGCGCCATGGCCATGACCTACGGTTATGTCTATGTGGCGCAGGTGGCAATGGGTGCAGACCAGGCACAATGCGTCAAAGCTTTCAAAGAAGCTGAGGCGTATCCTGGCCCGTCCCTGATCATTGCTTACTCCTCCTGCATCAACCACGGGATTAACATGACCCGCAGCCAGCAAGAAATGGACAAAGCTGTCAAGAGCGGTTACTGGCATCTCTACAGGTACAATCCTGAGCTCAAGAAAGAGGGCAAGAACCCGTTTACTTTGGATTCCAAGGAACCTAACCTGGATCTGTTCAGAGAATTTATCATGGGTGAAGTTCGCTACAATTCCCTGGCGAAGCTCTTCCCGGCGACAGCGGAAGCGCTGTTCCAGAAGACACAGGCAGATGCCAAGGAAAGATACGCATCTTATAAGCGCATGGCACAAAGTTAATACTGTAAAGCGAGAAACAGCGGGGGCCTTGATGGCTCCCGCTGTTTATTTTAGATGTGCCACTCATGTCGACTAATTTAGCTTCAGTTGTAATTATTTTATTAATAATATAGTTCAACTTTGTTTTATATTTGAAATGAATTTTAGATATTAATATTTCCTAAGAGAACTTATACAGGCAATTTTAACTATTAGCAATATTTATTAAATACATATATTTGTTTTAATAATACTATCATATTTAGACTTTTCACAAAGATATTATTAATCTGTTTTTTCAGAGTATTACTACTTTTATCGATATGCTATATTTTATGTTACATTTTTTTAATATAATGTTATTCTATATATAAATAACAAATTATGCTTTTAAAATAAATATTACCGGCCAATATAAAATGAACACAAATGGCCATAAAAACTAGGCCACCTGCAACTGGTAGCGCAGGTAAAACAAGGCCCACTCCCTAAATGTATCTCTGGTGTGTGAGCAGCACCAAAACCAGAG
>JAQVXL010000065.1 GCA_028709235.1 Desulfotomaculaceae bacterium
ATATTGATTTTTTCGTGGTGGCAGTTGCTTATGTTTATCACCAAAAATTAATTGCGGAAGTGACATAAATGTATAGAATTTTACTAATTGAAGACGATCTTAGCCTGATTGACGGATTGGAGTTCTCCCTGCGGAAAAATGGTTTTGAAGTTGATGTTGCGAGAACCATCAAAGAAGCTCTGTCACAGTTTGTGATGCAAAAATATGATTTGCTGCTGCTTGATCTGACGCTGCCTGACGGCAGTGGTTTTGAAATTTGCAAAAAAGTGAGGCAGACATCGAATGTGCCGATTATTTTTCTGACTGCCTCCGACGAGGAAGTAAATGTGGTCATGGGGCTTGACATGGGCGGGGATGACTATATAACCAAGCCCTTTAAGCTTAACGAGTTAATATCCAGAATCAACGCACTGCTGCGCCGCGCGGGTATTTCGCTGGCTCTACATACAGAACTAAAATCAAACGGAATAACTGTCAGACTTGACGAAAATCGAGTGCTGAAAGACGGGCTTGAGATTGAGCTTACCGTCGTGGAGTACCGGCTTTTATGCCTTTTGATGCAAAACCTAAATAATGTCCTGACCAGGGCAGTCTTACTGGATAAACTTTGGGACGGGAGCGGCAGCTTTGTTGACAACAATACGCTATCAGTCTATGTACGACGGCTGCGGAGCAAGATCGAGGACGATCCCGAAAATCCAATGTATTTATTAACGGTGCGGGGTGTGGGGTATAAATGGAAAGTGGTAAAGTGATATTTAGCGATAAAAGTGTCCGGCGTCAGTTTGCCGTAATCGTGATAATTTTACTCACGTTTATCCTTTTGGGACAGCTTATCGTCGCGCGCATGGCGGAGGACTATAAAAAGGACATGATTGAACATGACTACGCTGTCGCAGGGTATCTGTCCCGGAGCGGAGTGGAAAACAGCCGGATCGCCCCAGCCTTTACTGGCGATAAAACCGGTGCGGACACTGAAATAGGCTGGTCTCTGCTGTCTTCTTCCGGGTATATGGAGAGTATGCAAAACAGCCTGCTGCCTGTGGTAGAAAGTTTTCATCAAAAATTTGCTCTGACCGCGCTCTTATTCTCCCTCCTGTTTTCCCTCGCCATTCTTGCCGTTCTTTACCTTGGCGAGCAGCACCGCGGCAAACAGCTTGAAACAGCCGCCGGACAGCTCCGGCGCTTCATGGACGGAGACACTGCCGTCCGCCTTTCAGACTGCGGAGAAGGCAGCACATCCCGGCTCTTCGCGGCCATTAACGCTATGGCGACGTCGCTGACCGCCCATGTCGATAAGGAAAAGCAGAACAGGCAGTTTTTAAAAGATACGATATCCGATATATCCCACCAGCTAAAAACGCCCCTTGCCGCTCTTCAGATGTACAATGAGATTATTTGTGATGAAAAGACCGGCAACGAGGTGGTGGAGAGCTTTACGGATAAAAGCCGGCGCGAGCTTGAGCGGATGGAAAACCTGATTCAAAATCTCCTGAAGCTGGCCAGGCTCGACGCAGGAACCATTGAGTTGGAAAAGGCCGTTTTCAGTCTTTGTAATTTTTTGGAAAAGTGTATTGGTTCTTTTGCCACCCGCGCCGGTCAGGAGGGAAAAAGCATCAGCCTGCAATGCAGTGATGACCCCATGCTGTGCTTTGATGAAACATGGCTCATTGAGGCGGTCGGCAACATCATAAAAAACGCCCTTGACCACACGGACTCCGGAGACGGCATTGAAATATCCTGCCAGGAGGCGGCGGCAGCGACAGAAATTATCATCCGCGACAACGGCGCGGGCATTCATCCCGAGGACATCCACCATATTTTCAAGCGGTTCTACCGCAGCCGTTTTTCAAAGGATAAGCAGGGCGTCGGCATCGGTCTGGCGCTCTCCAAGACCATCATCGAAAAGCACGGGGGCGCCGTCACCGTCCGCAGCGAACTGGGCCAGGGGGCGGAATTTCATCTGATTTTTCCCAAGCTTACGAATCTGTAAGACATAATTCACCGGAAAGTAAGGCTGGCGTGCTATCATCATCACATCAAAAAATGTGAGGTGAGAACTTTGAATATATTAACCGTACAGGATTTATGTAAGACATATGGCGCGGGGGACACAAAGGTCGAGGCCTTGAAAAACGTGTCGTTTGCCGTATCAAAAGGCGAATTCGTCTCTGTTATTGGGCCGTCCGGTTCCGGGAAAAGCACGCTGCTCAATATGATCGGAGCGCTGGATTATCCGACGTCGGGCAAGGTCATTATTGACGGCAGGGATATTTATACGATGAAGGAAGAGGAGCTCTCGGTCTTCCGCAGGCGCAACATCGGCTTTGTATTTCAGGCATATAACCTTGTGCCGGAGCTGAACGTGGAAGAAAACATTGGGCTGCCGATCCTGCTGGATTATAAAAAGCCTGACCAACAGTACATTGATGAATTGCTCGACATTTTGGGGCTGGCGGAACGAAAGCGTCATCTGCCCGGCCAGCTTTCCGGCGGACAGCAGCAGCGTGTGGCTATCGGGCGGGCACTGGCGGCCAAACCTGCCATTATCCTTGCCGACGAGCCCACCGGCAACCTTGACAGCAAGAACAGCAGGGATGTGATCAACCTGCTTAAGCTGTCTGTTGAGAGATATCGCCAGACGCTGATCATGATCACCCATAATCAGAGCTATGCGTCATTCGCGGATCGGGTTCTCAGCGTGGAGGACGGCATTGTTACCGAGCTTGGGGGTGGCGCGAGATGAACGGATATCTTGACTTATCGCATAAATATCTGGCCGCCCATAAAAAAAGAACGAGGCTTTCGATATTCAGCATTGTCCTGTCCGTGGCGCTTGTCGTAGGGATTTTTTCCATGCTGGACGTGTTTATGAAATTTGAAAAAATCCAGGTCATTAATGATTACGGAAATTATCACCTGTTGGTTAATAATGCGACTGACGAGGAAAAAGAAGCGATTTCAAGCCGGATCGACGTGAAAAACACCGGCACACTGGTATCTTTCAAGAGTGGTAGCATCAACAGCAGCAGCCAGTGCGATATTGTGGCCTTAAGCGATAATTTTGCCTCCAATATGAGCATGAACCTGCTTGAGGGGACTTTCCCGGAAGCCGAAAACGAGCTGATGATCGAAAATTGGGCGGCTGAAAAGCTGGGTGCAGGCATCGGTGACACAGTGTCCTTCGCCTTTGCGGATAAAACGGAAAGGCCGTTTGTAGTCAGCGGTATATTCGCCGATTACGGGGGCACCAAAGCAACCGGCGAGCCGGGCGTGGCAATTTCCATGAAAGCAGCTGCAAAGGCGAGCGTGGAAAAGACCGGCATCTTCCTGATCGAGTTCAAAGAACAGGCAGATATGAAAAAAGCAGAGCAGCAGATCAAGGAAAGCCTGCGGATATCCGATGAGCGCATGGGGCGGAACGAGCAGTTTCCAAACCAAAAATGAAAAGGACTGCCTCTTTCCTTCTGAGGCAACCCTTTCATGGCTTTTCTGGGTAATGTCTGCTTAAACATTTATTTATCTGAAGTTATATATAACTTCCACTCGCCCTTGTCTTTGATAAACTTCAAATGAACATTTTCGGTATGCTTATCGCTGTAACTTACGGTTGCATTAGCCACTGCCAAAGTTCCGGCATTTTTCAAGGTTATTTTATCGATTGTGTCAAGCTTAAACGAAACAGGGTATGGTTCCTCCTCAACAAAAAGGCTTTTGTAAAGTTTTTTCTGGTCTTCTACGCTTCCCCGCGAATCCACACAATATTTTATCATATCATCGACATCTCTGCGTTCTGTAGCATCAGAGAAATTACTAAGGACTTTTTCAGCTTCTGCTTGAGTAGGAATTTGGGTTGACTCACTGGTTGCAGCACTTTGAGCTGCAACAGTTAAGGTAAATCCAAGGACAAGGGCAAGACAAAGGGTCAGTGCCCATTTTAAAGTCGGGTGGCGATAGGCTTTCATAGGATATATCCTCCCTTTTTAGTTTTGATATAGTTCACCGTGGCCGTTAGCATAGGAACCGCTGACAGCAATCCTCAGGCTCCTGCCGCTACCAGCTGCCGGTGTTCCATTCATCTTCGCATACACAGCCGGACCGTTTTGATTGCTGACACTTGAACTATAGGAGCAATAGTCGGTATCACCTAACCAACTTTTTTTGCAAACGGTGTATGTTACTGTATAATTATATCCGCTATTGTCCCACTGCCGCAAGTTGATATAAATCGGATTCGTGTTGGTGCTAAAGGTACCGGTTGAATAGATTGTATCACGAACATCGGAAAATCCGTACGAATAGAGTTGTGTTGCTGTTATTTTTGCATTAGCGTGTGCAGACAAAGGGATACACGCAATGACCAACAGCAGAGCGATTATAATTACCTTACGCTTGGCTTTCATATATTATTCACTCCTTTATTTACAAAAACCACTGTCATTCTTTTAAGCTCATCTTCTCCCTGCGGGTTTTTTGCAATTCATTGAGTAGGGGACTTTCTCTGACTCAATACTTGCCCAGCATCGAACTCAAAGTAAGCTTTTTAAATTTAAGCACAACAACTCCTTTAGCAGAAGTAACTGCAATCATAGGCATCACCTTCCTTCTCTGATGATCAAGGAATTCAATAAAATTAATAATTTGCTCCAGTTATAGCTGGGAGTTTAAAAAGCGGTAAACTGAATTTTTAGAGGGCAGGCCTGAAGCGTTACCGCCTGCAAAGTCCGATAAAGATTCTTGCCGGCGAAAGCCAGCATAAAAACAAACCTAAACAAGTCAAAATACTAAAATCCTTTATTCTTGCCAAAGTTTGAATGTCTAAGGAGATTGCCAATATTGTACTGCTTGAAAAATTTACTTATTTGGGGCTCCAGCTGATTTTCATTAGGGTATTTCCCTGGCAAAATAGATTGCATAAAACATCCCTATACTTTTGGTGGGGTGATTTGTAGCACTGTTTTCTCCACGCCATTACCATCGGTTACACGATGAAACCAAAACATGAAATTTTCCCCTCTACCTATTACATTGCAATATTCTGCTAAAATCACAACATTTTAGCAGAATTATTTTAGGTGTTTTTCGTATTGCAGCATGCTAGGCCTTACGAAGGTATCTTTGGTGGGGAGAAGTCTCGGTAAAAAATGCTGAAAGAATATTGCCGCACTTATGTGTAACAGAATTTTTTGAAGGTTTTCATGTTGCCAATTTTTATAAAACTCTTTTTTATCCAGCAATTTGCGATATGATGAACTTGAAAAGCATTGCTTTTTTGTGATTATTTACTCTTTTATGCAAATTATTGTTGCGGAAAGGAGGGTGTTGGTGGGAAGGAATGATAAAAGTACAGAAGCTTTTTATGAGCATTTGTGCAATCAATACTTCGAGCGAATTTATTCTTATTGCCAAAGGCTGGTCAAGGGGCAAGCGCAATTCATGGATTTTGTAGAAGATTGCACGCAAAATACATTTCTGGAAGCCCGCAAACAAATATCACATTTAAGAAATCACCCTAACGTAGAAGGCTGGTTGTATACCACGGCGCGAAACTTGATTAATCAGTCATATAGAAGCATGTATGTTAAAAAGAGACACGAAGTAATGATGGATGAGAATGTCACCAACAATTTAATTGAATTGAACCATGGATTGAAAGAGCTTTTTAATAGCAGTGTGGATTTGAACAGCCTATGCGCTGACATATTGAGTCAACTTAACGCCAATGAATCTGATTTATATAGAGACTATTATAAAAATAACATGTCGGTCTCGAAGCTCGCTAAAAAATACGATGTCTCGGCTACTGCCATAACTACGAGGATTTACCGGTTAAAGAAAAAGATCAAAAACCTCGTCTACGATCATTTTAAAGAAAACTAAAAAAGATTTTGAAAATATGTGATGCATCCCATAATAACCGGCGCAATAGCATAAAACGACTCGGCCCAGCGTAGAGGGGGGTAAAACGGGCGCTTTTCTCCGGAGCCAGAAGTCGCATATGGTTAAGCAGTCGATGGCTTACCACCAGGGTCAGCATGTCCACCAGCACCAGCGACTCCACCACGGCAGGCGCCCCCCGCTGGAGATCACATCCAACTGATAGAGGCTCTTCAGTTCCTTAAAAAGCAGTTCCACACTCCAGCGCGCCCTGTATAGGAGCGCCACATCTTCTGCCGTGAGTTGTTCCGGGCTGATGTTGGTGAGGTAGAGATGATATTTTTTTCCTTATCTAATACCCCTACCAGCCGGAATGTTTCTTTAACTTTAGGTGTGCCGCCCCTGGGATTATAAACTTTGAACGCCCCTTCTTTTTTGGCCTTCCTGGTCTTAGATGCGCTGCCTTTGAAGGAGACATCCACCTCGATGTCGATCACTTCCTGCTTCATTTCAACATTTTTCGTCTTCTATTTCCCAGGGGCAAAATGCCACTCCTGGTTGGTAATGGTATATTGAGGGCTTAACCGAACACTAATGTAGCAGACACATATTTTCCATGATATTATCAATTTGCTAAATATTGAGACTGCGAAATTTCATAAAAATATATCTAAATGATATGATAACTGCATGGAATCTACTAATTCGCATATCGAGTACAGAGTAACAAACGATCATGATCGTAAGAAGGTCTCCCAGATACTCAAGGACCATCTGAAATTATCCCGTAGTGAAATACGAAGGATTAAACGCCATGCCGGACTTATGGTGAACGGTCAAACAGTTCGTTTGAATTCGCTGGTGCAAGAAGGCGATTTAATACGGGTAAATTTTCATGATGATGAGCAGCCGGTAATACCCCAGGGTATACCATTGGATATTCTCTTTGAGGATGAACACATTCTGGTAGTGAACAAACCAGCCAATATGCTGGTACACCCGCTTTCCTATCATGTTCTGAATACTCTGGCTAACGGCGTCATTTACCATTGGCAGCAACAGGGGCAGAACAGTAAATTCAGAGCGGTGAGCCGGTTGGATAGAGATACTTCCGGAGTTATCTTAATCGCCAGAAGCAGTTACATCTGTCATCAACTTGCCGGGCAAATGAAAAACAACAGGTGCCGGAGGGAATACCTGGCAGTGGCGCATAACAGAATAACTATGGATTCTGGAATAATTGATTTCCCTATCGGTCGACCCCATGATCGCTCCCTTATCTTTGGAGTAACAGCTCAGGGTAAAGCAGCGGTTACTCATTTTGACGTAATCCAGCGTTTCGCCGGCGGTAGTCTGGTCAAATTGCGGTTAGAAACAGGACGCACCCACCAAATAAGAGTGCATATGAAACATTTCGGCCATCCCTTAATGGGAGATGAGCTATACGGGGGTAGTTTAGATCTGATAAACCGTCAGGCGCTGCATAGCTGGCAACTGGAGTTTGACCATCCTGTCACAAAGGAACGCATGCGACTGGAGGCCCCGCTGCCAGCCGATATTACATCCTTAATCCATAAGTTGGAAAATGATTAAAGCCGAACCCCCGGGACGCGCCTCGCTCCCGGGGGTTTGCTATGTAAAAATAAAGCACAGTGGTCTGTGGGGGTTTTTCTTAGATCTTAACTGCCTTTATGGGGATGCGGTTGTTTTGAGTGGATTAAAAAAGACAGAAAATCGCTAATAATTCTGTCCTAATTAGTAATATAAATAGTTTGGCTGGTGAGATAAACTGCAATGGGAAAGTGTCTATCTATATTTTCCAGTTGCTGTTAGCGACATGGAGAGGATTGGTGTTAATTTGGAAAAACCAAAGTTATGGACAAAAGACTTTGTAATTATAACTTTCCTCAATCTGATCGCCTTTTTAAATTTTTACCTGCTGATAGTGATTATTTCCGGCTATGCCATGAGCAGATTTGATTCATCACCAGGTGAAGCAGGTTTTGCTGTCAGTATATTCGTTATTGGCACCATTATCATACGTTTATTTGCCGGGAAATGGATCGTGCGGATTGGCCACAAGAAGACACTATATGCGGGGATTGTTTTATGTCTGCTGATGTCGCTGCTATATTTGGTAGTTAATAATATTTACCTTATGTATGCCGTACGATTTGTTCATGGTGTAGCATTTGGTATCGCTACTACGGCAACAGGAACAATTGTTGCCAGTATCATTCCTAAGGCGAGGAGCGGTGAAGGAATTGCTTATTTCGGATTAAGCGTAACACTGGCAATTGCTCTCGGTCCTTTTTTAGGTATGTCTCTGAGTCAACTTGGCGGTTATAACATGGTCTTTATTGCCAATATCAGTGCAATGGCTGTCGGCATTGTGTTATTGCAATTATTGTCTTTCTCTGCAATTGAATTTAACAAAGGACAGTTGCAGGAAGTAAGCGGGTTTAAGTTTAGCAATTTCATTGAGCCCAGGGTAATGTCTATTTCAACTGTTCTTATGATTATTTTCATTTGTTATGGGAGTGTTGTGTCTTCCCTGGCGGAATATGCACAGGAAGTTAATTTGGTGGATGCGGCCAGTTTCTTTTTTGTAATATATTCTGTGGTAATCTTAATTTCGAGGCCATTTGTCGGCAGGTTGTTTGATTCGGTGGGCGAAAATTTAATTATGTACTCGTCAATTATAATATATATAATTGGTATGAGTTTGTTTAGCAACACCCATCATGGTTTTACACTATTATTATCAGGGGCTTTGCTCGGAATTAGCATTGGGGCTATACAGTCCAGCACTCAGGCAATTTCTGTTAAAATTACCCCAATGCATCGTATGGGCCTGGCCAATTCAACTTATTTCTTGGCTTTGGACCTGGGGATGGGCTTTGGCCCAATTTTGACCGGATTGATTATTCCTTTTACTGATTACAGAAGCATGTATACGGGTGCGGCAATCGTCGGGGCAGCCTGCCTGTTATTATATTACCTGGTACATGGGAGAACGGTATATTCTTCTGCCGGATATTCAAAAACTCAGTAGCCAAATCAATACCATGTAAAATAATAAAAAAAGCTTTTCATGCAGTATAAAAAGAAGCTGTTGGAAATATTTTTGGCTTTAGGTAAAATAATGCAGGAAATTGTAAATTCAGCCTGGAATTACATTGACATGATTACGATCTTATTGGGTGAAATTAGGAAGCGCCTCCTGCCGGAACGATAGCAGGGGGGCGTTTGTCGCTTTCGTAAAATATAAAGAATTTAAGAAGATAGATATTTATGCAAAATAGCAATCTAAAATCAATAATATTCGGTGCTATCTTTGTTATAGGACTAATAATATTAATGAACAGCATAGATTTAGTAAAGCGATATTGTATACCCCGTTTTGATACGCTGCAATTACTATCAAAAAGGGGTTTTTGCTATTGAGGAAAAATTATTATCAGAAGAACATCCTGTCTATTATCGGGAAAAAAAGCCGACTGCCGCTGCAGGTGCTTGTTTATCATGACTTTGCGGATTAGCAAGATTTAATGGATTAGCAAGTGGATGTAATATTGTCAGTTCAGGTTGCGTAAAAAGTCAATTAAAATAAAAATTGAAAAGGGAGGTAATAAGATGTCTAAAAGAATTAAATATCGTATGTTTGTTTGTTTTTTGATAGTCTTTGTTGACAATACAATGAATTCCAAGCTGGAGAAATATCATATTCCCAATGCAACAGTAGCGGTTGTGAAGGATGGTGAAATTGTATATAACTCAACTTGCGCAGGACAAAAGTTGGAGCCGTCCCTTTAAAGACGCGGGCAGACAGGAAATGAACTCTTGAATTAAATCCTGTAAAGCACACTCTGTTATCGTAAGATACTTTCTCAAGGTA
>JAQVXL010000016.1 GCA_028709235.1 Desulfotomaculaceae bacterium
CGTAAAAATAGACGTGCCGCTGACACAGCGAAACGTCCTCCATGAACCGCTTCCAGCCAACCACGCCAGGATGCTGGCTTTGCTACAGGAAGAAAATGAGAGACATTTTCCGGCTCTTTAATATTGAGAAAGGCAAGACATGCCGGATGAGCTCATCTTCTGTAATGTGATCACCTCTGATTGCGCAGAACCTATGTTCTGTTTATAATTATTTTAAAGAACATTCAGTTTGGAGGCGATGTTTTGAGGACCGGTATAGCAAACCTGCCGCTGCATGGTCACCACTGTCCGCGCTGGCTTTTTGACCGGATGGTTAAGCTTAGCTCGGCCATTGTTGAAGCGGTTGTGGAAGAATATGGGCCGGGTGAGGTGTTAAAGCGGTTTTCTGACCCGTTCTGGTTTCAGGCGCTCGGATGCGTGGTTGGGTTTGACTGGCATTCCTCCGGCTTGACCACCGTATTATGCGGCGCCTTGAAGGAGGGACTGCGCTCTAAACAGCAAGCGCTGGGCCTTTACCTGGCCGGGGGAAAGGCTATGGCTTCTCGTAAAACACCACTGGAGATTGAAGAATATGCCGAACGCTATGCCTTGCAGATAAACGTTGGTTCACTGCAGTATGCCAGCCGGATGTCAGCCAAGGTGGACAGCGCAGCAATACAGGATGGGTACCAGATCTACCATCATGTTTTTGCTTTCACCGCTGACGGCAGGTGGGCGGTAGTACAGCAGGGCATGGACCAGAGTTCCGGCTGGGCCAGGCGCTATCACTGGCTGGGTGACGAGGTGGATACCTTTATCCAGGAACCCCATGCGGCAGTGTGCGGCCAGCCTGCGGGGGAAGTATTGAATATGGTAGCGGGGGAGAGCGCCAATGCCAGAGATGCCTCGCTCTATCTGGCCGGCAGGCCGGCTGAGGTGGTTAGTGTCCTGAAAAAACTGTCTGGGCTTTCGGCCGAACGGCTTAAGGTTTTAGACCTGCCGGCCGTGCATCCGGTCCCGCAGGCTGGCCGCATTGAAAAGACCCTGGCCAGACTTTATGACATCCAGCCGTCTTCTTACGAGAGACTGCTGGCCGTGGCAGGTGTGGGCCCGGCAACTGTAAGGGCTTTCGCGCTGGTTTCAGAAGTGGTTTATAACACCGGAGCCAGCCGGAATGATCCGGTCCGCTACAGCTTTGCCCACGGGGGAAAAGATGGACACCCTTTCCCGGTAAACCAACAGGACTATGACCGCTCCATAACCATGCTGGAAAATGCCCTGCGCCGGGCCAAAACCGGCGACCGGTCCAAAATGGAAGCGCTGAAAAGGCTTTCTGTCATCAGTAATTATAATAAAACGGCAAGCTGCACATATTATAAATAGATAAAAAATCTTTATAAATATTTAAGTAAAATTATCGAATTTATTAATAATTTATTGTTAAAATTAGATAAAAAATTATAGGAGGTCGAGTTAGTGGCTACAGATGATAATTTAAGGGCTGCAGTGGCCGGAGAATCTCAGGCTAACCGCAAGTATGCTGCTTTTGCCCAAAAGGCTGAGGAGGAAGGTTATGCCGCCGTTGCCAAGATGTTCAGGGCAGCTTCTGAAGCGGAAGCGATCCACGCTTTATCCGAAATGAGGGCACTGGGCGCTATAAAAACTACCGCCGAGAATCTAAAGGCAGCTATAGAAGGAGAGACTTACGAGTTCACTTCAATGTACCCGGGCTTTATTAAAGAAGCGGAACAAGAAGGTAACAACGCGGCAAAGAGGGCTTTCAACTTTGCCAATGAGGCAGAAAAGGTCCACGCGATGTTGTATCAGAAATTGCTTGATGATCTGGAAAGTAAACCCGAGGTAGAATATTATCTTTGCACTGTTTGCGGCAACGTCGTGGAAAACAGCGCACCCGAGAAGTGTCAGATTTGCGGCGCTTCGGCAAAAGCTTTTAAAAATGTAGGTTAAAGGCAGGATTTAATGCTATCGGAAACAGAATAACTGCCATTAGTAAAATACCTTGGGTACTATGCAAGTACTCCACGGTATTTTTTATTATTAACTGTCAATCGACTGATCAGAATTTTTCATTAGATTTAATAATTCATCATACAGTGGCAGTTCTTTCTTGTCAAAATAGGTTGTGGAATGACCGCAGTAGACGCATCCCTTCAGCAAATTTTTGCCCCGGTAATTGTAAGGGCCATATACGCGGCAGTAGTATGGGCGGACCTCGTAAATGGAACAGTAATCTCCTACCTGGAAGGGACAATGTCCCACTATATCACCCCAGATTTTAACCACCTTGTTATTTGAGAAATCAATAAACTTCTTCATGGAATGCTCATCTTGGACAAACCTGCTGATGTATTGCAGTTCCAGGGGGTAAACTCGCAGTTTGGAAGTTTTACGGCAGCATTCGCCGCAGGCTCCGCAGTTCATTTTTAAAGGCTGCAGGGCCTGGTCCAGAGCTTCGTAAAACTTGGTAAGGTCATGCATCGTCGCTCCCAAAAACATCCACCTCCATGTGGTTTAGTTCCTTATTAGACGATACCATATGGAATAAAAATTGTAACAAATAACATGCAGAAATTTCTGACACATTCGTTATAACGGCTATTAAAAGGAGTTAATGGATTATTTTATTTTTATTCCCGTCGGTCTTCAGCAAGTTATTTTCAATTTGCTCCATCATCTCTTCCACAAGTTGCGTGGTTACCTGCCTGAGCTCGCCCGGTCGGTACCAGGGTGGTTTGAGCCTGCCTCCAGGCACATCCGATACTTGTTCTTTTTCATCTGCGCCGGAAGAATCCGCGGTGCTGACAATCGGCTGTACCGTGTCCGTTCCCGTCAAGGTTTTTGCGGTCAAGGCCTGAAGTTCTTGCATCAGGTGTGCAGGTGAGTTATTTGACAGATCCAGAGCTGTGAAGACGTCTCTAGCCGCCCGGCAGCTGATGACGCAGGCCTTTGTATCCAGAGTATCCTCGATTTTATCGTTTTCAACCCAGCCGTTAAACCCAACCCACTGGAGGCGCCGGGCGGGTATCGCGTTGAAAACGGTATTTATCGCTGTCAGGGTAATTTGCCGGATGAGGTCCAGGTAAAATGCATCATACTCCTGCTCATCCATAGCAATGGGCGCTATGGCCAGGTCTTGTTTGTTATATTGGTAGCTGACAGCATGGGGTAAATCATAATATGCCGGCAGCAGGCAATCTATAACCAGCTGTGCCTCTTCCGGCAGATAGACAGCATCAAAATAAACATTGATAGGATCCGGCATTTTTATGCCATTTAGGACTATCCTGGTAAAGCTCTCGATTGCTGCGGGATGCCCTTTTTCAAAATTAAACTGCAGCGCTTCAACCATGCTGTTATAGGCTGACTGCCCGGCTACATAAGCTTCTCTTTCTTTTTCGTGAGCGGCGCGCTCGGCTTCTTTTTCCTCTTCATATTGCTTTTCTCTCAGATGGTAAGCTTTCCTGGCATCGTTTTCTTTTTGCAACCGTGCTTTTTTGGCAGAGGGAAAAAGCAATTCAGAAAAAAACCTTTTTTGCGGCACGCCTATTTCCCTGGCGATCTGTTTGTATCGGGGAGCGGGATTTTTATATACAAAAGGGGGGTAAGGTTTGTCGTGATATAGAGATGCCCATTCAGTCTTAACGCCGTCGGCCAGGTTTTTTCTGAGGATGTTTTTACATTCGCTCACGAAGATTTCTGCTTGTTTTGTTTCAAATTCGGCCAGCTCTTTTAAGTCTACAAAGCTGTCTCTTTCCTGCTGGATCTGCTCCAGTCTTTTCTGGCGCGCCAGTAAGGCCTGCGTCCGGATGTGTGTTTCCGGCAAGGTTTCATCTTCGTTTTTTCCTGGCTCTATCGGGATGCCTTTTTCGATCTCTTTATTCACTGATCCCCCACCTTTCGTCGTTTGGTAGCTTAACACAAACATACATTATTAAGATATAACACAATCTTTATTGTTGGCAAATCATTCCTGCTTAAAGCGCCAGTGCATCTACACCCGCAAATTTTTCAAGTTACTTTGAATCAAATCCCTCCAGCATAGCCTTGACGTTTTTGCCCAGCACATGGTGGTTGTAGCCGCCTTCAAGCACGGCAAAAAACCTCCCGTTGCAATATTTGCGGGCATGGTTGGAGATCATGCTGCCCATAGTGAAAAAGTCCTCGGTTGAGTAGATAAATCCCCAGTCTTGCTTATGCTTGTCAAAACCGGCTGAAACCGCAATTAAATCACAATCCTTATGGAGGCTGAGAAATTGCCCCAGGCCTTTTATGTTGTAGACATTGTAATAATTAACGTCATCGTTATTCTCAAAGATGTTATCAGTTCCGTCACCAAAATGAAGGTCAGTATCTACAATAATCACTTTTCTTACTGTTCCTTTGTCGCGTATCTTTTCCACCGCTATAGCAACGTTATTAAACCAACAAAAACCCCAGCAGGAATCCCTGCCGGCGTGATGTCCCGGCGGCCGGATCAAGGCGAAAGCCGGATCTCCCTGCAGGGCCATTTCCGCAGCCATGATCGCTCCGCCTGCGGAAAACAGGGCCACTTCATAAATAGTGCTGCGCTCTTTCACCCAATCCAGGTGATCCTGGCTGTGTACGAGCAGGATGTCTTTATCACTAGCTTGATACGGCACAACAAATTCGTATCGCCCTTTTAGTTCATCTACGATGCAGTCCATCCTGCCTGCGGCCGCCGCCGGGTCATAGTCATATACACTGCGGAATAAATTATGAAAAACTACTTTCATATCTTCCCACCTCTGGTTTATGCTGATAATAACACAGCCAAAAGTGTATATCAATTAGCACAATAATTTTGGAAAGTAACCATTATCTCAATTGCAGGAGGATAGAGACTTTAATTAAATAAAAAAGTCCCGCATCGTTATAGCAGGGACTTACTTGTTTTATTAATATAACTGCTGCATAAAAAGCAAACTTATGTTATGGGTAGATGGGGGCTAAATATACACGTTGTTTTTTCGGCCCTTTTTCTTGTTTGGATCGTAAATTTCAAATTTTCCTGTAAAATTATCAATATTATATTCAACCAGCGGTGCAGATTTGTTCATGCGCTCCATCTTGCTCAGGCGCATTTTTGTCACCGCATTGCCATTTGCATTGCGTTTTCTGTCTACATGCGATTTGTGTTTGCTCATGTCATTAGTATATTCAAGGAATGCCAGATCATTCATCAGCCACAAGGTAAAAAAAGCTCTTTAGCAGTAGCATTTTATTTATAAAGATATTAAAAAAAGCTTTTATTTTTTTTTGTTTTTTTATAAAATATTTTATCAGCTAATTTAAAACTGAACGAGACTGTTTGAGATGATAGTATGTAAATAAGGACTAGGCAGAGTTATAAATAATGCAAAGGAGATTAAAATGTATAAATATAAAGTGGTGGCAACAATCGTGGAGATCAGGGGCGAAGGGAAGTGTTCCTACGGTCACAAAATTGGAGATACTTTTGAATTTACAAAGTACACGCCGGGAGGACTGTGCCAGTTCGCTTATGATTCTTTACGTTCGGCGGTAGCGGCGCTGCTATACGGCGGTTATTTCCCCTGGGCTGAAGACAGCAACCTCACGACCTGGGCTTGCCCCGACCCGGACCGGCCTGTAATTTTTGAGCTGAAAAGGATTCCTGTTGAAAATAATTGAAAGTAAGATATTAGAATCTTTATATGGAGGTTATTTACATGCCAATTTTTGAGTACAAATGCAACGACTGTGAAAAGGTTTTTGAAATTCTTCATCTGCCTGGCCATAACCATGAAAAAAGGTGTACCTGTGGCAGCACTAATTTAAAGAAGCTCATCTCCGCACCTTTTTTACCCAGTTCCGTGGGGAAACCGGCCAATGACACTACAATTTGCCCGGGTTGTGACAGCACCGCTGCCAATACCTGCCCGGGGGCGAACGCCTGCGGTGTTCCAGGCGCCTGCGGTGGCAATCCAACCTAAATCTCCTCTACCCAAACGGGGGTGGTAATTTGAATATCAAATTGCAGCGGGCAGCCAAAAAAACGTCCGTTGATGAAAGGTTACCCAGGGGGACAGTGAGCCTGGCCGGAAGAAAGGTAGTCTATTCATTAAAAACAAGTGCTAGAGCTAAGAACCTCCGGCTTAAAGTAGATTTGGAAAACGGCCTGGTAATAACAGTGCCTGAATGCTTTGATTCAGGCACTTTAGATACATTTTTAAGAAAAAAACAAGGCTGGATTCTGGATAAGCTTGATTATTTTGCCCAGCTGAAACAAAGCTCTTTAGTGGGCAAACAGCCTGGCTGGTATGTTCTTTACCGGGGCAGGGAGTACCGGGTGGAAGTCCGGACAGGGGGGATCACAGCTGGCGCCGTGGTGGTTGAGGATGACAGAATAGTGGTCATGCTGAATGAAGGCAGTGGAAAGGACGCCGCGGTTGTATTGGAATGCTGGATGAAAAGCATGGCGCGTCTACTGATCAATCAGCGGATCAGTGTTGTAAACAATGTGTTAAAACTGAGCTTCAACAGGGTGGCGATCAGGGGGCAGAAGACACGTTGGGGGAGTTGCTCAAATCTCGGTAATTTAAACTTCAACTGGCGCCTGGTTATGGCGCCGCTGCAAGTGTTGGACTACATAGTGACCCATGAGTTGCTGCACCTGGTCGAGCCAAACCATTCAAAAAAATTCTGGGACATGGTCGAGAATGTCTGCCCCGATTACAAGGCCTGCCGGGACTGGCTGAAAAAAAACGGCCACAGGCTAAAGATATTTTAGAATTAAATGTGTTTTAAATATTATATGATTAACTTATCAGTCTTTAATATCCTGTAAATTATGTGTTTATTTTATTTTGTATTATGGAGGGGATGCTGGAATGAAAGAAGATATTATAAAGTTTGCATCTTCCCGTGGCGCGGATATAATCGGATTCGCCGGTGTTGACAGGTGGCCGGAATACAATGAAATCCCGCCGGAATTTTGGCCGACATCACTATGGAGCATGGCCAAAACGGTAATAGTTATGGGAATGCAGATGCCGCTGCCCATAGTAGACACGACACCTTCGATTTTACACCGGGAAACATACGAGACCAGTAACCGTGAACTGGATTCCCTTGCTTACGGTCTCACCCGATATTTAAATAAAGCAGGGCAAGCGTCAATGTTTTTTCCCAGGGACGGTTATGGTTCGATTAAGAACATTATCGATAAACCCTATGCAGCTTTCTCGCACACCTTTGCGGCCAAATATGCCGGGCTGGGCACAGTCTCCCGTAGCCATAATCTCTTAACCCCTGAATACGGCTCCAGAGTCCGCCTGGTGTCTGTTTTTACCGCGGCTGAGCTGGAAGTCGATCATGTTATGGAAAAGGACCTTTGTATCAATTGCAAACTATGCGTGAAGTGCTGCCCGGCAAAGGTTTTATTAGATGAAACCAGCGCGGTAGATTATTATTTTAAGTTAGACCCAATCGGCTGTGCCCGCTGGCATGAAGAATTGACCAGGAGGAGGGCTTATCCCTGTGGGATCTGCACCAAAGTATGCCCTGTCGGGAAAGACAGATATATTTACCAAGAAAAGGATATGTCTAAAATATACCGGTCTGAACAGAAAGCTCTTGAAAATGACATTAACCACCCTGAATATAAATCCTGGAACCATTTCAGGAGATACGGCAGCTGGGCCATTAAAAACGGTAAAATATTTAACTATAATGAGGGAGGGGAGAAATAGAGATGGATCTAATAACTTCTTTTTGCGGTAAAGTAAGAGAAGTGCTTGAGTCAACGGAAAATCAGACAGATATTTTTGCCAGATGCCGCGATCTCGTCAGCGGTCTGGCGCTAACCCCCGTCTTTTTAAAAGAAACTTTTCAAAAATATGCAGCTGACGATGAATTTCTGATGAACCGTGCGTTAACAGCGGACTCCAACGAAGTTACTCTATATATTGATCCGGACAGGCTCTTTTCGCTCCGCCTTTATATCTGGGATACTGCTAAATGCTATCCAATCCATGATCATGGTTCCTGGGGAGTTGTTTCCTGTGTGGCCGGTGTAGTTCTCGAACGTAAATACAAGCGTGTAGATGACGGCAGCAAACCGGGTTACGCGAAGATCCGTGAAGTAAAGAGCGCCACATTAAAACCTGGAGAAACCACTGTTGTGCTCCCATTAAATCAAGGTATCCATAAGATGGAAAGCGTTTGCCAGGATTCCTCGTCTATCAGCCTGCATCTTTATGGAAAACCATTAATACGGCGGGGTTACCTGGAGTGCTATAATATCCATAAAGATACTGTTTACAGGATCATGTCTCCTTATAGATATACCAGAGCTTATGTTTTAAAAGCTCTGGGCAGTATTAAGGAAGACTGGTCAGCTGAAATTCTGGAACAAGCCCTTATGGACAAACCTTATATGCGTTATGAAGCTTTGCGGTCCCTGGCGCTGGTAGACAAGGCAACGGCATTAAAATATTTAGAGACGGAAAATGTGGGGGAGGCTCCTTTAAAAGAAAAGTTTGGCGACTTGTATGAAGCGATAAAAAAACAAGGTGAATAACTTTTACTTTTTAAAACTTCTAAAAAGCTGAGAATTTTTGTCTGTTCCTTTATGGCGCTTATTTAAAGACTCCTATGATCATGGCACTACCCTGAAAAGAGAAAGGTACATTTAAATTTCGTATTTTCTTGAATTTTCCTTAAAATCACCTTGTAAATGGTGTTTTTTTTCTTTTTGCAGGTTTATCGGGATATTGAGTCGAATTGTTCTGTATTGGTTTTTCTGAAGGGAGGCGGCTGCGGCTGTAATGAGTACAATCCCATTAAAAGAGCGCTTTTTTAGCGATCAGCGGTTTTTACCCAAAGCAGTTGCCTGGTTTCTTTTTTTCGTTTTTCTTGTATTTTTAGCAGGGAGATATTATACCGTTATCGGAGCGGAAATCTACCCTGTGCTCCACATGGTAATCGAGTTTGTCATTGTGGTAGTGGCTATATGCGCCGCTTTGATGAGCTGGTATGATTATAAATATAAACACGAACTAAAAATGCTGTTACTTTCGCTGACCTTCTGCCTGGTGGCTCCTTTTGAATTTGCGCACGCTCTTTCTTATATGGGTATGCCTGACTTTATTACACCCAACACAGTCGACAAGGCCTCAACCCTGTTTATTATTACAAAATTGATACTGGCTGTTGGTTTGTTCGTCGCCGTGGTTTTTGGCGAAAAAATTGTAGTGATTCACAGGTCGGCCTTGATTCCCGCGTTATCATTTCTATTAAGCGCCGGCGCAATTTATCTCATAGTCACGAACCTCGCTGTTCTGCCTGATATGTATGATGTGGCGGCAGGCAGCCAGACCACCCTCAAAGTCTTTTTAGGTTACCTGGTTATAGCAATCGAAGCTGTCGCCGCGCTCTGGATCCTGACGAAGAAGTGGGCGCAAAACAAGGATCTCTATCTGGGCATGGCGCTTATTATTATAATTATGAGTGATCTAGCATTTACCTATTATTTTAGCCCGTACGACACTTATAATTTACTTGGCCATATATTCCAGGTGTTTTCTTTTGCTTTCATATTCAAGGCGATCATAGACGACGCCCTGGGCATGCTTTATGAAACGAATAAGACCCTGGCCAGGCAGTGGGAAATGCTGTCTGAAAAAAACCAGCAGCTGCTGGAAGCGGACCGCTTAAAAGATGAGTTCCTCGCTAACACCAACCATGAGCTACGGACTCCTCTTTCTGCTATCATAGCTTTTACTGAAATACTGTTGGATGAACGTACCGGGCCGCTGAATGCGATTCAGAAAGATTATCTGGAGGAGGTTAGCGACAGCGGCAAGGAACTGCTTGACCGGATTAACGGATTTCTGGATTTGTCAAAAATAGCCGCCGGTAAGACAGTTTTATATAAAGAAGAGATGAATGTTTATGAACTGATAGATGATGTTTTAAGCAAGATGAGACCTCTTTTTAACCAGAAGAGTATCACCCTTGAACTTATGCGTGCCGATGTTGCGGTAAAGGTTTGGGCGGATCGGGAAAAAACAAGGCAGATATTGACCAACCTGCTTTCTAATGCATTAAAATTTACTGCTCCAGGCGGACGGGTAACTGTGGAGGTTAGGCTGGACGATGTCGCTAACAGGATTTTCATATCCGTAACAGATACTGGTATTGGTATAGAAAAATCAGACCTGGAAAAGATTTTTCAACCTTTTCAGCAGGTAGATGGTACCACTGCCAGAAAATACAGTGGCACCGGCATAGGTCTTACACTTGCCAAAAAACTGGTTGACTTGCATGGAGGGACTATTGAAGTTGAAAGCAAAATAAATAAAGGCAGTATATTTACCTTTATGCTGCCAACGGAAGAGACTGAAGAAAAAGGAAAGGTGAGCTAATTATGCCCAATAATATTTTAGTAGTAGATGATGATCCTAAAATTTTAAAAATACTGCAGCATACCTTAACCAAGGAAGGATTCAAAGTAACTACGGCTGCCAGTGGCGAGGAGGCGCTGCAGACAGCTAAGAAATCATTACCCGACCTGGTTTTGCTGGACATTATGATGCCGGGCATGGATGGCTTTGAAACATACCAAAGGCTAAAAGCCATACGAGAGGTTCCGGTCATAATACTATCTGCCAGAAGCGACGAAATAGACAAGGTTGTAGGTTTTCGGATGGGGGTAGATGATTACCAGACCAAACCGTTCAGCCCGACCGAGCTGGCTTTGCGGGTGAGAGCTGTCCTGCGCAGGATTAGTGAGCAAAAGGTGAAAAGTGAAAAATCGCTGAAATACGGCAACCTGTTCTTAGACTACGATAAGCGCGTGGTGGAAATAGAAGGCCAGAAGATTGAGTTGACACCAAAGGAGTTTGAACTCCTTTGGCTTATGGCTTCCAACCCCAACCGTGTTTTTACCAAGGCACACTTGTTGGACAAGATTTGGGACAGTTCCTTTTACGGCGATGACAACACTGTTACTGTCCACATCAGGAAACTAAGGGAAAAAATAGAAATTAACCCCTCCAAGCCAACCTTTATAAAGACGGTTTGGGGTACGGGATACAAATTTGAATACGTTGAGTAAGAAGACGTTTTTATATAACGTTTTTTTTTTAATAAATTCTTAATAGTTTTATAATTTGCCCATAAGTAACTCCGGCTATAATGGCTTTAATGACAAGGAGGCCAAGGGCAAATGGATGAGGAGAGTTTACTGGATATCTATGACGGGTTTCCCAGGGAGTTTTTAGATGAGCATTATACACGCTACCTGGCGGACCATGAAAACAAGATAAAGGAAATTGAAGCCAGGCTGCTCAAGGTTGACATGTCCATGGCCAATCCGATATATTGCACTCTCCGGTCTCTGAATATTGAGTACACACATGCCCTTAATTCAGTAAAACTGCATAAATATTATTTTGAAAACATAGCAAATAAAGCGTCAGCCCCACCGTCAACGGAAATGTTGGGCATGCTTGAGCGCAATTTCGGCTCCCCGCAGGAGTGGGAAAAACAATTTTTTGCGCTGGCGATGTGCGCCAGGGGGTGGGTAGTATTAGGTCTCGACCTGGAGGAAGGCACGCTTAGAAATTATTTCTCGGATAGCCATGCAGAGGGCGTATGGTCAGTGGCGCCGTTACTTGTTTTAGATGTATATGAACACGCATACTGTACAACGTTTCCGAACCGGAGAGATTATATCAGGGTGTTTTTAAAAAACGTGAACTGGGCAGTGGTAAACAAAAGACTGTATAATGCTATGAATATGTATAATAGTAGAACAGCGAATCTTAGCCGGGGAGGTAGATAAGTAAGGTTTTTGTCTTAAATGAGAATTATAGTACTAATTAATATTAAGGAGGTCATTTAAATGCCAAAATATCAACTGCCGGAACTACCCTACGCTTATAATGCCCTGGAGCCTTATTACGATGAGCAGACAGTGAAACTACACCATGACGCCCACCATAAATCTTATGTAGACGGGCTCAACAATGCCGATGCAAAATTAGCGGAAGCCCGGGAAAAAGGAGATTTCAGCCTGATTAAACACTGGGAGAGAGAGTTGGCTTTTCATGGGTCGGGGCACATCTTGCACACATTATTCTGGGAAAGCATGAAACCGAACGGGGGCGGTCCGGCTACAGGAAAAATAGCGGAGATGATCGACAGGGACTTTGGCGGCTTTGAAAATTTCAAGAAGCAGTTTTCAGCTGCGGCAGTGGCGGTGGAAGGTTCTGGATGGGCTCTGTTATGCTGCAATCCATCTTTAGGAAAGCTGGAGATTATGACCGCCGAAAAGCACCAGAATCTTACCATATGGGGTTTGCTGCCCGTGCTCGCTCTGGATGTCTGGGAGCACGCTTACTACCTGAAATATCAGAATAAGCGAGCCGCCTGGGTGGAAGCCTGGTGGAACCTGGTTGACTGGGACGGGGCCAACAACAGGTGCAAATGTACCTGCGGAGAATAGCCTCCTCATATGAAATAATGGTATACGGGTGTATTTTATAGGCCGGGTTATTGCCCGGCCACATTTAAAGATTTTGGTTAATATGCTGTGGACTGCGCTTGGATAATAGTATTAATTGGCATCCTGGCAGCGAGCGCGATATGTTTTATCGATTAGCCCACCGCTGTTTATTTTCAATGGATTTATCTCTAACATCATTATTATGCAATGATCATAATATTTTTATGGGAAACTAAGAAATAAGTTTTAATGAGGGAGGGATAAAATGCTTAGGAAAAGATACATGCTACGGGCAGTAGCCCACTGCAAAGGCGGCTGTTTACTTTGCTCCTGGGCATGAGCTAAAACTGCCCATTCGTATCATCTTCTGAAAAGGCTGCCCTTAAGAAAAATCGGGAAAAGGAGCTTTTTAAATGCAGTACAGAAAATTTGGCAGTCTAGACTGGCAGGTTTCGGCCCTGGGTTTCGGGTGTATGCGTCTGCCTACGGTTGACGGGAAACCTTTGAGCGGCAATATCGACGAGCACGAATCTATCCGGATGATCCGCCATGCCATTGACCGCGGCGTCAACTATGTTGACACAGCGTATCCATATCACGAAAAAAACAGCGAGATTGTAACGGGTAAGGCACTGCAAGATGGATACAGGGAGAAAATCAAACTTGCCACCAAGTCGCCGGTCTGGTCCATAAAAAAAACAGAGGATTTCGACAGGTATTTGAATGAACAGCTTAATAAGCTTCAGACCGATCACATTGACTTTTACCTGTTTCACGGGCTGGATAAAAAAAACTGGATTAACGTGGTCCTCAAACTTAATCTGCTGCAAAGAGCGGAATCAGCCTTGCGGGAAGGCAAAATCGGGCATATAGGGTTTTCATTTCATGACCGGTATGAAGTATTCCAGGACATTATTGACGGGTATGAGGCCTGGGCATTTTGTCAGATTCAGTATAATTACATGGACACCCAACACCAGGCCGGGACCAGAGGACTGCGGTACGCGGCCTCCAAAGGGCTGGCCGTGGTGATCATGGAGCCGCTGCTGGGAGGAAGGCTGGCAAAACCGCCTGCTCCGGTGCTGGAGGTGTTTGAAGGCTGCGGCGAAAAAACCCCTGTTGATTGGGCGCTGCAGTGGGTCTGGAACCAACCGGAAGTGTCGCTGCTGCTCAGTGGTATGAGCAACATGAGCCAGGTTGAGGAAAACATTGCCTCAGCGGACGTTTCCGGTGTAGGCTCCATGGGAGCGGAGGAATTAAATGTTATTGAACGGGCCAGTGAGAAGTACAGGGGTATGACTCTGATCCCGTGCACCAAATGCGGTTACTGCCTGCCGTGTCCCAGTGGAGTCAACATCCCGAGGAATATTAAATTGTTTAACGATGGCTATACTTATGGAGACGCAGAATTCGGTCGCGGAACTTACGCTAATTATATGGCGGAGGCCAACCGGGCCGGCTCATGTGTCCAATGTAAGGCATGTGAGGAAAAATGCCCCCAGCAAATAAGAGTCAGTGAGTGGATGCGCAAAATTCACGCTGTGTTGGGGGAAGGTAAGCCCTACCCTGTTTGTAAATAATTAATATTGCTTGAAAAAATGAAATCACAATATATAATTATTTGGTATTATTATGCTCATACATATTGTATCAATATTTTTTATGCTTAAAACTAACTAAACGGCTGAAGATGGTAATATTATGCGGTAGCTGACTGTAAGTAAAATTTCCTATAATAATGAAAGGCAGGAGGCTTCAAAAATCAGATTCCATAAGTGGGAGGTGCTCTTTTGGAGATCAAGGTACTCGGGGCGGGATGCCCGCGGTGTCACCAGTTGATGATGGAGGTGATCAACACACTTGCTGAAATGGATCTGGACGCTGGTGTTAACATGGTAGAAGACAAACAGTTGATCAGTTCCTACAATGTAAATTCTTTACCGGCAATAGTGATTAACGGCAAGGTCAAGACCGAAGGCAAGATTCCTAACCGGAAAGAAATTAAAAAACTTATTATCACAGAAAACGAGCTTTAAATGATAGTTGGTGGATATAAAAATAGCTAAAGGTATAATTACTACTGTGGCTGGTTAAAATAATAAAGTGTAAGATATGACTTGTATCTTGCTTCATAAAGGTATATAGTTATATTTGTGTTGATATGCCGAAAGGTAAATTTGGGAGGTTATGTTTGATAATGCAAGGTAAGGTAAAATGGTTTAATGCGGGTAAAGGATTTGGTTTTATTGAAACCGAGGAAGGCAACGATGTCTTTGTGCATTTTTCTTCAATCCAATCAGAGGGTTTCAAAACGCTGGACGAAGGAGAAAGTGTGGAATTTGACGTTGTCCAGGGTGCACGAGGTCCTCAGGCCGCAAACGTTGTTAAATTATAAAAAAAATGATTTCCTTATATAATTTAACGATTTTTAGCAAACAGCCGGCGATGCCGGCTGTTTTGCTTTATACGGGAGTTTTTTAAAAAATCATACTTCACGAAGCACAGGTAATTTTCTAAAAAGCTATTTATTGTTATTTTATCGAGCCGAATAAAATTACCTTCATCGTAGAATCCTACCTTCTGAGGAGATAATAAACTTAGCTGTTTTCGTAAGATTCTTTCGTAACGTATACGTCCTGAGAGATATGCTGTTACAAAAATTTTTCCAACAAATGGGGTGATAGTTCTTTTACAGTAATCTAGCAAATTGGTAACATTTTTATTAATATAAATCCCATTTTTGTTAAAGCTAATAACAGATTCCGGTGGCACGTTCAGGGATTGGCAATCTGAGGCCTTTTAAGATGTGACAACTTTGCTGACAGGTACCTGGGATTTTTGTCAGTATTGCAGCATTTTTTACCGTAGTAGATTTCCTGGATTTTTTAACGGCACCCACCTTTATTTTTCTGGATGGAGCATGAAAACCCTCTTAAGGGCTCAATGGATCCGTATAAGTATATATGGATAAGCATACTAATAAGAAAGGGTGACAAAGATTGAAAGCTACAGGGATCGTGCGTCGCATCGATGACCTTGGTAGAGTGGTGATACCGAAAGAAATAAGGCGGACAATGAGGATACGGGAAGGAGATCCACTCGAGATTTTTACTGACAGGGAAGGTGAAGTCATATTGAAGAAGTATTCCCCGATCGGGGAACTGGGGGAAT
Organism: Desulfotomaculaceae bacterium; assembly: GCA_028709235.1. Classification (GTDB taxonomy): domain Bacteria; phylum Bacillota; class Desulfotomaculia; order Desulfotomaculales; family Pelotomaculaceae; genus Syntrophopropionicum. Next base: position 15,662 of record JAQVXL010000016.1, read on the forward strand.
TTGCTTCTGAATATGCTGATTCACTGAACGAATCACTGGGTCACATCTCATGTATTGCGGACAAGGACACGATTATCGCCATAGCTGGAGCGCCTAAAAAACAGCTGATGAACAAGCAGATAAGTCCCGATGTCGAGAGAGTTATGGATGATAGAAAGATGGCTGTTTTCAATGAACCCTGTTACCTGACTATTGATGAAGATGTCAGCTTCAATTGCGCTGTTATAGCCCCGATTATCTCTGGAGGGGACACGTTAGGCACTGTTATTATCGCTTCTAAGGAACCAGGTGTGCAGATGGGCAACCTGGAAACTAAACTGGCAGAAACTGCAGCGGGTTTCCTGGCCAAACAAATGGAGTCTTAGAAAGGAAGCCCCCTGGTGGGGCTTCTGTATTTTTAAAAGCAAACATTCTTGTTACAATAAAAATATGCAGTACTTAAATAACATGGGTGGTGAACTAGTGCCTAATAGACTCATTAAGGAAAAATCACCTTATTTACTTCAACATGCTAATAATCCGGTAGACTGGTATCCCTGGGCTGATGAAGCTTTTGAAAAAGCGAAAAGAGAAGACAAACCCGTGTTCCTCAGTATCGGCTATTCGACTTGTCACTGGTGCCATGTCATGGAGAGGGAGTCTTTTGAAGACAGTGAAGTAGCCGGGATTTTGAATAACGGTTTTGTGTCCATTAAGGTGGACCGGGAAGAACGGCCGGATATAGATCATATTTATATGTCCGTATGCCAGGCCATGACCGGTCAAGGGGGATGGCCGCTGACAGTTTTAATGACCCCTGAGAAAAAACCTTTCTTTGCCGGCACCTACTTTCCCAAACATGAAAAATGGGGCAGGCCGGGACTGGTGGAGATACTTACCGGGGTAGGGGAAAAGTGGAAGCTGGACCGGGCTTCACTGGCAGAAGCCGGGGAACAGGTTGTCACTGCTTTGTTTGCGGGGAAAAGGGACAGCCAGGGTCAAGAACTGACTGAAGAAACTCTGCTGCAAACCTTTTTTCAGGCCAGAGGCATGTTCGATAAAGAGTTTGCCGGGTTCGGGACAGCGCCTAAATTTCCCACCCCCCATAACCTGACCTTTCTCCTGCGCTACTGGAAGCGCAGGAATGACAAGGAAGCCCTGGACATGGTGGAACACACCCTTGAGCGCATGTACAGGGGCGGCATATACGATCATATCGGTTATGGTTTTTCCCGCTATTCAACAGATAGAAAGTGGCTGGTGCCTCATTTTGAAAAGATGCTGTACGACAATGCCTTGCTGGCATTGGCATATATTGAAGGGTACCAGGCAACGGGGCGGAAACTGTACGCCCGAGTGGCAAAAGAAATCCTTACATATGTATTGAGAGACATGACCTCTCCGGAAGGAGGTTTTTATTCAGCAGAGGACGCTGACTCAGAAGGTGAGGAGGGTAAATTCTATGTCTGGACTCCGGCTGAAATTAAAGACATTTTAGGCGATAAGGATGGAGAGATATACTGCAGCTTGTTTGACATAACCGCTAAAGGTAATTTTGAGGGCCGGAACATCCCTAACCTAATTGCGGCGCCGCCTTTTAACGAGGCCGGAGAATTAACACATGGAGCAGAAGAAAATGCCGGTTATATTGAATCGCTGCGAAATAAGCTTTTCAACGCCCGTAAAAAGCGGGTGCATCCCTACAAGGACGATAAAGTCCTCACCTCCTGGAACGGCCTGATGATCGCCGCCCTGGCCAGGGGAGCGGCGGTGTTCGGAGAAGCTGCGTACAGGGAGGCGGCGGTAAGCGCTGTGGAGTTTATTATGCAAAAACTGAGACGGACGGACGGCAGGCTACTGGCCCGTTATCGCGATGGTGAAGCCGCCTATCCAGCGTATCTGGATGACTATGCTTTTCTGGCCTGGGGGCTTTGGGAACTGTATGAGGCTGATTTTGCCGTCTCCTACCTGGAGCGAGCCCTGGCACTTACCAGTCAGATGATCGATCTTTTCTGGGACGCAGAAAACGGAGGTTTTTATTTTAATGGAAAGGACGCGGAGCAGCTTATATCCCGCCCCAAAGAAGTTTACGACGGAGCGATGCCGTCCGGCAATTCGGTGGCTCTGCTCAATCTATTGCGTCTGGCCCGGCTGACCGCTAACGAGAAATTGACAGAGATAGCTGAAAGGCAGATAAAAGCATTTTCTGGAAGTATCGGGCAATACCCGTGGGGATATACTCACTTTCTGATGGGTATTGACTTTATGCTTGGTCCGACCCGCGAGATTGTTATTGCTGGGAGAGCAGGGGAGACTGACACCGAATCTATGTTAAGAGCGGTCAGGCAAACTTTCATGCCTGATACAGTGATGGCTTTGCACCCGGAGGGTGAAGCCGGCGGAGAGATTGAAAAGCTGGTTCCTTTCATGGAGGAACAGCGTTCAGTAGATGGCAAAGCTGCCGCTTATGTCTGTGAGAATTACGCCTGCCAGGCGCCGGTCACAGACCTTGAGCAGTTTGTTGAAATGCTTCGGCGTTAGCCTGGTTAAACAATTTGCGGGATAAGTTTCGCCCTGCAGTAATGCCAGGATACTGACTCTGAAATCTCATGTGTCAAAAGGCTGATTTAACACGATAGATGTTTTTGTCAACAATATGCATCCGGGGTATCCCCGGATGCTTTTTTAGAAAAAGTAAGTAAAATATCCTCATAAAGGATTTTTCTTCAAGGATATCGAACATATAATCGAGATACATGCTGAAGGAAGTGAGACAGTTTATGGATAACAGTTTTTTAATCCAGTTGGTCCTGGCAATTGTAATTGTTGTACTCTTAATAGTTTTATTAATCCAGAGCAGCCGCCGGAGCGGAACTTCAGATCTTGCAGCTGATTTTGCTGCTATAGAAAAAAGCCAGGAAAAAACTGAGCGAACGGTTAAGGAGGAAATAATCCGGAGCAGGGAGGAGCATGGCAATAATGCCAGGCGGCTCAGGGATGAAGTCAATACTTCCATAAAAATGCTGGGCGACTCATTGCTGGCGCGCCTGACCGAAAACGTCACCTTCCAGAAGAACCAACTGGACACATTTTCCAGCCAGATTAATGTCTTAACCAGGAACAACGAGCAAAAATTGGACAAGATGCGGGATACGTTTGAGGCAAGGTTGATCTTGCTGCAACAAGACAATAACCAAAAGCTGGAGCAGATGAGAGCTACAGTGGACGAAAAACTGCACGAAACCCTGGAAAAACGCCTGGGCGAATCATTCAAGCTGGTTAGTGATAGGCTGGAACTTGTCCACCAGGGGCTGGGCGAAATGCAGTCCCTGGCTGCCGGTGTAGGTGACTTGAAAAAAGTTCTAACAAATGTAAAAACCAGGGGAGTATGGGGAGAAATCTCTCTTTCCCACCTGCTCGAACAGATATTAACTAATGAACAGTACGACAAGAACGTAACCACCAAAAAAGGCAGCACGGAGCGTGTGGAGTTTGCTATCAGGCTGCCGGGCAGGGATTCTGATAACAATATTGTATGGTTGCCGATAGACGCAAAATTTCCCCAGGAAGATTACCAGCGGCTGATAGAAGCACAGGAGCAGGCCAATCCCGTATTGGCTGACCAGGCTTCGAAACAACTGGAAGTAAGGATTAAATCTGAAGCTAAAAACATTAAAGAAAAATATATTGACCCACCGCACACAACTGATTTCGGCATCATGTTTTTGCCCACAGAGGGGCTGTATGCAGAAATTATCCGCAGGCCGGGGCTCTGTGATGTGCTGTTGAGAGACTGCCGGGTGATAGTGGCCGGGCCTACCACCCTTTCGGCTCTGCTGAATAGCCTGCAGGTCGGTTTTCAGACCCTGGCCATAGAGAAACGTTCGAGCGAGGTCTGGGCGTTGCTGGGGGCTGTAAAAAGCGAGTTCGGAAAATTCAGCGAAATACTTGAAAAGACCCGTAAAAAGCTGCAGGAGGCCAGCAACACCATTGACAACGCTGCTAAAAAATCCCGTACGATTGAGAGAAAATTAAAGAATGTGCAGGAACTGCCCACGGCTGAGGCGGTTGACCTGCTCGGCGAAAATGGGCCAAATGATATGGTTTGACTTAAAATGATGTATTGAATAACAATAATATATCATTTTTGGTTTTAATAATTTTAATATATAATGGTTTTGAAAAAAGATAAGAAGGGGTTGGTCATGATTAATAAAATTACTAAAGGTCCTTCAACGGTTCTTTTCCCCGTTCCGGCGGTGCTTGTTACGTCCTGCCTGGGGGGAGTCGACCCTGATATAATAACCATAGCCTGGACAGGTATTATGAATTCAGAACCTCCGGTTATTTATATAAGCGTGCGTCCCGTGGGCAGGCATTCTTACCGGTTGATCAAGGAGTCCGGAGAATTTGTGATCAACATTGCTTCGGCCGCTCAGGTGAAAGTTGTTGATTATTGCGGCAACGTGTCGGGCAGAGATGTAAATAAATTTAAGGAAACAGGTCTGACTCCTGTACCCGCGTCATATGTGCAGGCTCCTTTAATCGCAGAATGCCCGGTCAATGTGGAATGTCGAGTCAGGCAGGTAATTCCCCTCGGCAGCCACGATGCTTTTCTGGGGGACGTCCTGGCGGTTCATTATAATAAGGATATACTTGATGAAAAAGGGCGGCCCGATTTTGAACTGATTGAGCCTTACGGTTACTGCTCCGGTGAGTACAGGCTGATAACCAAAAAGATCGGACATTACGGTTACTCAAAAAAAGAAAAGCAGCGTTAAAAAAAGTAAACATAAAGGGGGAATAGCTTTATGGAAGCTTTTGTAGGGGAAACGCTTATTAAAATAATCATGGGAGATATTACCCGGCAAGAAACCGAGGCGATAGTGAACGCGGCGAACTCGGGACTACTGGGGGGCGGAGGGGTGGACGGCGCCATTCACCGGGCGGGCGGTCCTCAGATTCTGGCCGAATGCAAGGAAATCCGTGCCAGGCAAGGAACGTTGCCCACCGGCAGGGCGGTTATAACCAGCGGCGGCCGCCTGAAAGCGCGCTATGTGATCCATACGGTCGGCCCGGTGTGGACGGGTGGCAAAAAAGGCGAGGATGAACTGCTGCGCAGCGCTTACCGGAGCAGTATCACCCTGGCCAGGGAAAAGAGCATAAGCTCTGTTTCTTTTCCCTCTATCAGCACCGGCATTTACAGTTTTCCCGTGGACCGGGCGGCCAGAATAGCCCTGCGTGAGGTGAGGGATTTTGTCAGCGGCAATCCGGGTTTCACGGAGGTACGTTTTGTCCTCTTTAGCCCACCGGTGCTGAAAGAGTTTGAAACCGCCTGGGAAGAAATAAACAGCTGGGAAGATTAATTAAATGGTTTAAAATAGCATTCTTCTTTAAGTTGTCCCGGTCTTATTCCATGCTATTATGCGAAAAGTTTGGTATCAGGTATCGGCTTGACCTCTATCGCGAAATCCGGGCAATGTGAAGCGCAAAGCCCACAGGCAGTGCATTTATCCGGACGATTCACGCGGGGCAAGCCATTTTCATCGGGATCCAGCACTTCCTTGGGACAGATATTGATGCAAATGTTACAATTCTTGCAGCTCTTCAGGTTTACAGATGTGTAAACAGTTTGTTTTTTCAAGATAGATCTCCTGAATTGTTTTTATAATGTCTTTAAAAATTAGATTAGTAATCTCCTTGATTTTAACTGTCCTTTCCTGAGCAACTTTTTTTGTGAAAGTTCTATATATTTAAATCATATTCCTTTATTTTTTACTTAAAACACCTAGCATGAGCGCCAAGATATTTTCCCTGTGATAAAGTTGACCCGTTGACAGGTAAAAAGGACGGCCATTTTATATTGACAATCTTCAAACTTTTCAGATATTCTTGATATAATTCTGGTTGATTGATTAGATTAAAGACAAGGCAGAATATGTAAAGAGAGGAAGTTGTTAGTCTTGCCGGTAATCACAAACTTGGGCAGCAATATATACCAGATAGATGTTTGCGACCAGGAACCCGAGCGTACTTCCTGCTATCTTATCCTGGCGGATAAGATAGCGTTAATCGAGACCGGTCCATCCCCGGGCACCGTACATATCAAAGACGCGTTGGAGGATCTTGGCATACCGCCGGAAAAGGTCTTCTACATCATAGTTACTCATATTCACCTGGACCATTCGGGCGGGGCCGGTGTCATGGCCAGGGATTTGCCGCAGGCAAGGGTATATGTACACCCCAGGGGCGCCAGGCACCTGATCGACCCGACCAGGCTCGCGGCCGGCGCCAGGGCGATTTATGGAGAAAGATTTGACAAGCTTTTTGGCGCCATTTTGCCTGTACCCGGAGAAAGAATCTGTACTCCGGCAGACGGAGAGACGCTTGATCTGGGCGGGGGCAGGACTCTGACCTTCTATCACACTGCGGGGCACGCCCGCCACCATTTTATCATCCATGATCCTACCAGTCGGGGCGTCTTCAGCGGCGATGCCCTGGGTGTGCGCTTTCAAGCCTTGAGCCGCCTGGCGGGCTCAGATTTTACTCTGCTTTCTACCCCACCGCCAGAATTTGACCCCGCCGCGGCGATGGAAACACTTAAACGCGCCGCCGGACTGGATCTTGATTATATCTACTTCACGCATTACGGCAAGGCTGGAGGAGTAAACACTATACTTGCCAGACTCAAGGATCAGGTAAATGTCTTTGAAGCGGCAGGCAGGCGGGTGTTAGCCTCCGGCGGCGGCGCCAGGGAAATAGAAAAAGAACTCTGGGATATGGCGATGGACCAGGTCGCGGTTTACGGGTTAAAAGACAGAGAACATCCTGCAGTAAAATTCATGGGTAATGATATAAGTCTTAACGCGGCGGGCATAAACCATTACCTGGGAAAGGTTATGAGTATTACCAACAACAGATAATTGTGATTTGTAGATATAAATAGTATTATTAGATATAGATATTTTGGTTGACTGTATAAACAGGGAGCGGGTTTATGGGTAAAATTTTTACAAGCGTAAACGGCGGTATTATACTGCGCTGGTGCTTGGTGCAATTGTTTTTAGCCGTGCTGGTTATGCTGGTTCAACCTGCCTTATGGCTGGTTGTTGTCGTGATGCTGCTGGTAAACGCACTGGTTACGTATATGGTCGTGGAATATGTGCAGGTACACAGGGTTATAAAAATAGAATTCGATGAGCATCCTATTGATTCCACCCTGCAGATTGCTAACGAAACACTTCCTTACCTCAGGCGCGGTCTGAATGAAGAAACGGCTTATAAGACTGCCGAAATTATTCTGAAACTCAGCGATGTGTCGGCAGTGGCTATCACAGACTGTGAAAAGGTGCTGGCATATATTGGAGAATGCTCCGATCACCATAAAGCTGGGGGGCCGATTATTACTCATGCGACAAAACAGGCTGTAGAAACTGGAGAAACAATCATCATCAAAGATAAGAAAGGGCTGCAATGCCCGGAAAAGAACTGCTCGCTTCAGTCTGCTGTCATAGCGCCGCTGATATGTAGGGACGAGGTGGCCGGTACAGTCAAGCTTTATCAGACCAGGCAGGGAGAACTCCAGCCTGCCGTTGTTAAACTGGCTTTAGCCGTAGCCCAGCTTCTGGGCCTGCAAATGGAACTGGCAGAACTGGACCGGCAGGCCCAATTGGTGACAAAAGCAGAATTGGACGCCCTGCATGCCCAGATTAATCCCCATTTTTTATTTAATACTCTAAACACAATAATCACGTACACCCGGACAGATCCGGAAAACGCGAGGAGGCTTTTAATCCGTCTGGCCTCTTTTTTCCGCCAGACTTTAAAGAGACGCGGGCATTTTAACACGTTGCGGGAAGAAATAGAATATGTTAATACTTACCTTATCCTGGAGAAAGCCCGTTTCCGTGAAAAATTGAAGATTCAGCGGGACATTGACCCTGCCCTGCTTGATTTTAATGTGCCTGTACTTACCCTGCAACCGCTGGTTGAAAATGCGGTGAAGCACGGTATTCAGCCGAAAATGGGTCCTGGCACTATTCAGATCTCAGCAAAACTTGTTGACGGGGAAATGCTTTTTGTAATTACGGATGATGGTGTGGGGATAGACAATGAAAAGCTGCCCATGATCATCCTTCCCGGTTTCGGTTCCGGCAACGGGGTTGGTCTAAGCAATGTCAACGAGCGGCTTAAAAGCCTTTATGGAGAAGAGTATGGCTTGAAGATCGAAAGCGAGACAGACAAGGGTACTGGGGTTTATGTCAGGGTCCCCATCAACGGGGAATGCAATGAGAAAGGGGGGTTCGCCAGTGAAATTGAAAGCATTAATTATTGATGATGAATACCCCGCCAGGCAGGAACTCAGGTATGCATTAAGTGAATTTGACAGTATTGAGATAGTAGGCGAGGCCGCCAATGCTCAGGAAGCATTAACCCTGATCAAAGCTCTGGATTACCAGGTCCTTTTTTTGGATATTTCCATGCCGGGTATGAGTGGGCTCGAATTGAGCGCGGCCATACAAGATTTGCCGAACCGGCCTTATGTCATTTTTGTAACAGCTTTTGATGAGTTTGCTTTGTCTGCTTTTGAGGTTAATGCAATAGATTATATTTTAAAACCAGTGGAACCTAAACGCCTGAAAAAAGCCATTGACAAGGTGCTGAAGATTACCCGGGAGGTAATGGTAGACGCAGCGGCGCCTGCCGGAACAATGCGGGAAGAACGCGTACTGCAGGAAAGCGAAATCAAAACCATCCAGCCGGAAAATTTACAGTTAAAGATTGACCGCGTCCCCGCGGAAAAGCAGGGTAAAACAATCCTTGTCGGCGGTTCTGATATTTTCTACGCTTTTACTGAACAGGATAATGTATATATAAAAACTGCAGCTGATAAGCTTTATACGCGGTTCACCCTGAAAGAGCTGGAAGCAAGGCTGAACCCGCAGATTTTTTTCCGGACGCACCGCTGCTACCTGGTTAACCTGCACAAAGTAAAAGAAATTGTTCCGTTTTTCAACGGCACCTATAATTTGGTAGTTGAAGACAAGGAACGCAGCGAAGTCCCGGTTAGCCGGGCTCAGGCTAAAAAATTAAGGAAGATATTGGGTTTCTAGAAATGCATGAGGATTATTAAGATCTGCCTGAAGATTAATGCAATATCGGCCGTAAACAGGTGAAACCTCCGGTAAGGCTGAAATATTTGCGATTGTTCAGGCAGGTTTTTCATATTAACTGGAGAAAATAATAGTATTGCAGCCCGAATGCAGATCACTTGATGAAATTTCAAGCATCTTTCTGAAAAATGGGGTGTTGGCGATAGGGCGAAATACACCGCCGTCCGGATTGATTGGCGCCGGAACTGACATTATCGAGATTGCAAGGATAAAACAGGCGTATGAGCGTAGTGGTGACCGTTTTTTGGAGAAGGTTTTCACCCCTGGCGAGAGGAATTTTTGTAATGCGAGAAGAGACCGGTTTCCCTGCTACGCAGCTCGTTTTGCAGCCAAAGAAGCGGTTTTGAAGGCATTGGGTACCGGCCTGGCCGGATGCGGCTTTGTGGATGTGGAAGTGCATAGGACAGGCGGCGGCCGCCCAGAGATTAAGCTGCACGGCGCAGCAGCTGAAATAGCAAAAGAAAAAGGAATTGCCTCGATACTGATCAGCATTTCTCATAATCGTGAAAACGCGGTGGCTTTCGCCATTGCAGCGGGTGAGGAGGTATAATAAGTTGCGGATCGTTACTGCGGATGAAATGAAGGCGCTGGACCGGGCAGCTTTAAAAGAATATGGTATATCAGGCCTGGTTTTAATGGAAAACGCGGGCATCCGGGTGGTAGATCTGATCCGGCGCGTGATGGGCGGTTTCCGGGGCAAGGTAGTCACTATTTTTATTGGTAAGGGTAATAACGGGGGAGACGGGCTGGTTATTGCCCGCCACCTTTTGAATAAGGGCGCCGAGGTTAAAGTGTTTTCAATCGTTAATGTAGGTGAAATTACCGGGGATGCAGCTGTTAACCTTGATATATGGCGGAAGATGGGGCAGAAAATTTATTCTGTGCACAAGGGCGATGGGATTAACATTGTTAAGCTGGCTTTAATAAAAACGGACCTTATTGTTGACGCCATTTATGGGACCGGATTTCATGGCAAAATGTGGGATAGTGCAGGCCGTGTTATCGAGGTGATTAACAATAGCGGCAAGCCGGTTGTAGCTGTTGATATCCCCTCCGGCCTAGAGGCTGGTACCGGCAGGGTAAACGGGCCTTGTATCAGGGCGCATCATACTGTGACTTTTGGTCTGCCCAAGTTAGGGTTGTATCTTGAACCGGGCGCTGGTTTCGCGGGTCAGATTACCGTAGCGGATATATCTCTGCCCGGTGTGTTGGTCGATAAAGAGGCTCCCCAAAGATACTTGCTCACAGCTGAATGTGTAAAAAAATGGCTGCCGCCCCGACTATCCCCCGCACACAAAGGTAATTTCGGGAGAGTGCTTGTAGTAGCCGGTTCCCGGGGGATGACCGGAGCTGCCAGTCTGGCCGGCGAAGCCGCGTTAAGGGCCGGGGCGGGCCTGGTCACTGTCGCGGTTCCTGAAACACTTCACGATATTATGGAGAGAAAACTTACCGAGGCAATGACTGTCCCACTGCCGGACACCGGCAGCGGCAGCCTGAGCCGGGAGGCCCGCTCGCGGATTCTGTCACTTCTTGAGAACATGGATGTGCTAGCCATAGGGCCAGGGCTTTCCCAGGCGCCCGAGACCGTAACACTGGTTAAGGAACTGTTGCCTGCCATAAAAATCCCTTTTGTGCTGGACGCAGACGCGCTTAACGCCCTGGCTGGGGAAACAGGCATACTAGGTAATTTACAGGCCCCGGCTGTAATAACGCCGCATCCGGGCGAAATGGCCAGGCTGATGGGGGTAGCGCCAAAAGATATCCAGGCGGACAGGATTGGCAACGCAGTTAAAGCGTCGGCCGCCTGGAACGTGGTCACGCTGCTGAAAGGCGCCCGGACAGTGGTGACAGCGCCGGATGGCGCTGTCTACATTAATCCCACCGGAAACCCGGGAATGGCCACGGGAGGAAGCGGGGATGTTCTTACAGGGATAGTCGTCTCACTGGTCGCCCAGGGGCTCAAACCGGTCCGCGCTGCTGCGGCCGGGGCATATTTGCATGGTCTGGCCGGCGACCTTGCCGCGGAGGAAAAAGGGATGATGAGTTTAATCGCCGGTGATATTATATCAACTATGCCGGCTGCTATGAAGGAACTGGCTTGTCCCAGCCCTAACCCAAGCACAAATATTACAAGTCTTAATCATAGTTTTACCCCTTGTTGGTTTTAGTTAATTTCATAAAAAGTAGATATTGTCCTAAAATAAATTCTTATCAGCAGGAGTGGTCACCTTGAAAGTTGGTATACCCAAAGAAATAAAGACAAATGAAGATCGTGTAGCTGTCACACCTGCGGGGGTCCAGGCCTTGACCTCTGCGGGGCACAAGGTGCTGGTTGAATCCGGAGCCGGTCTGGGAAGCGGTATCAGCGACGAGTCCTATAAGGAAGCAGGGGCTGAAATACTTACTGTTCACGCGGAAGTATTTGAAGGGTCAGATATGATATTGAAGGTAAAGGAACCTCTTCCCCAGGAATACTCTCTGCTGCGTGAGGGGCAGGTCTTGTTTACATATCTGCACCTGGCCAGTGAACCGGAACTCACCAGAGTTCTAGTTGAAAAAAAAGTTATTGCGATTGCCTACGAGACTGTCCAGCTTGACAGCGGCATACTGCCATTGCTAATGCCGATGAGTGAAATAGCCGGCAGGATGGCGGTGCAGATCGGTGCGCACTTTCTCGAAAAGCCGCGCGGCGGCCGGGGCATTCTCCTTGGCGGTGTGCCGGGTGTACCCGCAGCGGATGTGGTTATTATCGGCGCCGGAACGGTGGGGGCAAACGCGGCTAAAATCGCCGCGGGTATGGGCGCGCAGGTAACTATAATAGACCGGAGTACAGAAAGGCTGGGTAATCTGGATGACATTTACGGGAACAAGATCAAAACCCTGATATCAAACCAGTGCAATATTGAACGTTCAGTGCGTTATGCAGACCTTTTAATTGGGGCGGTATTAGTTGTAGGAGCAAAAACACCCAAGCTAGTATCTGAGAGTTTTGTCAAGCAAATGAAGCCTGGGTCAGTAATTATTGATGTAGCAATTGACCAGGGCGGTTCTGTAGAGACTATGGACCGGACTACCACGCACAGCAACCCGGTTTATGAGAAATACGGAGTTATTCATTACGCAGTGACAAATATGCCCGGCGCGGTAGCCCGCACTTCCAGCTTTAGCCTGGCCAACGCCACCCTGCCATACGTTCTGGAGCTTACTAATAAAGGTTATCTGAACGCAGTTATGAAAAACAGCGCACTCGCCCGTGGTGTCAATATTTATAAAGGTAAGATTACCTGCCGGGCAGTGGGGGAATCGCTGAACATGGAATACTGTGAGCTGGGCGAGGTTTTAGGCTGAGGACCTGTCGATTTTAAGCGTCATTGATAGCAAATTATAATTTTTCGACAGCAAAAGGGACCTTTTAAAAAGGTTCTTTTTTTTTAAAAAAACAGGCTCAATTATAAATTGTTTTAATGAATTCTGTATAAAGTATTGCGTATTATAAAATATTGTATACAATATAATTAATAGTAACAATTTTAATAATCAGCGAAGGACCTCGCCAGATAAATTTTAACATATCAGCACCCGATGTACTTTGGGCAGGACGAAAGGAGGGTCCCCAGTGAAATACTTCATATTCTCTCTGGTAACAATGGCAGCCTATTTGAGTGTATACTTGTTTTTGCTTTGGGACAGCCGCCATGAACCACAGCACAGATAATATAGATGCAATTTTAAGAATTATTTACCCTGTTTTTTAACAGGGGTTTTTTTTTGTTGATAAAATAGTATTATAAAGACAATATGCTAAATGGAATTATCTGAATAAAGAGGTGTGGTTTTTTGTCTATCAGGCCTGTTTGGGCGGAAATTGATTTAGATGCTTTAGCTGGCAACATGAGTGAAATTAGAAGGGTAACCAGTTCTTCAGCTAAAGTGATGGCAGTGGTCAAGGCCAATGGCTACGGTCATGGGGCAGTAGAAGTCAGCCGGACGGTTTTAGCCAGCGGGGCTGACTGGCTTGGCGTGGCCAGAACAAATGAAGGTTTATCGTTGAGGGAGGCTGGAATTGAGGCCCCGATATTAGTACTTGGTTGCCTGACACCCGAACAGTCTCTTGATGTGGTTAAAGGCAGTTTATCCCAGGCTGTCTATACCCGCGCTATGGCCCTGAACCTGGCCGAAGCTGCCGCTGCCGCAGGGACGCGGGCCAGGATTCATTTTAAAATCGATACCGGGATGGGCCGGATCGGCTGGCTTGCCGGACCGGAAGCGGTAAAGGATATACTTGACCTGGCCGGGAATCAGTATTTGGAAGCAGAGGGGATATTTACTCACTTTGCCGCTGCCGATTCTGCCGATAAGAGCTATACAAAAGAACAGTTCTTTAAGTTTACCGCCATGATTGAAGAGCTGCGCCGGAACGGGCTTGAAATTCCCCTAAAACACGCGGCAAACAGCGCTGCCCTGATGGAAATGCCTGAAACTCATCTGAACCTGGTGCGGGCGGGGATTATTATATACGGCTTATACCCTTCTGACGAAGTGGATAAAAGTATTATAAAACTGCGACCGGTAATGAGCCTTAAGGCAAAAGTCGCTTATGTAAAGGATGTTCCCGCCGGTTTTAAAGTGAGCTACGGGTGCGCCCACACAACTGAAAAAAGTACCGTTATTGCCACGCTTCCGCTGGGTTACGCCGACGGCTATTCCAGGCTGCTTTCTACGAAAGGTTGCGCGTTGATCCGCGGCCAGCGGGCGCCTGTGGTCGGCCGGGTCTGCATGGACCAGATCATGGTTGACGTGGGCCACATCCCCGGGGTTAAGGTGGGTGACGAGGCTGTTCTGATCGGACGCCAGGGAGATCAGGAAATTACGGCCAGCGATGTGGCAGGGATGTTGGGTACTATAAATTATGAAGTTGTGTGCATGATCAGCCACCGTGTTCCTAGAATATATAGTCAGCGAATGTGGAAAATAAACTCAAATAATGAGCTTTTAACCTGAATATCCAAAATTAAATTGACAAGCTAAATGAATTTGCGTTACACTAAAGCAAAAAAAGAGAGGGAGGTTAATTATTTGATGGCAGAAGAGTATAAAAAGATTTTGAGTATTGCGGTGCAAAGTGAGATTGATGCCTACGAGCTGTATACAGCAATTTCAGAGAAAGCCAAGGATGCTTCAGTAAAACAGTTGTTTAAGGAACTAGCGGGAGACGAGCTGCAGCACAAAGAAGACCTGGAAGCTTATTTGAAAACTGATGCCAAACCACTGGTGTTTGCAGAGACCATAGATTATAAAGTATCTGAAACCGTAGTAAAACCAGAAATATCTTTAAATATGAAATTTGTGGATGCTGTTGCCCTGGCTATGAAAAGAGAACAAGAGGGAATGGACATGTATACCGCTCTGGCAAACGCCAGTCAAAGCGCTGAGCAAAAGCAAATATTTGAAGCCTTGGCATTGATGGAAAAAGGGCACAAGGCAAAACTAGAAGCTATATATAATAATGCGGCTTTTGCGGAAGTCTGGTAACAGCAGAACGGATATCGTCTAAACGTTGCTAAAATGTATATTCACGCCTCCTGTAACTTTTGGGGGCGTTTTTATGCAAAAAAGACCCTGGATTCCTGGCGCCCTTTGGTTAATGCCTGTTAACCAGCTTTAATCAGCTTTCTGGCGCCCTTGATTAAATATAAAGTTCTCCCGTCTTTTATGGTCCACAGTTTATCTACAAGTCCGCACTCTTTCATTTTTAACCAAAATGGCAGGGCTTCTTTGCAAATTTCAGTTACTGCTATTTTTTTAAATCTGGGTCTTAAAAATTGCAGGGCCATTTTCCCCAAGCCTTTTCTACGGGGATTACTGCCAATTGTTAAGACCCTTAATTCAAAGGTATCCCCTCTGATGAAGCCGATTATTTTTATGCTCCCGTTTAACTTGAAAACTGTAGCCATTCTATGCCCATATAAGAATTCATATTCATATACTGATAATGGATGCACGTTTTTACCCCCTTTGCGAGGTAAAAATTTCAATGTATATATATAATACCAGGCGTCACTATTATTTGGCAATTAGAATTGATGAAATTTTCAGATAATACTGTATACATACAATTATGTTTTTTGTTGCGGCACTATAAGATATAATTAAAGTGAACGAGAGGTTTACAGCTTAAGGCTGTTACCTGCCGGAAAAATCGGAGAGCCCCAGCTTAAAGCCAGGGCTTCCTTTCTTTGGGGAGACACGGAATCGAACCGTGTAGCGGGTTCCGGACCGCGCTGTGTTCCCGACACCCCCCCATATATTTCCATTTTAATTATGTCATTTTGGGGATCGCCTTGTCAATAGTCAAGTTGATCTGCATGTGAACCCTTGCGGCATATCTACCGTCTAAGTTTATAAAGGCCTTTCTTGAGATAATGAAACACCGGGTGAGTAACTTTGTCTGATGAAAATCTGATCTTGTTGTCCCAATCGGGCGACAATGAAGCTTTTTCCCAACTGGTCCGAAAATATTCAGCGGACGCGTATCGTACTGCGTTCATGGTTCTGCGCGACCGCGATGAGGTGGAAGATGTGGTCCAAGAATCCTTTTTGACCTGTTACCGGAAAATAAAATCATTCAGAATGGAATCATCTTTTAAGACCTGGCTTTACAGGATCGTTGTCAACAGGTGTTACGACAGACTGCGAAAACTCAACCGGGAGAATGAAGCGCTGAATAAAATGTCTTTGAACTTAAAGAATGGCAGTGAGGATATCCATAGCAGTATAGAAAGCAGGCTGGATTTAAGAGAAGTCATTCTGGATCTTAAACCAGAGCACCGCCTGGTCCTTACCCTGTATTACGGAATGGATTTTGGCGTGCAAAAAGTGGCGGATATACTGGGTATTCCTGTTGGTACAGTAAAGTCACGGTTGAACTCAGCACGAAATATGATTAAAAAGAGCCTGACAGTAAAACCTATCTAGAGGGAAGACTGCTTCCGCAGATAATTAGAAAGAGGTCGGGAGTATGAGTTGCGATAATACAATACTAATGTTGAATGATTTTTTGGATGAAACACTATCCAAAAACGAAGAGCGGCAAGTAAAGCGCCACCTGAAGGAATGTGCATCCTGCCGAAGTGAGTACCATAATCTAGAAAATGCGGATAATACCCTGAGGCAGGTTATTTGTGAAATGGTTGCCGATATAGATGTGCCCCGCTATCTCAGTGAGCGCATTGAAAAGAGCATACTTGACGAGAAGAGGAACACCTTGCCCTCACGCCTGGCAACATTGCTGAAAACACCGGCAGTTGCGGCGGCCTTGCTTTTTGTGGTTCTGGCGGCGGGTTTTCTAATCTACAGCAGTAACTTTAACCCGGTTAATCAACAGCAGGTCGCTATATCCGATCAGGATAACAAACAATACACTGACAGCGCCGTGGACAGCGTCGAGCTACCGCCGACGACGGATAAAATCGCTGCCGGGGATAATAATGAAGGTATTTTAGGCGCTTTAAATGAAGTGCAGATTCTAGATTCTGATGCAGTGAGGAATCCTGAGGATCAAAAGAGAATAGAGCCGGAAAACACAGTAAAGGAGTCGGTGCAAGAGCAACCCGGGAGTATGGCGAGGATTTCGCGGGACCGATCACCGGCGCCTGCAGATGACACTGCCCCGGAGGGATTAGATGAACCCCGGCCGGCGGAGGAGCAGAAAACAGCTTTGGTCACATCTGCCCCACCCGGTATGGGGGTAGGCATGGCTACTCCTTATGATGGGACATTAGAAGCAACTCCCAGGCATGGGGACTTTATCCCAGCGAAACCGGTCTACCTACCCCAGGGATCTGTGCTTGAAAATGTAACCTGGCTTGCAGATGAAGTTTCGCAAGACTACCGGACCGGCAGCAATTATTTTACAGTCAGCCAGAGCCGGCTGAAGGCGGATGATTTTGCATTTATTGAAAAACTATCACAGGTTTCCAATGTTAATATTAATGGCTGGCAGGGATTTATCAAGGAAAGCAGGCCGGAACCGGGTGATCATGTTTCCGGTACCGTCACAACGCTGAGATGGTGGCAGGATGAATGGGCCTTTTCAGTATCCGGAGATCTGCCCGCAGAAGAAATAATAAAAATTTCCACATCATTAAAGTAGTTTGTACCAGGTCACCGACCTGGTTTTTTGTTGTCTGGGAGATTGCAAAAAACAGTCCCATTCGCATGTAAAAAGCAAACTTTACCCCTATGGTGCAAGTTTAAATAACGCCATTTTATTTCAAGAAATGGCAGTGGAATATTAACAGTTTTGGTGGAGATACTTCCTAGACAAGTAGGAATTTTAAGGAGATGAGGTATTGCCGGAACAAGATACAGGGAAGGACTCCCGGAATGATTGCAAAAAGTTTATTGATAATCTGGCGGAAAAGGCTCAGGACGCTTTGTGTAAATTTATGGAACTTGACCAGGAAGATGTGGACGGGATCGTCAAGGCTATGGCCCTGGCCGGGCTCGAGCGGCACATGGAACTGGCCAGGATGGCTGTAGAAGAAACAGGCCGGGGAGTTTACGAAGATAAAATTGTGAAGAATATCTTTGCCACGGAGTATGTTTACCACAGTATCAAGTACAGCAAGACCGTAGGTGTTATAAGAATTGACGAAGAAGATGAATACGAAGAAGTGGCGGAACCAGTAGGAGTAATAGCAGGGATTACGCCGGTGACCAATCCTACTTCAACCACCATGTTCAAGTCACTGATCTCTATAAAAACAAGAAACCCCATTATCTTCAGCTTCCATCCGGGAGCACAGCAGTGCAGCGCCGCGGCGGCCAAAATAATGCTGGACGCGGCGGTCGAGGCGGGTGCGCCCGAAAACTGCATCAGCTGGATTGAAGAACCTTCTATTGAAGCAACAAAACTACTGATGGCACACCCGAAAGTCTCTCTCATCCTAGCTACCGGAGGGGCGGGTATGGTTCAGTCCGCTTACAGCTGCGGCAAGCCCGCCCTTGGGGTGGGGCCGGGCAACGTACCATGTTATATTGAGAAGACCGCCAACCTGCGCCGGGCGGTTACGGACCTGATTCTCAGCAAGACCTTTGACAATGGTATGATCTGCGCTTCAGAGCAGGGTTTAATTGTGGACAGGGATGTGGCCGGAGAGATAGAGTCTCTTTTAGTGGAGAACGGCTGCTATTTCCTGAATAAAAATGAAGCGGAATTGCTGGAGCAGTTAGCTACCTGCGGGGAGAGCTGTTCTCTGAACCCGGATGTGGTGGGCAAGACTGCCGGCGCTATTGCCCAAATGGCCGGTTTTGCGGCGCCGGAAGGAACCAAAATTCTCATAGCCAGGTCGGACGGGGTGGGTCCGGCATACCCCCTTTCGAGAGAAAAGCTGAGCCCGATTTTGGTTTATTACCTGGCGGAAAACTCCCGGGAAGGGATTGAACTGTGCGAACAGATGGTGGAGTATGGTGGGATGGGGCACTCGGCGGTGATTCATACTTCTGATGAAAAACTGGTCGACGAATTTGCCCGCAGGGTCATGGCCGGACGGATTATCGTCAACGCGCCGTCCACTCATGGCGCCATCGGTGATATTTACAACACCAATATGCCTTCGCTAACTCTGGGTTGCGGCTCATACGGCAGAAACGCCACCACGGCCAATGTCAGCGCCGTTAACTTGCTCAATATTAAAAGAGTGGCCAGGAGACAGGTGAATATGCAGTGGTTCAGGGTGCCGGAAAGGATTTATTTTGAGAGAGGTTCCATTCAGTATTTGGCCAAAATGCCCGGGATCGAGAAGGCCTTGGTCGTGACAGACAAATCAATGGTTGAACTGGGGTACCTGGACAAGATCAAATACCACCTGGCTAAGAGGGAAAACAGGCCGGCAATAGAAGTGTTCAGTGAAATTGTACCCGACCCGTCTCTGGCCCTGGTCGCAAAAGGGCTTGAATTATTGAATTCTTTTCAGCCTGACACCATTATCGCCCTGGGCGGCGGTTCCGCCATAGATGCGGCCAAAGGGATGTGGCTTTTTTATGAACACCCCGAGGTGGAATTTGAGTTTTTAAGGCTTAAGTTTCTGGATATTCGCAAGCGCACTTATAAATTTCCCAAATTGGGCCGCCGGGCCAGGCTGGTGGCTATCCCCACCACCAGCGGGAGCGGTTCCGAGGTAACAGCCTTCGCGGTAATAACCGATCGGGGGAAAGACATCAAGTATCCCCTGGCGGACTACGAACTGACGCCGGACGTGGCCATTATCGACCCGGACTTTGTGGAGACACTCCCTCGCGGTCTGGCGGCCGATACCGGCATGGACGTGCTGGCTCACGGCATAGAGGCTTATGTTTCAGTGATGGCCTCTGATTACACAGACGCCCTTTGTTTAAAGGCTATCGAGCTGGTTTTTAGATATCTGCCGCTTTCCTGGCGTGAAAAAGACCAGATAGCCCGCGAGAAAATGCATAATGCCTCCACCATAGCCGGGATGGCCTTTACCAACGCCTTTTTGGGTATCAACCACGCTCTGGCCCACAAGGTGGGGGGAGAGTTCGGCGTCACTCACGGGCGGGCCAATGCCGTGCTGCTGCCTTATGTTGTTGAGTACAACGCCGGATTGCCCAGCAAGTTTGTTTCTTTTCCAAAGTACGAGCACTACATCGCGCCGGAAAAATATCGGCAGATTGCCGCCCACCTCGGTTTGCCCGCAGCAACGCAGGAAGAGGGTGTGCGTAGCTTGATTGAAGCGGTGTCCGGATTGAGCCGGTCCCTGGGGATACCGGCCACCTTTGCCGAGCTGGGTATAGACCGGGAAGAATTTATGTCCAAGATCCCGGAACTAGCGGAAAAGGTCTTTGCAGATCAGACCACAACCACCAACCCGCGCCTGCCTTTGATCAGCGAGCTGGAGGAGATCCTGCGTAAATCGTATACCGGGGATAAAGTTGTAGTGGAAGATGAAACTGTGTATTCAACAATAGGAATTCAACCTGGTACAACTCCTATCGTCAGTACGCTGCAGTGAAAAATCGCTATCTGTCCGGCCCACTACCATTTGAATTATCTTTGGTGTATAATTTTAATGTTCAACAGAAGATTTATAGCAATTGGAGTGAGGCATTCTTGCTTAGAATAGCAATCGGTCAAATGGAGGTCATCGCCGGCAGGCCTGATTTGAACAGTAGGAAGATGTTGGACATGATCGCTGAAGCACGCTCGAAAAACGCGCAGATGGTGATATTTCCGGAAATGGCTGTGCCTGGGTATCTGATTGGTGACATATGGGAACAGCAAGCTTTTCTGAGGGATTGCGAGAACCTCGGCCGTAAAATTGTGAAAGCTTCTGATGGAATATGTGTACTTTTCGGCAATGTTGGGGTGGACTGGAATAAAACTGGTGATAACGGCAGGGTGCGCAAGTACAATGCTTTTTTTATAGCGAAAAACGGCAGGCTGTGTGGAGGAGATAATTTTCCGTATCCTTTCCGGATTAAGATGCTCAACTCTAGTTATCGTGCATTCGATGAAACACGGCATTTTTACAGCCTGCGCCGGCTGGCGGAGGAAATAGGGAGCGGGTTGGAGGAAATGCTGAGCCCGGTTGATCTAGTGATAGACGGAGATGAGATCAGATTAGGCTGCATCCTGGGCGAGGACGTCTGGAGCGAGGACCATGCCGTTAAGCCGGTATCATTGATAAACTGGAAAGACCAGGTCGATCTGTTTGTCAATATTTCCACCTCGCCTTATACAAGGGGGAAGAACAACAAGCGTCACAGGATATTTTCCCGGCAAGTTTCGCAAACAGGAGTTCCCTTAATCTATGTCGACAATGTCGGGATCCAAAATAACGGTAAAACTGTATACACCTTTGACGGTTGCAGTACTGTGTACAACAGGTCTGGTGAAGTTATAGACAGCTGCCCTGCCTTTGTTGAGGAATTAAAGATTGTAAAAATGGAACAAGACGGAATCTTTAGAAGCCAACCGGCGCTTGGAGAACTGGACGACGGCGGAATTGACAGCATATACAAATCTCTGCACTACGGTATCGGCAAGTTTTTGCAAGCGGCAGGCATAGAAAAAGTAGTAATAGGTGTATCAGGCGGGATCGATTCGGCTGTGAGCGCCTGCCTTTACAACAAAATACTTGAGCCAGAGCGTCTACTGCTGGTAAACATGCCCAGCATATATAGTTCTAAGACTACAAAAGACCTGTCGGCCAGGCTGGCGCACAACCTGGGATGCCTTTATACCATCATGCCCATCCAAGAAGTCTTTGAGTATACCGTCAGGCAGATCGGTGAGACTCCGATTCAGAACTCCAAGGACGGCAGCCAGTTCAACCTGTCTGTTTCTTCGTTTGTGCAGGAAAATATCCAGGCCCGGGACCGCTCGGCCAGAGTTCTCGCCGGTACGGCGGCAGCCTTTGGCGGCGGGTTTACCTGCAACGCCAACAAGAGTGAAATGACGGTCGGTTATGGCACGCTCTATGGTGATCTGGCCGGTTTTCTGGCGGCCCTGGCTGATTTATGGAAGCACCAGGTTTATGATTTGGCAGTATTCCTTAATGAATGTATATACTGCCGGGAGGTAATTCCCCGGGAGATCATAGACCTTGTCCCCAGCGCCGAACTATCCTTTGAGCAGGATGTTGATCAGGGGAAAGGGGATCCATTAGTATATCCTTACCATGATTATCTTTTCCGGGCGTTTATGGAGCAATGGGACAGGTCGACTCCTGAGGAAATCCTTACCTGGTACGCCGCGGGCTGTCTGGAAGAAAAGATTGGCTGCCGCCCAGGCCTGGTGAAAAAGCTTTTCCCCGAACCAGATGTATTTATTGAGGATTTGGAAAAGTGGTGGAAGCTTTACCTCGGCATGGGCGTTGCAAAAAGAATACAGACGCCGCCTGTTCTGACCGTAAGCAGAAGGGCCTATGGATTTGACCACCGGGAAGCGCAGAATCCAGTGTATTTTACTGAAAATTATCTTAAACTTAAGAAAAAAATAAATGGATTTGTTTAAAGGTTGTGATAATATCGATTAATCTAAATATAGAGAATATTTGGACCAATCGTAATCGTATAACTGTCCAATTGTAATATATTGGGATTTGCACCTATAGTTATTTGTAATAAGTCTTATCTGTTTTGATAAATTATTTTTTATTTTTGAAGGATATATTGCATTATTATCGAATATTAGAATTAAACAACATCCAAATGTATGTGGTTAATTTTTTGAATAGTTAATTATAAAATGTAAATATTGGGTTTGCAGACGTTTTTGGCAAAACTATGCGAAAGCCGGTCGCCCACTGAAATGGTTACCATGCAAGGCGTTTGACTTACTAAGAGGTGGAAATTGCGGCTTTGCCGTTTTCTTTTTGGTGTATTCAAAATAAAATACCAAAGTTCTCCGAGCCATGCAAGCCTAAATTTGAATGTAAGGTTGCCTGGACGTCAGGGTGCCGTGGGAAACTGCAGTGCCTCCCATTGCGGAAAGGGGGACAGAGCTAGCTTAAAGAGCTTGACTTTGTCCTTTTTTTGTTGGTGTTTAAAGGGGGTGGTCCAAGCCATTTTTTGAGATTCATGATCATGAGGGGGTGGACTGTCTAAGCAAACCTGGAAGTGAGGTAATCGGCAAATCAAGAGCAATATTAAATATCAACAATACAGAGGGGGTTAAAAGATATGGCCAATCCTCCAGTAATGACAGTATGTTTAGCTGGAAACGCCGGCAAATACAAAATGGGATTACCTATAGGACAGTTG